>JAJVID010000088.1:35088-72560 GCA_022072205.1 Acidobacteriota bacterium
CCACTCCCTGGTTACGTTTGTAATCATACGTGGACAGCGATAACAGCAACTCATCGCCACTTGTAGACAGGTTGTCGTTCCGCTCCGTCGAGTAAAATTTTCAATCCAATGAATATCTTCTGCTATTCGCTCACTTAGCGTGTTTCGACGCGGCCTTTTGCGCGGTGGCACGTGTGTTGCTCTATGGTCAGGCGTCGAAAGGAACGAAACGCTCTCCCCGAAGTTGTTCACCTCACCGGGATAAGAAACGGGGTTTTTATGTTGAATGATTTTCTGAAAGACGAAGAAGGACAGAGCATCGTTGAATACACGCTGTTGTTGACGCTGATCGGCGCCACAACGATTTTTATGCTGACGCTGATGGGATTGAGCATCAGCCAGGTGCTCGGTGTTCACATAACCTGGGATAGCTACCGGGAATGGGCTTACGAAAAGTTCAGTACGAAATAGCCCAGGCGAAACGAACCGGTTGGAATAGATATTTGAAATTGACTTTGCGGCCTGAAGAATAAAACGACGAGATAAGGCAATGATCACGCCAAAGGCCGCAACAAGATTGAGAACGTCCCACCACGTTCTTCAATTACTCTCGCGCTGCACATTGAGGTACCACCTATTGATACGTTATTGACCGCAACCTCCTTGACCTGTCCTCCCTTAACATCCCCACACTTCCCTCCACAACACTGACGCTCAATGTGCAGCCGAGAGAAACACAACTCTCGGTTTTTCACACCAAAACAAATCACAAAACTCATTCACTCTGATTGGTCGCGGGCGACGCAGCCGTTCTTCCAGGCCAGACGATCCGCCTCCGAAGCCACCTGAACACAAGCCACGCGGGCAGCAGGATAAACAGCGTCACCGGGATCATCACGATCACGAAGCGGATGATGCCCAGGATGATCTCCGTCCCGGTGTCCACTCCATCGCCGAATGCGGCCTTGATGTCATAGAAAAATCCGCGCGTTGTCGCGGCGACGACCGGCGCCGGCGTGCTCAGTGTGATGTTGATCGTCGAGAGAGCCGACTGGTTTTCCAGAAAGCGCCGCCGGCCTTCCAGCCGTTCAATCTCGGCGCGGACATCGGCGAGTTGGGTCTGAACTTCCAGCGCGTCTGAAACCTTCCTGGCCTGTTTCATGATTTCCAGGAACTGCGCTTCGAGCGCGCGCTTCGTGCGGATGCGCGCTTCCAGGTCAATGTACTCTTCGGTCACGTCCTGGCCGGAAATCTTCTCGTGCAGAATGCGCCCGCCCACGCCGCGAATCTCTTCAATCGCCTCGGCGAATTTCTGCGCGGGCACGCGGACGATGACGTTCACGACCGTCGCCGCAGCGGTTTGCGATCTGGCGTCGTTCTGTCTGGATTCAGAAGTGACTACAAAGCCGCCGTGCTTCTCGGCGATTGCGGCTATCTTCCGCTGGCCATCGTTCGGCGCGTCGGTTTCGATAGTGATTTCGGCGTTGCGGATGATCTTGCGCTCAGCGGCTTGGGCCGAGCCTTGTGCAGAACCGGCTGAGCTGAGAGACGCCTCTTGCACATTGCGAGCAGCAGTTGGCGATTGTAGGCGCACAGGCCCGCCTATCGCCGTTCTGGCGTCTGAGGGCGAGGAGGATGGAACGACGCTACTGCTCTGATTGTACGCAACCGCGCCGCTGTTCACGGCGTCTCTCGAAACCGTTCGCTTGCATCCAGCAAGCGCGGTCACCGCAATCAATAACAAAACTATCGAACGTCGCATAAAACACCTCCGTTGGTTCCCACGATCTTTAATCTGACCGGGTGGGACTGAGTTTGAAAATCTCCGCTGAGACTTCGGTTGTCGTCCGATTGAACGGCTTGCGTGAAGAGCTTTGCAAAGATTTTACCGGCGGTGTTAAAGACGCTGGCGAAGCTTGAATGTTTCCGAACCTGTCGCGCTTATCGGAACGGATTCATCCGCATCATAAAATTCAACGCTTCATCGAGCGCGGGCAACTCCCGCGACTGTTTGATCTGAATCCCAAGCTCAGCGGCCAATGGCGCCAGCATGGCAGCGGTCACCTCTGTGCGGACGGTGATCAGGCTCGGAAGAGCGCCGAGTTGTGACAGAGTCTGCGCCAGTTTGAGAGGAAGCCCTGCTCGCATCGCTTCGAGCGACGGCAGCGGCTGCGCCATATCCGTGCCGAGAACAAATCCTCTCTCCGCCTCGGTGATCAGCAGAAGGTAGGGGAAGAATGGGCGCTCCTTCTTTTCGCGCATGGGAATGGGTAGCATCGTCAATTCCATTTCCAGCGCCAGGGCTGTTTTAGGCAGATGTTTGAGCGCTTCGAGTTGTTGCGGGGTGAGCGGCGCTGGCGCTGGCGCTTTCTTCTCGGGTTCGGGCACACGCAGGATTTTGTCTTCCCATACGATGTTGGCGTTCTCCTTGCGTGGGACTCTTACCAGAAAATCTTCGTCGCCTTCGCCGTACAAGATATCTTCGTCTTCGCGCACTCGCGGCGCGACATCGAGCAACTGTTCAAGCGCGACGGTCAGAAGACGCGCTTCGGACGAAGTCAGAAACCAGGGGAACATTCCTGGCGCGTAGCTGCGGAATTGCGGCCAGTTGTTCGCCCCGCGAAATTTCAGATTGAGTTTTTTGATTACCTCGCGATCTTCTTTGTCCAACTGCTCGCGGTCTTCAAACGACGCTTGAAGCTGCGGGATTTCCAGCACGCGATCCGGCGCGATGTCATCAGCCAGTCCTTGCTCGCCTGCTTCGTGTAAATTCAGGAAATCGTATAACGCATCGGCGCCCGGATAGAGCGCGATGGCGAAATGTTCGCCTCCCGCGCCCATCACGCTGACGAACCCGATCTCCTCACTCTCCGGATCACGCACGCCGAAGACTTCGTCCTCCATCATCCAATTCCAGGGCGCCATCTCCTTCGCACGCCCGGCTGCCGCATAAAGCTTTCTCCATTCCTCGAATGTGGGGTTCTTTTCGGCCATAAATCCTCCAGTGATGGCCAGCGGCGAATCGCCGGCAGGTGTCAATTCATCGCCGCATTACGCGCGCGCGCGTCTTGCAGCAGTTTTTTCATCTCAGCGGCAATCTTCGCAGATTTCGGATCATTCGCAAGGTTGCGCATCTCGCCCGGATCGCGCGCCTCGTCGTAAAGCTCGACGCCGCGTTTGCCTTCGTCCCACTCGGTGTAGCGCCATCGCTCGTTGCGTATGCTGTAGCCCATAAACGCGTTCTGGCCTGAGCCTCGTTGAACCTGTGTGATCGCAGGTTTGTTCCATCCGGCGTTCGGGTTTTTGAGCAAAGGCCGCAAACTGCGCCCGGCGAGGTTCTTTGGCGTATCGGCCAACCCGCACAAATCGGCCAGTGTCGGGTAAAGGTCAACCAACTCGACTGTGCGGCCCGAAGGTTTGCCTTTAGCGACGCCTGGGCCTGCGATGACCAGCGGGTTGCGCGCCGAGCCTTCAAACAGGCTCATCTTCATCCACTGCCCGTGCTGGCCGAGCAAATAACCGTGATCGCTCCAGAAGACGATGATCGTGTTATCGGTCAGCTTCAAGCGGTCGAGCGCGTCAAGCAATCGGCCCACGTTGGCGTCGAGGAAACTGATCGAAGCGTAATAAGCCTGAATCGCTTCGCGCTGCGCCTGCCGGCTTACGCCAAAATGCGGCGGGTTCGTCCAAAGCGCGGCCTGCGGGATGTTCGCAAGCTCATCCTTAAGAGTTTGAGGCGAAAATTGCGGCGCGGCGATTTTCTCAATCGGGTACAGGTCGAAATATTTCTTCGGCGCGATGTAGGGGCAATGCGGGCGGTAGAAGCCCGCCGCGATGAAGAACGGTTGATCCTTGCTTTGCTCAAGCAGTTTGATCGTCTCCGCCGCGACTTTGCCGTCGGTGTGCGCTTCGTCAGGGGCGGGCGAAGCGTAAAACGAGAACGAACTGCCGAGGCCGCGCGCGGGCGTGTGATTGGTCAGGACTTTCTCTTCGTCCTTGTCCACGCCTCTGGGATTGATCACGCGATTCCAAGACATCGGATCGTCGAGTCCGTCCGTGCCTATCTGGCCGGGATTGCCGTAGTGATAAATCTTGCCGACGCGGGCGGCGTAATAGCCGTTGCGCTGGAAGAGTTGAGACAGCGTGACGACATCAGGCAAGACCGAACGGAAATGTTTTCGCAGGTCGTAAACCTGAGTCGTGTCCGGACGCAGCCCGGTCATCAAACTGGTTCGGCTGGGGCTGCACAGCGGGAATTGATTATACGCTCGGTCGAATCGCACGCCACGCGCCGCGAGCCTGTCAATATTGGGCGATTTAACCAGTGGGTGTCCGTAAGTTCCGAGGTCGTTGTTGAGATCGTCGGCGGAGATGAAAAGCACGTTTGGTTTGCGCCGCTGCTCGGCGGGCTGGTTGCGTGTTGATCGTTGCGAATGGACGTCAGGATAGCAGACAAACAACGCCGAACAGAGCAACAGACCGGCGAACAGCAATCTGAAATATCTCCTTGTCATCATTGGCTCTCCCATTTCAGACTTTAATGTTTTTGTGTTTGACATAAATGCGTGAAGTCAATATTCTTGCCCCCGCTTACGTTGTTGATCGAAACCGAAATGCCCTGAAAACAACGCCCTTTTTTCTCACCTCACATTCTTCCCCCAAAAATCCGCAAGCCCCGGTTTTAAGTATCATGCGTCGTAGTGTGTGATTGATTGAGCAGTGAGCGCTTCGATTGCTCGTCGCGCAATTGCCATCTTCGCTGTGTAGCGGAGATGACTTGCGTTGTTGCTTGAGCGCCCGAAGCGTATGGGTCAATCACAGGCGAAGCCTTGTCTGCAAGGCCTGATTCCGCCGAAGGACTTTGATCTTTGTCTGGCAAACGCTGAATGCCTTTCAGATGCTCAACTGAAGTGGGCTGACGAAGAGTGGAGGAGAGGGAGGAGCCGGTGAGCGTTAAGGGTGGGAACGGGGCGAATAGGCGATGACGAAATGGGGAGCGCGTGGTCGCCCGGTCGTCAAACATCCGCGCGATTCGTTTCTCCGGCTATCCCTCTCCTGCGTTCTTCGTCTGAAGCTTGTCAGTGAAGCTACTGGGTGAAAGGCTTTGATTTTTTGCGCCAGCCGCGTTGCGCCAGATCTTGCAGATGTTGCGTCGAATAGCGTTCGCGTTTGACGCCGTCTTCGCGCTCTTTCAGCGACACGAGGCCGAGCGCGAGCGGGATGATGAAGTAGTGAAGCCTTCCGCCCGCGGCTTCATACAAATGCGAAAGCAGCATCACGACGGCTTGCGCCGGCATCGGGGCGGCGGCGAATTGCGCGCCGCTTTGCATCACGCCGATGTAACGCGCGCCCATCAGATGAAGCGGTTCGTAATTGAGGATTGCGAAGACCAGGATTCCGGCGTAGTAGTTGGCGAGGCTCGGAAGCGCGTCTTTCCGCCACGCGATGAAAAGCGAGACGAAGATGACGGTGGTGACGGCGAAGACCGAAAGCGACGCGAACATCGGACGCGCCGAAGTAATCGGCTGATGACGCGCCACCGATCCGGCGGCGAAAGCCAGAACGACAACAACGGCGCCGAGCGCGATCAGCGGCAGCCACCGTTTCAATTTTGCATGAGACGAGCGCAGATCGGCGAACCAGAACGCAAACATTGCGACCGCGCTGCCTTCGGTGAAGCCCTGAATGACCGGTCCTAAAAAAGGCGATATCCGCGCGCCGAAAATCGAGATGGTGTGAACGCCGCTGCGCAATCCGCCGAATTGCAGGACGTACTCAATGATCATCTGCAATACCGCGCCGCTGGCGAACATCAGCAGAAATCGCCGGTCGCGTTTGTAGTAGGCGAAATAACAGGCGACAGCCAGAGAAATGGCCATCAGGATCAAGCGCGTCTCGTAATAGCCCGCGTGATCGAAAGTTCTGATCATCCAAAAATCCATAACAAATATCTTTCAGGCAGAGGCCGCGTAATTAATCAATATTGGCAGGATTGGAAATCCCCGCTGCGGCAGCGATTCTACTCTGAATGCCGATTACGGCAAACGGCTTGAATAAGAAAATCCCTGACAGATAAATTCACTCTGCCGTTTCGGCGTGAGATGGCCGCGAAACCAGAAGCGCGAGAGCCGCCAGAGCGCCCAGCAAATTCAAAACCACCACCCACGCCATCATCTGCGGCCCGTGTGATTTGAAAAACTGCCCGGTCAGCCAGGGCCAGAACATGCTGCCCGCTGAAGACCCGACCAGAAAAAATCCGGTGACTTTGCCCGACAGTCCCAGCATTCGCTGCGCCAGTCCGAACATGTTTGGGAACACAGGGGCCACTGCCAGTCCCAACCCGATTGCACCGAACCACAGGATGAACGGCGTCGGAGCGAGGATCAACAGCGCGAGCGCGATCAGCATCGTGACCGACAGATGCGTGACGATCAGCGTGACGACGTTGAATCGGACGGTCATCCAGATCGTCGCCAGCCGGCCAACGGTGAACGCCGCCCAGAACGACGAATTCACGTAAGCCGCCGTTTGAGCGCTCATCCCGCGTTCGGCGGCGTAACTGAAATACCATCCCATCACTGTCGCTTCGGCGCCGACCTCAAGAAAAAAGAATGTGGCGAAGAGAACGATCATCAGCGCCGGCAGCGGCGCCGCCGAATCGAGATGTTTATGTTCGTGTAGCGCAGGGCTTGGCGAAACGAAGGTGAGCAGCGCGACAGGAACGATGATCAGCGCCAGCGACCAGTAAGTGACGCTCAGGCTGTTGGCGTGGTGAACGAACTGCGCGACCAGCATTGGCGCCAGGAATCCGCCCAGCCCGAACGCAAAATGAAGCGTGCTCATAAACGGCCTGACTCTTTCGCCGTGAACCAGCACGATCAGCGCGTTCCCGCCGACATTGATCGAAGCCGCGGCGATCCCGATAAACGCGGACAACGCCAGCAAGACCGGCAGCAGCGTCGCCGACGGCATCAGCGCCAGGGCGACGGCGGAAGCCAGCAGCGAAACCGCCAGCAGCGGATGGCCCGCAGTGCGGTCGTAAAACCTCCCGATCAACCACGAGCCGATCATCGTGCCGAACGAGCGCGCGATGAACAGATTGCTGATCTGTTTCATCTCGGCGTTCGTTTGCGCCGCCAGCGCGGGGAGCGTCGGCCCCAACGAACCTGATCCCAAACCCAAAGCGATAAAAGCGAGCGAATAAAGTATCGTCTTACGCATCGGGCGGAATCATAACGTAACGCGTTCTCATTCGGTAATGCTCGCGGCGGCGGCCCTTGTCTATTGGCCTTTGCCGCTCGACTGTAATAGAGTTTGCGCGCAGCGCGGCGAAGGATTCAAGGGCGGCAATCTGTGAAAGGAGTTGGATGCTATGCAGACTGCGACTGAGGTTTTGCTCGATCCTGAAAAAAGCCGACTTTTACGAAAAGGTACACGCCAAAGCGATGGAATATCTGGCGGCGGGCGTCAAACAGGTCTGGGTCATCTCGCCGGAGAATCGAACGATCACGATTTACCGCTCTGCCACGAACATTCTCGCTTTTCCTGAAGACAGCGAATTGGTGAGCGAAGATTTGTTTCCCGGCTTCCGGTGTCATTTGAGCGAAGTGTTCAAGAATCCGGCGCAAACGGCGAGGTGAGTGTGGTATGGCTAAACTAAAAATCCGATTCGATCAAACAACGCCAAAGCAGAGGCGGCAGTTGATTCGGGAAATGGGGCAACGGCTGGATATAAATGAAAGCCTCGAATCGCTGATCCGGACGATGCACGATTACGAAGCGCAGTTCGGAATCAGCACAATCGAATTTTACGCGCGCTATCTGACAGGCAAAATGGGCGACAGCCGCGATGTGATTCAATGGGCAGGCGCTTTCGAAGATTATCAAGCGTTGTTACGCGAGCATTTCCAATGCGCGGCTGCCTGAGGAAGAATCGAAATGCGCGATGTGACGCAATACTTCGATCTGGTCGTCAAGATTATCGAACTCAGCTCTGCTGTGGATGCGGAACTTGATCTTGAACAATTTGATCACGAACGAGGGACGATTGAAGGCGCGCTCTACTTTGCCGATGGCTCACGACTGGAATTCACCGAAAGAATAGTTATCGAGAACGCCCGCCCGGTGAAACGTGATTACCGCTATCAATACGTTCGCGATCAGAAATCGGTCTTTCGCTATGATAACGCGCCGCATCATCCACGATTGCCCAATTTCCCGCATCACAAACACCTTGGGCGCAAAACAGTTTCCGCCGCCTAGCCGTTGCTGAAGGATGTGTTACAGGAGGTCGCTGAACTCTTGAGTGGGACACCCTATCAATCTTCAACGTTGCAGCGCAGAAGTAGACAAAAGACCGGGAGAAAGGCAAAACAGTAGATATGCGTCCCCAAGTATTCGTCACCCGACAATTGCCCGCGCCCGCGATGAACAGGCTGGCCGAAGTCTGTGATTATAAGGTGGGCGTCGAGCAGGGCGCGCTCAGCCGCGATGCTCTGCTCGCGGGCGTGCGCAACGCTGACGGCCTGGTCTGTCTGTTGACCGACACCGTTGATCGGGAAGTGATTTGCGCGGGGACAAGGCTTCGCGTGATCGCCAACGTCGCGGTCGGGCACAACAACATTGACGTGGGCGCCGCGCGGCAACGCGGCATTTACGTAACCAACACGCCTGATGTGTTGACTGACTCGACAGCCAATTTGACCTGGGCGTTGATACTGGCTCTGACGCGGCGCATCGTCGAAGCTGACGCTTTCATCCGCGCGGGCAAATTCACGGGTTGGGATTTCGACATGCTGCTTGGAAGCAGTATCACGGGCAAAACGCTGGGCATTGTCGGATACGGCCGGATCGGCAAAGCCGTCGCTCGCCGCGCGACTGGTTTCGGAATGCAGGTGATTTATTGCGGACGCGACGACATAGCTTTCCGTGATGACCCGCATCACAACTCGATCATGCTCGCGCGGCAAAGCTCGACCAGCCCGCTCAGCCAGAGCGCGCGCCTCGACGGACTTGCGGCCCGGCGCGTGTCTTTCAATCAACTGATCGAGACAGCGGACATCATCACCTTGCACGTTCCGCTGGCGGCGGCCACGCAGCATTTGATTGACCGCAACGCATTCGCGCGAATGAAACCGACAGCTTATTTGATCAACACCGCGCGCGGCCCGGTGGTTGACGAAGCCGCGATGGTCGAAGCCTTGCAGCAAAAACGAATCGCCGGCGCGGGATTGGATGTTTATGAACGTGAACCTGAAATCAGTCCTCCGTTGTTGGCGATGAACAATGTTGTGTTATTGCCGCACGTCGGCAGCGCCACGTTGGAAACCAGAACGGCGATGGCCCTGCTTGCAATCGAAAATACGATTGAGGCGTTGTCGGGGCGTACACCGCGATGCGCCATCAAATGAATCTAACCGCCAAAGTTTGCGGTAACGATTTACCTGCCAGCAAAAGACTCCGTCTGTAAGATTGAGATAGCGTCTAACTCCCACCCCTTTTGTTGTAACCTCCCTGCTTTCAGTCGCGCTTTTGAGATTCGTCGCTGGCATCGTTATTGCCTGAACATTGCTCAGGCGCAGACGCGCACGAACGGAAAATAAAATGAAAGAGATTCCCTTGATCTATAACCCGACGGCAGGCGCGTTCAGACGCGATCCCGAAAAAGTCGAACGATTGACACGCGCTCTCACCAGACAAGGAATTGAAGTCGTTTCATTGGCTACAAAGCATGCGGGGCATGCGACGCAACTGGCCCGTCAGGCGGTCAGCGATGGAGCCGAAATCGTCATCGTTTGCGGCGGAGACGGCACCATCAACGAAGCCGCGCAGAGTCTGGTCGGAAGCCGCGCTGCGCTGGCTGTGTGGCCGTGCGGCACAGCGAATGTTCTGGCGAAAGAACTGCGGCTGCCTTGCGATGAAAAGGCTTTGGCTGAATTGATAACCTGCCGAAGCGCGCGAACGATCAGCGTTGGGCGCGCAATGAAGCCTGATACCGGCTGGCAGCGCTATTTTCTGCTGATGGCCGGCATCGGACTGGATGCGACCATCGTTAACGGCGTTGATCCGGGTTTGAAGCGATTGGTCGGCATCGGCGCGTATCTGACTTCGGGCTTGAGTTATCTGGCGCGAATGCCGCTGACGCCTTTTTCGATTGACCTTAACGGCCGGCGTCACGAGAGCACTTTCACTGTGGTCTCGAACGCCGCCAATTACGCGGCTTTCTTTACGCTTGCGCCCGGAGCCGAGGTGGACGATGACACGTTGGATGTCTGTGTTTTCAATTCGCGCAGCCGCCTCGCTTATTTGACCTACGCGTTTTTGAGCATGGTCAGTGGCCGCCATACGCGAAGTCCGAATATTGTTTATCAACCTGCGCGGGAGGCGCAGGCAAATTCAAGCGACAAGGCGCTGGTGCAACTCGACGGTGACGTAGTTGGAACTTTGCCGATGCGTTTCGAAATAGCGACGCACGCTCTTCGGGTCATCGCGCCTGCCAAATAATGCTTTTAACCAGGGGGCTTATGAATCAGATTTTTTCTTCAGTCGAAAGCAAGTTCGTCGCGGTCTATTACGCGGCGATCTTCCTGACGCCAGCTAACGTTTGCGCCGCCGCGCAGGTGATTGCGCGTTGCGGCCATTATGTCCTGAAGCCGATTGCGGATTTCGCACGCTCGATTCGCGGCGCCGCTCCTCAAGCCGCGCTGATTCTGGGCGGGCTGATCCTTGCGCCAGCGCTGAGTCTGGGACAGCCGGCGCCGGCGGCTGAGAGCGCTGCGGCGAGCGTCGGGGCGGCCTTGCCGCCGGACGTAGTCGAATTGCGGCGCGAGGGCAACGAGGCGCTTTACAACATGGATTACGCGACGGCGCGCGCCAAATTCGAAGAGATCAAAAGGAGAATTCCGCACCATCCGGCGGGCGATCTTTACATTGCGACGCTGATCTGGCTGCAACACCTGAGCAAAAGCCGCCGCCTGCAAACCAGCCTCTACCAGAACGATTCGAGCTTTTACGCCGGAGCCGACAAGGCGAAAGATGACAATGAAGGCGACGCGGTTGACCCGGAGCTTGATCGCGCATTCCGAGACCGGATGGCGCAGGCCAAGACGAAAGCCCTGGCGCTGGTCGCCCGCAACAAGAATGACGCCGACGCGCAATATTTTCTGGGAGCGTATTACGGCGTGATGGCTGGTTACGAAGCTTCGACAGCGCGTAAATTCAGGGCCGCGCTCCGCAACGGGTCGCGCAGCGTAGACGCGCACGAGAAAGTGCTTAAACTCAATCCGAATTATTACGACGCCTATCTCTCGGTGGGGATGTACGATTACATCGTCGGCAATCTGCCATTCTTTTACAAAACGCTGGCGGCCGTCGCCGGAGTCCGCGGAAACAAAAAGCGCGGCATCGCCCGGCTGCAAACCATCGTCGAAAAAGAAGCCGCGACGGCGGACGACGCCCGCGTGATGCTGCTGGCGATTTATCAAAACGAAAAGCGGTACGATGACGCGCTCGCTATGCTCGATCAACTGAGCGCCAAATACCCGCGCAGTTATCTGCTCAAACTCGAAAGAGCTTACACGCTGGTTTCGCTCAAGCGGACCAACGACGCCTACGCCGTGTTCGAGGAGTTGTTGAAAGATCCGGCTGCCGCCGGAGCCGCTGACCTGGTGCATTACCAATACGCCGAGGCTCTGGCGGCGAATAAAGAACACAAACGCGCGGCGGAACATTTTCTGGAAGTGCCGAAGGTGAAAAGCGCAGATGCGAATCTTGCGACGCTGGCTCTGCTCAGAGCCGCGCAGGTTCTCGATCTGGCCGGGGAACGCAACGACGCGGTCGCGCAGTACAAGGCTGTGCTCGCGCGCCCCAACGTTTACGACACGCGCGAGCAGGCGGAGAAAGGATTGAAACAGCCGTTCAAGGTGAAGGATCGAGGAAACGGAGATTGAGGTCGGAACAATGGATTGAAATCGAGCGAGAGAAAGGGCGGGAAATCCCGCCCTTATTTTGTCGTGGCGAGCGCGGTGATCTTCTCGTCACCACGCCGTTGTTTGCCGAACATCCAAACAATGCCGATGCTCAGGAAATAAAGAATGAGCATCGGGGCGGCAAACACGAGCATGTTGAACGCGTCGGCGGTCGGCGTGAGCACCGCGGACAAAATCATGATTATCACCACCGCGTATCGCCATGCCTTCCACATTATTTTCGGTGTCAATAACCCGATGCGGCCCAGCAGGAATGAAATAGTAGGAATCTGAAAGACGACGCCGAGACCGAGCATGATCAGGATGATCAGGTTCAGATAATCTTCGGCGTCGAGCAGAACTCGGAACCCGTCTTCAGCGGCCAATCCCAACAGATAATCACAGGCGGCAGGGAAGGCGATGACGTAGGCGAAAGTCGCGCCGAGCGTGAAGAAAACCGTAGCCATCATCATCACCGGAACCACGTAACGTCTTTCATGTTTATACAAGCCCGGAGAGATGAAAGCCCAGAGTTGATAGATCAGGAACGGGATCGCCAGAGCCAGGCCCGCATACAGCGCGATCTGCATCTTGATCATGAACGAGCTGGTTACCCCGCGGAGTACGAGTTTCTTGTTTTCGTCGTTGGTGAAGACGCTTTTATCGCCTTCCTTGAAAATCTCGTTGAGCGTTTTGTCCGCCGGAAGAACCGTGCCGCCGACATTCCAGGGCGATTCGAGCGCGAGCGCCGGCTTGTTGTCCTTCGTGATTTTTTTGACGCGGATCGTCGTGCCGAGGGGAACCTTGACTCCGCCAACAGCCGTCTCCTGGACGAAAGTGTACTGCACCGTCTCGCCGTCCTTGATCTGGTCAAGGTTCGGCTGGCCGTTGCTTGCCTGCTGCGCCCGTTCGAGCTTCTGAATCTGCTGGGCGACCGGGACTTCGAGAAAATTGAAAATCTGTTTGGAGAAGGCGAAGCAGATGACGAACGCCACCGCAATGGCCAACGCCGAATAAATCAACCGCTGACGAAACTCGTCCAGGTGATCGAGGAAGGACATCTGTAAGCCTTCCTGTGGTTCTTCAACTTCACTGCTCATCTGATCTTTCACTCCGATGGTCTTGACCGCGATGAATCAGACCAAAAAAAATTGGTTCACCGTGAGCCGGGAATCGGACGCCCCGGAACAATAAGCTGCTCGACGGTAACCAATTTGCCGCGCGGCCATGATGTTTTCCGGTAAGGCCGCGATCAAGCCACTCATCAAAACTAAATCCAGTGCTTCTTCTCCGGTTGCGATGTTGTGGTTGCGGTTCCCGCGCCAATCGCTGCGGCTTCAGCGCCCGCCTCGGTGTGCGTTTGATTTTCAGACGCAGTCGAGTCCGGCGAACTCGACGCGCTCCCGTTCTCGTGATCCCCAGAGTCGCCAGAGCTATGAGATTCGTCAGAGTATGAGTTGTACGGATCGTAAGACTCGTTGTAGCTGTAATTTGATTCGTTGCTGTTGCTCGCGCCGCTACTGCGGGCCTTCTCAGTCTCGACTTCCTGCTCCCAGGTGCGCTTGAAGTCTTCCGACGCGCGGCGGAATTGCGACATCGCCTGCCCTAGCGATTTACCAAGTTCCGGCAGTTTGCGCGGGCCAAAGATGACCAATGCGACTATGAGAATGAGAACGACCTCTCCCATTCCTAAACCCATAATGATTTCTCGCTTTCTTTTTTAGGAGATTCCCAGCCCTGGTTGGGGATATCAACTGAGCTTGCGGCAACTATAAGTGACGCGTTGAGAACGAGTCAAGCAGGCGAGCCGGAGAGTAGGGAGTAGGGAATAGGGAGCGGGAAATGGAAACGCGAACTCCATTTCCCACTCCCTACCCCCTACTCCCGCCCGTCATTTCTTCTTCTGCGCGTAATAGCCCTGGCGTGCGCGGATGTTAAGGCCGGGTTTGGCTATGCGGACTTCGATTGCGCGCCATTTGCCGTCGAGCTTTTCATTGGTGGATTCGTAGGTGAGCGTGTACTGGCGTCGAAGCTCCTCGACCGTGTTTGCGAAAGCGTCGCGCAATTTGGCGCCGCCGGGAGCGGGGAATATCCTGCCGCCGGTTTTCGCCGCCAGCATTTTCATCACCTCGGCGCCGTTGTCGCGGGGCATTGATCCGTAAACCGCTTTGTCGCTCATATCAACCCCGTAGATCAAAGCGTTCGCGTCCGCCGCTTTGCGCGTCGCGTCATCGAGCGAGGCTTTGCTCCTGGTGTCGGCGCCGTCCGAAACCACCAGGATGGCGCGGCGGCGTTCGGAGCGTTTGGACAACTCGCCGGCGGCTTTGGCTATGGCGTCGTAAAGCGGCGTTTCGCCGTCCGGTCGCAAATCCCAGACGGAATCGGGCACGTCACGCACCTCGGTGAAATCCTGCAGCGTTTTGACTTTTAACCCGCCGAAGCTGTAGATCGCGAAAACGTCGCCGTCGCGTATCCTCTCGACAAAATTGCCGCAGGCTGCGCGCGCCAGCGTCAGCTTGTTGCCCATGCTTCCGCTCACGTCGAGCAGG
The DNA here is from genome assembly GCA_022072205.1 of Acidobacteriota bacterium. Classification (GTDB taxonomy): domain Bacteria; phylum Acidobacteriota; class Blastocatellia; order RBC074; family RBC074; genus JAJVID01. The sequence continues at coordinate 49,583 of JAJVID010000088.1, forward strand.
ATGGCGGCGGCGAAGGGAGTTTCCTCGAAACTGAAGCTCAGTATCCGTTGCTGTCTGGCGTCCTCAAAAATCTTGAAATCTTCAGCCTTGAGACCGGAGACGTAATTGTCGCCGATGTCAGTGACCGTGACGTTGACCACGACCAGATTTGTCTCCAGCGAAATCACATCATCCGAAGGCTCGGGTTTTTTCTGCGGGTCTTGTTGGCCGTTATGCGGCGCGGGCAGCGTCAGGGCAAAGGCCAGGAGCACTAGGATGAACAGACCGCATCGCATAGGCTTTCTGTTTCGATAGTTGGGAGGGAATGAGCGCCGCTCGCGGCTACGCGATCAATTGAGATAGCCGCGAAGGACTTTTACCAGTTGGGTGATCTCGGTTGCGACTTCGACGACAGTTACCGAAATCACCTGGCGCGAAGTCTTACTCAGATGCTTGTTCAAACGCTCGCTCGCGTCGTTCAGAGATTTAAGCGCGTCGTCCAAACCGTTCGGCATGGGATCGAGCGGGCTATCGTCGCCGCCGCCTCCGAATTCCGAGCGAATCTGGCGAGCCGCCTTTTCGATCTCGCGCAGCTTCTTATCCGCCGCGCGCGGGAGATGGTTGTTCGCCGCCTCTTTCGCCAGATCCTCGGCGTCGAGCTTGATCTGCGCGCCTTTGTCCAGAATCTTTTTGTGCTCGCTCTCTTCGCGCTTGATCTGCATGCGCTTGAGCGTGTCGCGCATCGTTTCGTTCTGATCTTCGGCGGGCGGATCGCCCGCGCCCGCAGTTTGCGCCCACACCGCCGGAGCGATGAAAAGAAGACAGAGAATGAGGAGCGGAATTCGTAAATTCATACTCTTTCCCGTCCGGCGATCAGGCCATCAGAACTCACGCCATTCCTGAGATAATTCCGGCTGCGAGGCTCAATACTCGCAGCCCAGAATGCGTCGCGCGGGACGTCCGCTGCTGACTTTGACACTCAGGTCAATGCCCAGAATTTTACCGGCCAGCCCGCGCAGCGCTTCATCTTCGAGCATGCCGTTCGATTGCGCTTCGATCCACTGACTGCCGCTTGCGGCGTCGGCGATTTTCCCCTCGATGTGCGCGTTCACGAAAAGCTGCGAACGCTTTCCGTCGAGCGGAAGAGCCGTAATCTCCAAACGCCAGCGGCCCTGTTGCCAATTGCGGACCTCGCGGGCGGGGATCGCCGCCAGATGTTCCAGATCGGCCTTCGCCGTCACGCCGCGCGTGAACACGACGCTTTTCGTGACAATCTTTCCCTCTTTCGGCTTGCTCAGCGTGTCGTCAATTTGAATCGCGCAGGTCTTTAAAACCTCTTGCACGGTTTGCAGAATCTGCTCGCGCGGCACGCCGATCGTATAAGGATTATCGAGCGGCGGCTCGGATTTTGGCCGGTCGAATTGGAACTGCGCGCGCGCGTCAAACGACAGACAAGCGACAAAAAGCAACGAAAGACAGACGTAAGGCAATTTCAGATTCATAACTCTATGTTGAGATAAAACCACGGCGACAACGAGGAAGCGCATAACTGCGGATTTGGCGCCGCAAGATCAGGGAGATTGTCAAAAGATTTCAAACAGATTTGAGATCGCGTTTTCACGAACGGCGCAACAATAACAGTTTCACTCAACTCTCTTCAAGCCTGCGCCAAAAAGACGGTAAGAATAGAGAGACTATTGTTGAAATGCCCCAAACGGCTTCACTTCCGGCTACTATTTTGACGGCGAGTGGAAGCGGCGGCCTTTTGCCGGCGCCGGCAAGTGGGCGCTCCGGCTGGAAATTATTTCATAGCGTTTTTTCCTGATCGGGTAAGTTTTACCCGGAAGGTCGCGGGCGCCGTCGCCGGCAAAGAACCGCCGAACGCGCAGGAAGCCCATTTTTATTGGGCTTTCTGCATTTATTGTTTGTCGGGGCGCTGTGGCATCGTGGTTGCACTAGCCTGGGTGGGGCAACGAGATACCAGGTGGTTAACTCCACTGACGGTGTCTAGTGGTTACCAGGGTGAGGAAGGTAACCACACATATCAGGCGCTACAGACTATCCCACGACTGTAGCGCCTTTTATTTTGAAAATTTTCGCCGCTTGTCCCTTTCACCTCAATTCCGTCTTCTCTTCCCCGTGGAGAAACGATTGAGCGTCTCATCAGGCTCAATCAGCCAGGGTGTAAGCCCAGGCTCGGATGGACATATAACGCAAAAAATCGTACGGATAGTGTGGTCGGCGCATGACTGCTGGCTAGTGAAGAACTGCGGTCAGGGATGCGCCGCATGTGGTCGTGCGCCGACCAGACTGTCCGCCGAAACACGCGCGATCCATTCGAGCGGCGTTTTACTGTTTTCAGCCTGATCTTTTGAACATCCGGCTTCACGGAAAGCTCGTCTCCGTAAAATCGCATTTGCCCGTGCGCCTGATACGCTCTTTAAAATCGGGCGGACTTTTCGGCTTGCCGGAATTTTCAGCCGATTTCGGCTTCTTGACTCTCTCTCCCGCCATTGGCTATGTTGCGTTCTTCGACATTCAACCACTGACGCCTCTGACGACATGCGGAGGCCAATCGAGAGCGCGCAATGCTTAGCGAATACCGCCAACGCTTCGGCGAGTTTCATACCGAATTTCATCGCGAAGATTACCTCTTCCGCTCCGGCCTCAAACGAAACTGCGAGACCGCTCACATCCGCAGCGAACACAGCGATCTGTTTCAGCCTGCCGCCATCGCCGATCTGCGCGCGAAACTCGAAGAGACTTCAGAGCAGCGGGAAACCGAGCGAACGAGCATCAGTCGGTTGATAGCTTTTGCGATGGAAGGCAATCTGGTCGCCCGCGTGCGCGCGATTTCCGATGAGATCGAAAATTACGAATCGAACGCGAGGATTGACTGGCAGGAGCGGCAGGTTCCGTTTCGTGAATCAGCAGCGCTGTTTGCGAGCGAGCCGGACGGCGCTCGACGCCGCGACCTGTTCGCCCGCCGAGCCGAAGTGATCAAAGCCGCGCAGGATTTACGCGCTGAACGGCTCGAAAAGTCGCGCGATGGCGCGCGGGAGCTTGGTTTTGAAAATCGCCTTGCGATGCGCCGCGAACTGCGCGGATGCGATTATGAAAAGCTGGCTGAAAAGTCGAGGCGGATTTTGTCGAAGACTGAGAGCGGATACGTAAACGCGCTCTCCGGGCTATTGCCCCGTGAAATTGGCGTTTCGGTTGACGACGCGACACAGGCCGATCTGAGTTTCCTGCAAAGATTCGCGCGCTTCGATCATTTCTTCCCGCGCGAACGAATGCCGCCGGTTTACCGCGAACTTTTCGCCGCGCTCGGCTTCAATTCCGAAAAGCAGTCGAACGTAACCATTGATTCGGAGCTGCGTCCAGATAAACAGCCGCAAGCTTTCTGCTCGCCAATCCGCGTGCCTGATGAAATCAAGCTCGTGGTCAATCTGGCCGGCGGGCAGGCGAACTACCGCGAATTTCTTCGCGAGGCGGGCCACGCGCAGCATTACGCCTGGACTTCGCGCAACATCTACCCCGAATTCCGTATCGGCGGAGACCGCGCTGTCGGCGCTGCCTGGGGAATGCTCTTCGAGAACCTGATGTTCGACGAACGCTGGCTGATGGCGACTTTCGGTTTTGCCGAAAACCGCGAATTCCGGCACGCGCTGGCGGTTTTCAGGCTGATGGCGTTGCGGCGAGCGGCGGCGCTGCTCGATTACGAGATCGAATTTCATTCAGACCGCCTGACGACCGGAGCCGGAGCGCGTTACGCCGAATTGATGACCGACGCCGTGCGCGCGCGGTTTGACGAAACGGATCATCTGCGCTCGCTCGACGAAGAGTTTTATTCGGCGGACTTCCTGCGGGCTTCAGCCTTCGAGTCGCAATTGCGCGAGTATTTGAAGACGCAGTTCGGCCAACGGTGGTGGGCTTCGCGCAAGGCCGGCGAGATGCTGATTGATTTGTGGAACACGGGGCAGCGGTACACGGTCGAAGAGTTGGCGGCGATGATTGGGCTGGGTGAATTGGATTTTGAATGCTTGTTTAGTGAGCTTCTGGATCGAATCAAAGAGTAATATGAGCGCATCAATGAAATTGCAATCCGCAATCCGCAATCCGCAATCCGCAATCGTTCACGTCTCCCTCGACGAACGCAGCTATGACATCACAATCGCCGATGGCGCGTTGTCGCAAACAGGCGAAATCGCTCGAGCCGCGCTCGGCGATAAAACCCGCCGTGTGGCGATCATTTCGAATCCGAAAGTTCACGCGCTTTATGGCAAGGGTGTTGAAAAGAGTTTGAAGCAGGCCGGCTTCGCCACGCTCACGCATCTGATCGGCGATGGCGAGCGGGCGAAATCCCTGCGCACAGCCGAACGCGCCTGGGGCTTTCTGATCGCCAATCGGTTTGAACGATCCGACGGCGTGATCGCTCTTGGCGGCGGTGTGGTTGGCGATTTGGCTGGCTTTGTCGCGGCGACTTTTTTGCGCGGCGTGAATTACGTTCAAATTCCCACGACGCTGCTCGCGCAGATTGATAGTTCGGTTGGAGGGAAGACGGCGGTCAATCACGCGCTGGGCAAAAACCTGATCGGGGCTTTTCATCAGCCTCGCGCAGTCGTCATTGATCCGGGCGCGTTGCGGAGTTTGCCTGAGCGAGAGTTGCGCGCGGGGCTTTACGAGGCGGTCAAATACGGAGTCATCCGCGACTGGGAGTTGTTCAGATTGATAGAGGAGAATCTGGACAACATCAACGCGCTCGATCCGGCCCTGATGTCCCGCGTGATCGCGCGCAGTTGCGAGATCAAAGCTGAAGTCGTCACAGCAGATGAACGCGAATCGGGTTTGCGCCGCATCCTCAATTTCGGGCATACGGTTGGCCACGCGCTCGAAGCCGTCACCGCTTACCGGCGGTTGAAACATGGCGAAGCGGTCGGTTACGGGATGAAGTGCGCTTCAACGATTGCGGAGAAGGCTGGTATAATCCCGCCTGCTGAAGCCGACGCCATCAGGTTTGGTGTTGATAAGCTCGGTTCGCTGCCCCGCATTGACGATCTGAAGACTCAAGACGTAATCGCCGCAATGTCGCACGACAAGAAAGTCGCGCAAGGCAAACTCCCCCTGATTCTGCCGACGAAAATTGGTTCCGTCATCGTGCGGGATGACATCGGGCCTGCGGTGATTCGCGCGGCGGTGCGCGAATTGTTGGCGGCCCGTTACTGAATAAGACCGACTGAAGGGAGAGAAAGATATGCCTGACCTTCGCAAAACCGTTTTACGAAAAGGCGCGCCAGAATTAGGCGCAAGCCGTTTCTCGTTCCTGTTGTTGCTCGCCTTCACTGCGGCGTCCGTTTATCTGGTGGCGGTCTTCGTCCCGGCTTACATGAGCAATCAGCGGATGCAGGAGGCCGCCGAGTTGATTGTTCATCGCGCCGCGACTCAGAACCTGAGCGAGTCCGATACGCGCGCGCAGTTGCACGAGAAGGCCCGCGAGTTCGGTTTGCCTGAAGACCACAACGTTGACATCTGGCGCGAGGGCAAGACGATGACTGCGCGCGTCACGTACACGCGTCTGGTCAGTTTCCCTTTCTATACTTACAAATGGCCGGTCGAGATTCGCGTCAAGGATCTGGGCTTTTGAAATGGACGCCATTGACTGAAACTTCGGCTTGCCTTGAGTTACTGCATTGATTAGACTGCGTCGCGTAACGCGAATCCCCACATCCTTAACTCTAACTACTCTGAAATCGTAGGCGCATTTCGGTTGATGGCCGTCGCGCCAGGATTTTGAACTCCAAACTTCAATTATTACACTTGGGAGGTTGCCAATGGCTAGTTTTGAAGAACTTCAATCAAAGTACAAAGCGGTTCTGGACAAAGGGCATGAGATAGGCATGACTGTTCAGAACCTGAATATGGAGGGTGACAAGCTTTTGATTCGCGGCGTCGTTCCATCGGATTACGCCAAGAATGAGCTTTGGGATGCGGTCAAGAGCGTTGACGCGAGCGTCTCGGACGCCATCGTTGATGTCAACGTACAGTCGGGGTTGACCTACACGGTTAAATCCGGCGACACGCTCTCGAAGATCGCCAAACGCTTCTACGGCGACGCGAATCATTATCATCAAATCGCCGCCGCCAACGGCATCGCCAATCCGGATCGGATTGATGTCGGGCAGGAGTTGAAACTGCCGTAAAGCGGAAGAAAGACAAGGGAACAAGTAGAAGGGGAGACACGGAGAAGAAGCCATCGGCTCTTTCTCCCTGTCTCCCCTTCTACTTGACCCCTTGTCTTTCTGAAACTACGGCATCGAGATGTTCAGGTCTTTGCCGAAGTTGAACTGGATGCGTTTGCGCGTGCGCATGGCTTTCGACGCTGTTTGAGAAAGCGATGTCACCAGCATGGGCATGGCGATTGTCGCGTCGCATCGCACTGTTACCGAGCGGGCGTTCTTGGCCAGACGTCCGAACGATTGCGCCTGATCGAAATCGGCGCCCGAATACCCGCCGTAATCTCCGGAATCGGTCACGACTTGCACGGCGAATTTGTGGCCGCGCACGGTGTTGTGAAGCATGGCGGCGGCGGTTTCGCTTTGCTGGACGAAAGATTTCGCCACGCCGCCCGCGAAATAAATCACGCCGGTCGAACGCGACTTGGAAACGATCTGCGCCATATCAACCACGTCCTGAATCACGTCGAACTGGAATTGGTTTTTCTTCTCGATGCGGCTGATGCCGATGGCCACGCCGAAAGCGCTGTCGGTGACGGCGGGACAGAAGATGGGCACGCGCGATTTGAACGCCGAAGTGAGAATGCCGTCCTCGGTGGCGATTTCGCTCAGTTCGCGGCCCAGCAGATGCATGAATTCACGTGTCGAGTAGGCGTGAGTGTTGTCGAGTTGCGCGGCGAACCCGCCGATCCATTCGTAGGCTTCGCGGAACTCTTCCTCCGAAGCGAACGTGTCGTAAATGCGGTCAACCTTCTCTTCGAGCAAATCAGCGTCGTTCGCTTTCGCGTCGCCGATGTAATGATGCCGTCCGAGCGTTTCGTGCAGGTCGTGGAAGATATTCGCGCCGGTGGCGACCAGCACGTCAATGCAGCGATTTTTGATCAGGTAAGCGACCAGTCGCCGCATGCCGGCGGGCACCAGCGCGCCACCGATTCCCATCATCACGACGGCGTTTTCCTGCAGCATCTGAAGCCAGATTTGATGAGCCAGCGCCAGATTTCGCCCCTGGAAAGATATTTTTTCCATCTTGTCCAGCAAGCCGGGCACACTCCGGTCGCGGTCAATTTGCAGCGGGTCGGTGGGTTTTACCAGATATTTCGCGCCTTTTATTCTTCGGATCATTGCGTTCTCAAATGGCCAACTGGTGGTTGGTGGTTGGTGGTTGGTGGTTGGTTTTTCCGGGCGCCAACCACCAATCACCAACCACCATTATCTGTGCCCGTTGCCGGCGAGGTACGTGTAGCCGTTGTAATGATTTTCGTACTCGTCGGTCAGACCGGCCGCCTGTTCCTCAGTCAGCTTTCCTTTCTTAATCTGTCTGTTTAGCAAGTTACGGAAACCGTCTTGCAGAAATTCCTTTTCGTATCTGGCGAAAGAGACCATGTCTCCCACAGTCGAGCCGGGAATGATTCGGCTGATGTGATATTCGCCGTCGCCCGAAACGATCACGTGCGCTTCGTTGGTTGTGCCGAAGAGATTATGGAAATTCCCCATCACTTCCTGATAAGCGCCGATCAACATCATCGCCAGGAAATACGGCTCGCCCGGTTGAAGGTCGTGAACTTCCAGAACTTCCTTCACGTCGTGCAGGTCAACGAATTTGTCCACCACGCCGTCGGAATCGCAGGTGATGTCGCACAATGTCGCAGTGTCCTTCGGCGGCTCGTTGAGCTTGTGAATCGGGATGATCGGGAAGAGTTGGTCAATCGCCCAGTGATCCGGCACCGAGCGGAAGACGGAGAAGTTACAAAGATACTTCGCCGACAACAGCTTTCTCAGATCGTCGAACTCTTCCGATTTGATCTGCGTCTGTTTGGCGAAATTGTTCGCCTTGTCGCAGACCTCCCAGAACAGCACCTCGCCTTTCGCGCGGTCTTCAAGAGAAATAAATCCGAGGTCGAAGAGCGTGAAGAGTTCTTCCTTGTGCTCCAGCGCGTCGTGATAATACTCAAGAAAGTTTTTCGCGTTCATCGTCTTGTACAGGTCGTGCAATTCGTTGATCACCTGAGCTTCGTTGCCGGTGATCGTGATGTTGTGAATGCCCTGTACGGTCTCGATCTCGTCAATGATGTTGGTGACCAGCATCGAGTGATAAGCGACCAGCACGCGGCCCGATTCGGTGATCACGTTCGGTTCGGGCACGTTCTCTTCTTCGCAAACGCTCTTGACCGTGTAAATGACATCGTTGGCGAATTCCTGTAGCGTGTAATTGACCGACGATTCGAAGCTGGTCTTGCTGCCGTCGTAATCAACGCCTGCGCCGCCGCCTACATTCAGGTGATCAACATCAACGCCCATTTTGCGGATCTTGGCGTAAACGCGCGCGGCTTCTTTGACGCCCGCTTTGACACGTTTGATCTGGGTGATCTGCGACCCGATGTGAAAATGGAGCACGCGCAGCATATCCGCCAGCCCAGCGTCGCTCAGCATTTTGATCGCCTGCAGCAACTCGGTTGTCGTCAATCCGAATTTCGACTGCTCGCCGCCCGATTTCTCCCAACGGCCCGATCCGCGCGTGTAAAGCCGCACGCGCATTCCGACCATCGGGCGAACACCGGTTTCGAGCACGCGGTCAACCACCTTGCCCAGTTCGCTCAGCTTTTCGATGACGATCACCACATTCTTCCCGGCCTGCGCGCCGACGAAGGCGAGGTCAATGAAGCTGTCATCCTTGAACCCGTTGCAGACGAGCAGCGAGTCGGGAGATTGATCCATGGCGATGGCGGCGTAAAGCTCGGCCTTGCTCCCCGCTTCCAGACCGTAATTGTATTTGGAAGCTTCTTCGAGATAGGCCTCAATCACCTGCCGGCGCTGATTGACTTTCAATGGGAAGACCGCAAGGTGTTCGCCCTTGTAATCGAAATCTTTCATCGCCGCGCGGAAGGACTGGTTCATCTTGCGAACCTGGCTGGCGAATATTTGCGGGAATCGGAGAAGTACCGGTAACTTGACGCGCCGGGAGATTAGATCATCAACAATGCGTTTAACATCCACGTTGCGCGGATCGCCCTCGATCGGACGAACAATCAGGTTGCCTCGCGAATTGATGTCAAAATAGCCTGCGCCCCAATTCTCAATGCCATAGGTTTGAGCAACCTCAGCGATGGCTGACTTCATTTTTGACCGTTCTTTGACCTCCCTGAAGTGGATTTTTTTCAAGATGAGAAGGAATCTTTGACCGCCGCTATGAACGCATACTGACATTTCGCCATGCTTGTCAATCAGCCAGCAGGAGGCCTAATGCAAGACAACTTCAGGCAAGTATTGGCGGATTCGGTACTTATTTAACGAGAGGCGGACTGTAACAAATTGGGCAGAGGCTGTCAAAAACTATTTTTTCGTAGGAAACACAAGCAGTTAGGCGCGCTAACCTCTCCGAATTTTTCGGAAATTGCGCTTTTTCCCAAACCGAATTTGTCAGGTTTTACCGTTGATTTCAATCAACTCCAACTCGCGCCACCGCCGTCTGATTTCCAGAACTTCATCGGCCAGCGCGCTGAGATTCTCCCTGATCCCCTCGCCGTCCTCCAATCCGATGGGGCGCGGATAGCGGCGTGGCAGCGCAAGCGGGCGGACAGGTTCGCGCGCGTTTGCCGGGACGCGTGTGATCATTTCGTAAACGCGGAACTCAGCGGCTCCCACCTCCTTCTTCACCCATTTCAACGCGCGTCCCGCTTCAGCGTCGCATTCCGAGATGGCGTTGAGCAGCGCGCCGCAAACGAACGCCGCGCAGAAGACGGTCTTACCGTGTTTGTTATTTGGGTCGCACCCCGATGCGCCCATCACGCGGCAACTCGGCGGGCAACATCCCGTGCCCTGTTCGTGGCAGCGGCGGCAGATGTCGAAGACTCCGCTTGAAGCGAAGAAGCGGTCAAGTTGGGCGATTAGCTCTTCGCGCGCCAAACCGTCTTCAGGCTCAGGCAGGGCGTTCAACCGTTTTCGTTCGGCGCGGACGCATCGCGCGCAAAGCAGGAATTCGCGCCCGCCGCCCGGCTCGCCGGGATGACCGAAGCTGGCCAGTTGATAACGATGCGCGGCTCCAGCGCCGCACCATTGGCAGATGTCGTCTGGCGTCTTTTTCGCTCGGTTTTGAAAGTCAGCGATGGCCACCTCGATTCGTAATCCAAATATGGTTGTGAAGTTTCAGTGACGATGGTGGGGATGCTCGGCGCTTCCCGCAAGGTCTTTGTATGCCGCTCTAACTGCGTCAATCTGCAAATCGGCGGATCCGTCATTCCTGATCATTACCTGCCTGGCCTGTTGAATTCCGTGATGCCCCATATCGTGGCCGGCCCCACTTGCAGGAAAGCCTCTGCGGTTGATGTCAATCCGCCGCCACGCGCTGGCGTCGTCGTTTCTCACAAAGATTCTGTAAGAAACCGGGCTTTGCTCAGGGCCGAATACATGCAGATCATCTCCATCCCCGTTGCCGAAAAACTGGCCATCAAGATAGACCAGCGCGATCTGACCGCCGGGCGCGATCGTCGCCACTTGTTGATCCGGCGCTCCCAACGCGTTTTCGGCTCCGGTGGCGCCGCTGGTCTGGTCGGCAATCACTTCCCACAGTTTGCCGCTCGATGGTTGTGGGCCTGGCGCAGGAGTTTTCGAGACGTCTACGGGAGCGATCTGATTTGTGGCTACGGGCTGATTGTTTCCGGCTGAAGTGATTGTTGCGGGTTGCTGGCTGCTCGCGACGCCGGTTGCTTGCCTGGTTTTGTTGTTGGTGTACCACCGGTAACCAAGCGCGCCACACAGCGCGAATATCAACAGCGCGCCGAGCGCCAGCAGGGCAAACCTGCCACTTCTGTTTGCGGCGCTCTCCACGTTGCCGCTCGATATTGGCGCTCCGATTTGCAACGTCTTCGCGTCAGGTCCTGAGACCGGGGCAGTGTGAATTTGCGGCATGGAGGGTGAAGTCGGCGCGGTTATTCTACCGCCAAGGGCGCTCGTCAACTCTCGCGCCAGATCGCCTGCCGTTTGCGGCCGCGCTTCGCGCTGTTTTTTTAGCGCGCGCAGGACGACAGCCTCGACCTGAGGCGAAATGTTGGGATTCTGATCGCGCATTGGCGGCGGCGCTTGATTGACCTGTTGAACCACGATGGCCGTCGGGGTTGGCGAATTGAACGGAACGACGCCAGTCAACATCTCGTAGAGCACGACGCCGAAACTGTAGATGTCGGAGCGGCCATCCAACTCTTCGCCCATACACTGTTCCGGTGACATGTAATGAGGCGTCCCGACCACATTGCCGGTTCGGGTCAGCTTGCTGGCGGTGATGTCACGAAGCGCGGCGACGCCGAAATCGAGCACCTTGACACTCAATCCGCTCGACGCTGTTTGCAGCCCTTGCAAGAGGATATTGTCCGGCTTGATATCGCGATGCACCACGCCTTGCCGATGCGCTTCGTCCAGCGCCGCGCAAACCTGACGCGCCACCTCAGCGGCGGTGGTGGGATCTATCGTGCCCTGCCGCTCGATCCGCTGACGCAGGCTCTCTCCTTCCACCAGTTCCATGACCAGATAGACGAGTCCCTCCTGAGAGACGCCGAAATCGTAAATGGCGACGACATTGGGGTGTTTGAGCCGTGCGGCGGTCTGCGCTTCGCGGCGGAAACGCTCGACCGCGTTCGGGTCGGTTAATCGTTCGGGGTGTAGAATCTTGACCGCCGCCAGATCGCCAATCGCCAGACGGCGCGCGCGATAAACTGTTCCCATTCCCCCTACGCCGATTTTCGATTCTAGAGAATATCTCTGATCCAATGTCCGAGGGGCCAAAGCATCCGTCGCCTGCGCCTGACGGGCCGTGTCATACGACTGTTTGGGCGCGGCGTTTGCGACGGGCGGAGCCTGAGCCTCCATCAGGCGCGCGCCGCAACGACTGCAAAAGCGTTTTGTGCCGACCGGGTTACCACATTGTGGGCAAATCATCGCTGCTCGCTCCCTCATTAAAGGACAACCGTCGTGGCTCGATCAATCGGATGACGTTGAAGAATGGCAGGATATTAGTGAGGCGCTGCGTAACGTGTCAATCGTAATTCCTGCGTCTCGCTTTCCCGAAGCGATGAGGATACTATGGCGATAATGGCAACAATTACAGGGACGGCAGGCGCTATGGCGATAGTCTTACCGTCACAGGCAATAACGGCTGACAACCAACCCAATGGAGATGGATGAAAATGAAGAGTAAAACCCTTTTGCTGAGTCTGATCGCAACGTCGCTTGTTTTCGCTGCGGTCGTCCTGGCGCACGAGAAGGTAAAGCTGACCGGCTACGTGGTTGATGTTATGTGCGCCGCCGATCACACCAAAGATAAACCTGAAGACGCTATGAAGTTCGCCTCTGAGCACACCAAGTCCTGCGGGCTGATGGATGAATGCGTCAAGAGCGGCTACGGCATCTTCGCCGATGGCAAATGGTATCCCTTCGACGCGAAGGGCAACGAACTGGCCAGGGCCATGTTCGAGAAGTCCCAAAAGAACGATCACATCAAAGTGATCGTCGAAGGGATGAATCATGGCGGGAAGATTCTGGTTGAGAAGATCACCGAAGAACAATAAGCCCGCGCTTTCGGTTTACCACAAATCAAAAAGCCAGCCCGGGCGGGCTGGCTTTTTGATTTCCTCATTCCGCATCGCCCTCAAAGCTCCAGCTTCCGCAATCGCAGCGCATTGGTGATGACCGAGACTGAACTGAAGGTCATCGCCGCGCTGGCGATCATCGGGCTGAGCAGCAAGCCGAAAAACGGATAGAGAATACCTGCCGCAATCGGCACTCCCAGCGCGTTGTAGACGAAAGCGAAGAAGAGATTTTGCCGGATGTTGCGCATCGTCGCGCGGCTGAGCTTGATCGCCCGAACGATCCCGCGCAAATCGCCCTGGACGAGCGTCACGCCCGCGCTCTCCATCGCCACGTCCGCGCCCGTGCCCATCGCAATGCCGACTTCGGCCTGGGCCAGCGCCGGGGCGTCGTTGACGCCGTCGCCAGCCATCGCCACCACGCGGCCTTCGTTCTGCAACCGCCTGACGACTTCGCTCTTTTGATCGGGCAGAACTTCGGCGATCACTTCATCAATGCCCAGCCGCCGCGCCACAGCTTCCGCAGTCGCGCGCGTGTCGCCGGTCAGCATCACGATTCGCAATCCTTCTTCGTGCAATCGCTTGATCGCCTCGCGCGAAGATTCCTTGATCGGATCGGCCACGCCGATCAATCCGGCGGCGCGGCCATCAACCGCCACCAGCATCACCGTCTGCCCTTCGGCGCGCAACGCCTCGGCGCGCGAATCCAGCGACTGGTCGCTTGCGATTGACAGAGACTCCATCAACGCCCGGTTGCCCAGCGCAACGCCCTTGCCATTCACTCGCCCCGTCACGCCTTTGCCCGTCACAGACTCGAAGCCGTCAACTTTCGACATCTCGATCTTACGTTCGCGCGCGCCGCCGACAATCGCTTCGGCCAGCGGATGCTCGCTCGCGCGCTCCAGGCTCGCGGCAAGGCTGAGCAGTTCGTTTTCACTGAGCGGCGGCAAGGCGACAACCGACATCAATCGCGGCTTGCCCATCGTCAGCGTGCCGGTCTTGTCAACGACCAGCGTGTTTACTTTTTCGAGCGTCTCCAACGCTTCGGCGTTTTTGACCAGCACTCCGGCCGTCGCGCCGCGGCCCGTTCCGACCATCACCGACATCGGCGTGGCCAGCCCCAGCGCGCACGGGCAGGCGATAATCAACACCGCAACCGCGTTGACCAGCGCGTGCGCCATTCGCGGCTCAGGTCCGGCGAAGGCCCAGATCAAAAACGTGATGACCGCGATCAACACAACCGCCGGCACGAAATAAGCCGCCACGACATCGGCCAGCCGCTGAATTGGCGCGCGGCTGCGCTGAGCCTCGCCGACCATCCGGACAATCTGCGCAAGCAGCGTGTCGGCGCCGACTCTTTCCGCCCGCATCACGAAACCGCCGGTCGCGTTGACCGTGCCGCCGGTGACTTTGTCGCCCTCGGTCTTTTCAACCGGGATCGGTTCGCCAGTGACCATTGATTCGTCAACCGAGCTGCGGCCTTCGACGACCGCGCCGTCAACCGGAACTTTCTCGCCGGGCCGCACGCGCAGCAGATCGCCGGGATGAACCTGATCGAGCGGGATGTCTTCTTCAACGCCGTTCGGGCGAACAATGCGGGCGGTCTTCGGCGCCAGGCCCAGCAGCATTTTAATCGCGCTGCTGGTCTGGCTGCGCGCGCGAAGTTCCAGAACCTGTCCGAGCAAAACCAGAGTCGTGATCGTCGCCGCCGCTTCGAAATAAACTCCCACTTCGCCGCCGTGCCCGCGAAACGAAGCGGGGAAGACGCCGGGCAAGAATGTGGCGATGAGGCTGTAAATCCACGCCGCGCCCGTGCCGATGGCGATCAGCGTGAACATATTCGGGCTGCGATTGACGATTGAAGCCCAGCCGCGCTGGAAGAACGGCCAGCCGCCCCAAAGCACAACCGGCGTGGCAAGCGCGAATTGAAGCAGCGTGATCAACCGATGGCCAAGCGCGCGCTGAACAGGCTGCCCCGGAATCATCTCCGACATCGCCAGCAGCAAGACCGGCAGCGTCAACGCCACGCTGATCCAGAATCGCCGCTTCATATCTTTCAATTCCGGATTCTCTTCTTCATCGAGCGTGACGACGCGCGGCTCCAAAGCCATCCCGCAGATAGGGCAACTGCCCGGCTCGTCGCGCACGATTTCCGGATGCATCGGGCAGATATATTCAGTCTTCGTTGTGGGAAAGACAGGATTCTTCGGCTCAAGAGCCATCCCGCATTTCGGACACGCGCCGGGGCCAATCTGCACGACCTCCGGGTCCATCGGGCAGGTGTATTCGACACCGGCTGGCGCAGGCGGTTGCGGCGTCGGGTTGAGGATCGCTTCAGGATTCGCTCGAAATTTTTGCAGGCAATGCTCGCTGCAAAAATAATAGGTTTTGCCGTCGTGTTTGTGGCTGCCGGCGGCGGTCGCCGGATCAACCGTCATTCCGCAAACCGGATCAATCTGCGCTTCCATTCGTGGCGGCGGCGGCCCCGGCAGCGATTTCGATTTGCCTCCGAGTTGAACCATCGGCTGGCGCATCGCCGCGAGTTCCGGCGCCTTGCTCAAATAGCTTTGCGGATCGGCGCTGAATTTGCGCAGGCAATTCGGATTGCAAAAATAGTAAGTCTCGCCTTCGTAATCGAAATTGCCTGCCGCTGTAGCCGGATCAACCTTCATTCCGCAAACCGGATCAATGCGCGTGTTCATTTTTTTCCCCTTTTCAGATTACTTTGTTTCGGCCTGGCAGCGCTCATCTCCGCGTTTTCGATCAAGCCGCAGAAATCGCCGTCGGCGGAGCCTTTCTCATCCCACTGCTTCAATGTCTTTGCCAGCGCGTCGCGGTAGCGTTGGATTTGCGCCATCTGTTCATCCAGTTCAGATAGCCGCCGCCGCACTGTCTCGCGCACTTCGGCGCACGGACGTTTTCCAGCGCGGCTTTCGTTCATGACGCGCTTGATCTCTTCGAGCGTGAAACCCAGCGTCTGCGCGCGCTTGATGAATTCCAATGCTTTCAACGCCTCCGCGTCGTAAAGCCGGTAACCGCCTTCGGTGCGCGCAGGCTGGCTGAGCAAACCGCTCCGCTCGTAAAAACGCAGCGTCTCGACGCCGATTCCGCTGCGTCTGGCGACCTCGCCGATTTTGAGCGGCTCGGTTTCGCAGGTCTCCTGAGTTTCGTTCATCGCAACTTGCCGTCTGATTCGTCTCATGTTTTTCCTCCATAAACAGAGCAATAACCGTTTGACCGGGAGAAGTCTACACCCTGTAGCTGGCTACAGAGTCAAGGGAAAAGAAAAAAACTTGTGGGTGGTTGATGGGATGCCGCCGATTTCATCGAGCGGGGGCGCCTCTAATTTCTTCTTGCCTCATTCATGTAAAAGCCTTACCATCTGGCCGCCTTCACACGAGCGCTGCTCTCCACGCGCGCTTTTGTTCAAAGACGAGATTCTTCGGCTTTGAACCGCAAAACCTTGAAAATCGAAGCGCATCCTGAACACGGAGACGTTAATGCCATTCGACAACGAGTTCACCATCGGCATCGAGGAGGAGTTTCAAATCATTGACCCTCACACGCGCGAGCTTCGTTCGCGCGTCAACGAGATGCTCGAAGAGGGCCAGATGATCCTCGGTGAACAGATCAAGCCTGAAATGCACCAGTCCATGGTCGAAGTCGGCACCGGCGTTTGCAAAAACGTCAAGGAGGCCAGAGCCGACGTCATCAAGCTGCGCCGCGCCATCGCCGAACTCGCGCACAAAAAAGGACTGGCCATCGTCGCCGCTTCCACTCATCCGATCTCGCACTGGGCCGACCAGCAGATCACCGAGCACGAACGATATTTCCAGTTGATCGAAGAACTGCAGCATTCGGCCCGCGCGCTGTTGATCTTCGGAATGCACGTTCACGTCGGAATGGCCGACCGCGAGGCGGCGATAGCCGTGATGAACGCCGCGCGCTACATGCTGCCGCACGTTTACGCGCTCTCGAGCAGTTCGCCTTTCTGGATCGGGCGCAACACCGGGATGAAGAGTTATCGTTACGAGGTCTTCAAACAGTTCCCGCGCACCGGCATCCCGGAGTATTTCAGCTCGGTCGGCGAGTTCGACAACTTCGTCAATTTGCTGATCAAGACCGGCTGCATTGATAACGGCAAGAAAATCTGGTGGGACGTGCGCCCGCACCCGTTCTTCCCAACGCTCGAATTCCGCATCTGCGACATCCCGTCGCGCGTTGACGAGACCATCGCCATCGCCGCGCTCTTCCAGGCGATCACGGCCAAACTTTACAAGCTCTATCGCCAGAACATGAGTTTCCGTCTTTACCGCCGCGCGCTGATCGAAGAGAACAAATGGCGCGCCGCGCGTTACGGACTCGACGGCAAGCTGATTGATTTCGGCAAACGCCAGGAAGGTGACACGCGAGCATTGATCCGCGAACTGCTCGAATTCGTTGACGACGTGGTTGACGAACTCGGCAGCCGCGAAGAGATCAACTACGTCTATAGAATTTTAGAAGACGGAACCAGCGCGGATCGCCAGTTGCGAGTTTTCAGAGAGACGGGCGACCTGCGAGCTGTGGTTGACTTGTTGATAAAAGAAACTCTCGAAGGAGTGATGTAATCAGGCCCCGCCCTCACAATCTTACTTTTCGACGCCGGCATCCCGTATAATTCAGACCCCGCTCGACCCAGGCCCCTGGCAGTTCTTGCCCCATTCAACTCAAGCGTAGGTGACGCGCCTCGCGTGCGGTTCATCACACCTCAAGCTGAACGTCAGCCGAAGTTCGGCGGGTTCATTGCAAAGTTATTCGATTCGTTCAAGCGGCGCCTGCTGTGGCGCTCGCCTGTGGTGCTAAACATGAAAAGGACAAATGTACTTCTGGTTTATGTTGTGTTGGGCGCAGTCTTGTTGATCTTTGCGCGGTTATTGTTGCCGGTGATGGGGCTGGCCGGAGTCGAGGGCGAATTGGTTCAACCTCTGGTCAAATTGACTCCGGCTTTGCTGGCCGTGATTGTGGTCGCAGTGACCCTGATCGCGTTCGATCTGAAACGGCAATCGAAGCTCGCCGCCAAACGAACGACGAGGCTGGTCGAAGAAGCCGAAAATTGGAGCGATGATTTCATCATCGGAGCCGAGATCGAACAGCCGCGCGCAAGAACACAGGTTTTTCCTGAACAGTCTTTCGTTTATCAAAATGAAGCGCAACTGGCTGAAGCGCAACCGGCTCACAGCGGGCATTTCAACGGGGACAACGGGCGAAGTTCTGCGCCGCTGCCTGAGCCTGTTTTCGTCGCTGTGGTCGAAGGCGAGGAACGGAATCAAGAAAGAGTCGCAGTCGCAGCAGTGTCGAATTCAGTTGTGGAGAACGGCAAGACGGCAAGACGGCGTGTGACGGCTGACATCGCCCGTGAATTTTCGGAAGACCGCGCCGATTACGGAAGCGAAAACAAGAACGATGTCGCGGCGGACGACGACATTTTTTCACGGTACCAGCACTTGATCGAATCTTCTGTTTCGCCAATGGCCACTTTTCATCAACTGCCTCCTCCGTTGCCGGAATTCGCCGGGCGGACGTTCGAGCTGTCCGAACTTTACGCCGCGCGCGTTGATCGAGGAGTGCGCGTGTTGAACATCCAGGGGCCGGGCGGCGTGGGTAAAACGACTCTCGCCCTGAAGCTGGCCCATCAGCTCAAGCCCCATTACCCGGACGCGCAGTTTTATCTCGACCTGAAGGGCGCAAGCGCGCAGCCGCTTTCGGTCGCCGAAGCTCAGGCGTCCATCGTCCGCGCGTACCTGCCGACCGTGCGATTGCCCGAAAATGAAGCCGAGTTGGATCATCTCTACAATTCGGCGCTGACCGGCAAACGCGCGCTGCTGTTGCTCGACAACGCGCTCAGCGCGCAGCAGGTCGCGCCGCTCGTGGCGCCGGACGGATGTTTGACCCTCGTCACGTCGCGCAATCACATCGCGCTGCCCTCGATGCTCTCGAAACAGTTGGAATGCCTGTCGCCGCCCGAAGCCGTCGAACTGTTGTTGAAGATCGTTCCGCACATCGGCGATCAGGCCGGCAGAGTCGCGGAACTGTGCGGTTATCTGCCGCTCGCTCTGCGGCTGGCCGCAAGCGCGCTCACGCTCACTCCAAACCTGAATATCACGGATTACGTTCTGAAGCTGGAGAGATTGCAGCGCCCCGATAGAACCGCGAGAGACGCCAGCCGGCCGCTCGCGCCGGCTCGTTCGCGGATGCGGCCGGTAGACGCCGTGCTTAGCCTGAATTACGACCTGCTCGTTCCCGGATTGCAAAAACTGTGGCGTATGCTGACGGCTTTCCGCGACACGTTCGACGCGGCGGCGGCGGCCTCGGTGTGGCAAATCAATCCCGCGCGGGCGGCCAATGCGCTCGACCGATTGATGGCTTGCAGTTTGATCGAACGCAACCGCGCCACCGGGCGATATCGCATGCACGATCTGATGGCGCAATTCGCCGACGCGCGTTCAAACGATCAGGAGCGAACCATCGCCCGCCAGCGCTTTTCGGCGCATTACCAGAATGTGTTGCACGAAGCCGACGCGCTTTACGAACAGGGCGGAGGATTTTTGAAGCAGGGGCTGGACCTGGTTGATCTGGAATGGAGCAACATTCAGGCCGGGCAGGTCTGGGCCGCGACGCGCGCTGAAAATGATCGCGCCGCATGCGATCTGTGCAACTCCTATCCCGACGCGGGCAAATACGTGCTCGACCTGCGCCAGCACCCGCGCGAACGCATCCGATGGAGCGAAGCCGCGCTCGTCGCCGCCCAAAAATTGAATCGGCGCAAAGCCGCCGTCCGCCATCTGGTGGCGCTCGGCGATTCATACACCGATCTGGCCGAAGTCCATCACGCCATCGAATGTTACGAACAGGCTTTGCAAATCGCCCGCGACAGCAGCGACCGCCGGGGCGAGGCCGAAGCGTTGAGCGGCCTGGGCACGGCTTATTACCTCGGCGGCGGATTGAAACGCGCGCGCGAATTGCACCAGGAGGCGATGAGCATCTTCGGCGTGATCGGCGCCCGCCGGGGCGAAGCCGGTTCGCTCGGCAATCTGGGCCTGGCCTATTTCGCAATGGGCGATCTGCGCAACGCCATGATGCTTTTCGACCAGCAACTGAAAGCCGCGCGCGAAATCGGCGACCGCCGCAGCGAATCGCACGCGCTGGGAGGATTGGGCATGGCGTATTACGCGACTGGCGCCGCCAAACGCGCCGCCGATCTGTTCAACCAGCAATTGGCGATCACACGCGAAATCGGCGACCGGCGCGGCGAAGCCACCGCGCTCGGCAATCTGGGCAACGCCTACGCCGCGTTCAAAGCCCACCGGCAGGCGATTATGTTTCACGAACAAGCGTTGCTGGTGGCCCGCGAAATCGGCGACCGCCGCAACGAAGCCAGCGCTCTGGGCGGCCTCGGCATCGCCGAATACCTGAATGGCAATCTGGGCCGTTCGATTGAATTGCTGAACAGGCAACTCCGGCTGACTTCGGAAATCGGTGACCGCCGGGGCGAAGCCCTCGCGCTGTGCAACCTCGGCGAAGCCTGCGTCGCGGCGGGCGATTACAAAGCCGCGACCGACACGCTGACCAAAGCGTTCAACATCGCCAGCCAGATCGGCGACATTCAGGCCCAGGCCAACGCGCTCTTCAACCTGAGCCTCGCGCTCGACCGCACCGGCGACCGCAAACAGGCTATCGCGCAGGCCGAAACGGCGCTTGAGCTGTTTCAAATCGCCGAACATCCTTACGCCAAAGTCGTTGAAAAGCAGTTGGCTGAATGGGGCCGAGCCTGATCGCGAAAAATGGACAGGATGGACAGGATGATTCAGGATCGGAGTTCAATCCTGAGCAATCCTGTAAATCCTGTCTATTTCTTTCCTGCCTAATCGAACTTCGCGCGAATCCGCGCCGTCCGCTCCAACTCATCCATCACTTCCAGAACCTTCAATTCAAGATCGCGGTCAATCCGGTTCGTTCGCAGAAAATCTCGAACCTGGTCGAGCGCCTGTTGGCTCTGCTGGCCGCCGATGAAGGCGTTGAGCCAGGCGAGCACGAAGAAAATCTTTCGCTCGCGTTTGACCTGAGGCAACGCTTCGAGCGCGGGTTTGAGGAACGGCAGGGTCAACGATGACTGGTTCGTCGAATTGAACGCGGCGAGGCTCGCTTCAACCCAGTCTTCGGGCACGGCGCGGTTTTTCATGTAATCGTCGAAATATCGTTGTTTGGTCGCAGCCTCGGCTCGCGCGGCTTCGGCGACGTAAGCTTGTTTGCGCCCGTCGTCGCTCGCGTCGCGCTTGCGCTCGGCTTCGAGCAGGCTTTCGGCTTCGGCGTCCTGCCCGGCCAGCAACGCTTTGACGATCTGCCAGCGGTCGAGCGGTTTTATCTCGACGCCTGGTACCGTAATTTTGCCTGACAGCAAATCTTTCAATTGTCCGCGCGCTTCGCCGGTTGTCGCCACCGAGCGAAAAGCTCTGAAGTAGGTGATGCGGAAATCAACCTCGTTCGATTTCATCATTCGATCAAAACCCAGGCGTTCGATTTGCGGAGCTATCGCCGTCTGCTCCGGTTTTGAGAGGTATCGTTGAAACGCCCGTGTCGAGCGGTCGAGCAGGCTCTGCGTCAGTTCAAGGTCGGTCTCGTTCGGCAGAGTCTTCAAAGCCAGCGCGATGTAATCGCGCGGATTCATCTCGGCTTCGCGCACCGAGTCCCACAACGCGCCCCAGAGCATAGTTCGCAAAAACGGGTCTTTCACATTGCCGATGCGCGTGACGACAGCTTCACGGCTTTTGGCGTCGAGCATGAATCTGCCGTAGCCGAAATCGTTGTCGTTGGCGAAAACGTAAGCCGGGCATTTTTTGCCTATGGCTTCGCTGATCGCGGCTTGTTTGCCGTCGAACTGCGCCGTGATTCGCAGGGCTTCGGCGTCGTCATAAGCCAGCAGCAGTCGCGTCTTGATCGGCCACACGCCGCCTTCGTCGAGCGCGTCGCGCTGTCTGATTTCAAACTTGTCAATCAGCCCTCGCGCGTCGCATCTCCATTCGACATCCACCTGCGGCATCCCGCGACGTTTGACCCAGGCGTCGGCCCAGGCTTGCAGCTTCTGTTTCGACGCGCGCTCGAAGGCCCGGATCAGATCGTTCCATTCGGCGTTCGCGTAAGCGCGCTCTTTCAAAAACAGCCGCACGCCGTCGCGGAAATTCTCTTCGCCGATGACGAACGTCAAAGCGCGCAGCAGGCTCGGAGCTTTTTGATAAACAATCGCGCCGTAAGCCGACTTCGCGTCTTTCAGATTGCGAACTTCCTGATAAATCGGCGTCGTCCCTCTGGTCGCGTCAATGCCGTAAGCCAGCGGTTTATGCGATTGATAAAAACGCTTCCAAATCTCGTCGGGTCTAACCCCCAAAGAGGGAATCGCGGCCATCGCGTGCGAAGCCATGAAGTTGGCGAAGCCTTCTTTCAACCACAAATCGTCGAACCATCGCATCGTGACCAGATCGCCGAACCATTGATGCGCCAGTTCGTGCAGGACGAGCGACGCGCGGCCCAGCTTGTCGTTTTTCGTCGGCACGGTTCGGAACAGGATCGAATCTTCGCGCAGGAACGTCGCGCCCGCGTGCTCCATCCCGCCGTAAGCGAAGCCGGGGATCAAGACCTGATCGTATTTCGTGAACGGGAAAGGCTGATCGAAAAATTCGATCATGTGCTTCATTCCTTCGCGCGTCAGCCGCTCGACTTCGGGCCATTCTTCCTTCGCGCGTTGCAGCTTCGATTGGCGAACCAGAACACGCAACGGAACTGATCCGCCGTCGCCCGCAATCTGTTTGAATGGGCCTGCGGCGAACGCGAACAGGTACGTGCTGATCGGTTGCGTTTCGCGGAATGTCCAAACCGAGTTAGCGCCGTCGCGGGCGTTGGGCTGCTCACGCGTGTTCGTCACGACCACCCAATTCGGCGGAACGGAAGCCGTGAACGTGAATCGCGCCTTCAAATCGGGCTGATCGAAGCAGGGGAACGCCAGGCTCGCGTCCATCGGCACAAACAGCGTGTAGATGTATTCGCTGCCGTCGTCACGATCCTGATAGCGAATTACGGGGCGATTGGCCGAGGCGACTCCGGTCTCGAAATTCATCGCGATTGAGTTCTCGCCATTTTTGAAATGGCGCGCGGGCA
>JAJVID010000062.1:0-8979 GCA_022072205.1 Acidobacteriota bacterium
AGCGCCAGCGTGATGACGGCGGTTAGACTGATGTTGGGCGATTTCAACAGCATTCGCGCGCCGTAGCGCAGATCGCGTATCAATGAATTCATTTCCTGCTCCTTTTCGGATTCTTGATCGCCTTCAATCAAGCGAGTATGCTTCCTGTGAAATTGGAGGCGCCGAAATCATGAACGTCATTTTTGCCGATACTTTAGTTTCTCTGCCGGAAAAGGTCAGAACCATCACCGTTCAAACTGGTCCGCCGGATGTTCGATTCACTGACGAAGAGTTCGAGCGATTCTGCGCCGAACATACCGACCTGCGGATCGAAATGGATAGCGAGGGCGAAATGATCATCCAACTCCCCGTAGTTACCGAAGGCGGCGGTCGCAACTTTCTTTTGACCACTCGCTTTGGCGGATGGGTCGAAGCTGATGGCACAGGCGTTGGCTTCGATTCCTCAACCGGCTTCACGCTGCCCAACGGCGCGAAGCGTTCGCCCGATGTCTCCTGGATGCGCCGCGAGCGATGGGACGCGCTCTCAGCCAAACAGAAGAGCAAATTTGCGCGCATCTGCCCGGATTTCGTGGTCGAACTGCGCTCGAAATCCGACCGCCTCAAAACGCTGCGGAACAAGATGGAAGAATATATGTCCAACGGCGCGCAGCTCGGCTGGTTGATTGATCCGCTGGAGAAAAAAGTCTACATCTATCGTCCCGACCTCCCGATCGAGATTCTCGATAACCCAACGAACATCTCCGGCGATCCCCTGCTCAAAGGTTTTGTCCTCAAGCTCGAAGGCATCCTCGATTGATTATTCGCACCTCAGCGCAACCATCGGATCAACTTTCATCGCTCTTCGCGCCGGGAAATAACACGCCAGAAACGCGACAGTCGTAAGCAGCAGCGTCACGCCCGCGAACGTCAACGGATCAACCGCGCTCACGTTGTAAAGCAGGGCTGAAAGAAACCGCGTCCCGATCAAGGCAAGCGCCAATCCCAGCCCAGCGCCAATCGTCGTCAGCTTCAGTCCCTGCCCGACCACGAGTTTGAAAACTTCCTTCGAGTTTGCGCCCAACGCCATGCGGATGCCGATTTCGCGCGTGCGCCGGCTGACCGAGTAAGACATCACGCCGAAGATTCCAATCGCCGCCAACGTCAAGGCGAGCAAGCCGAATGCGGCCAACAGCGCGGCGACGGCGCGCGCCGGGAAGAGCGAAAGGTTCATATGCTCGGTCAGCGTTTTGACATCGGTCACGGGCAGATTCGGGTCGAGACTGCGAAACTCGCCGCGAATCGCGCCGATCACCGTTTCCGGCCTGGCTGTGGTTCGCACAATCAGCGTGTTGAATGAAAGCTGATTGCCGATTGGGAACCACGCGAAGGCTCGCGGCTCCTCGCCGATGTTCCAGTATTTGCCGTCTCTGGCCACGCCGACGATTTGCCAGGGCTGTTTCTCCGGAGAGGTTCGGAACTGCTTGCCGAGCGCGGTTTCGTTGGGATTGGCGCCGGGGAAGAACTTGCGGGCGAAGGTTTCGTTGACGACGACCGAGCGAGTTTTTCCATCCTGATCCTGCTCGTTCAGGTCGCGTCCGGCCAACAGCGGCGTGCCGATGGTTTCAAAATATTTCAAGCCGACGTCAGCGTTCATTGCGGTCGGCGCGTTGGCGCCGCGCTCCCGCGGCTGGCCTTCGATCAGAATCGCCGTGCTGTTGTAATTCATGCTGAGCGGCATGAAATCGGTGACCGACGCTGATTGCACGCCGGGCAGCGACCCGACGCGGTTGAGCAGTTGTTTGCGAAGCTGCGCGCCGGCGTCGGTCTGATAGCCTTGCAAACTCAGGTCGAAGTTCATCGTCAAGGCGTTTTCGGGATTGAAGCCGGGATTCATCGCGCGCAGTTGTTGCAACGCGCGGAGCGTCAAACCGGCGGCGACCAGCAGCAAGAGCGACACGGCGACCTGCGCCACGACCAGGCTGTTTCGCAGCAACGAACGGCGGACGCCCGATTGCGACGCGACGTCTTTGAGCGCCGGAACAAGATCAGTTTTTGTCGCCTGCATCGCCGGAACCAGCCCGAACAGCACGCCGGTCACAACCGAAACGATCATCGAGAAGATCAACACTCGCCAATCCACGCTCAGTTCCAGCGTGATCGGAATCTCAATCGGCGGCTTCAACCCAATTATCAAATCAATGATCCACCGCGCGAGCGCCACGCCGACAAGTCCGCCCGCCACAGCCAGCATCACGCTTTCGGTCAAAAGCTGCCGGACGATGCGCCATCGGCCCGCGCCGATTGACAAGCGAATGGCGATCTCCTTGCCGCGTTCAGTCGCGCGCGCCAGCAACAGGTTCGCCAGATTCACGCAGGCGATCAGCAAAACCAGCGCGACCAATCCCATCAACGCGGCGGAGACGCCGAGCATCTGGCTTCTGATCTGCGGCAGAACAAAGCCGGGCGAAACGAGTTGAATCCTCAACCCTTCGTTCTCGTTCGGGAAATCTTTGGCCAGTTGCGCGGCAAGGATGTTGAGCGAGGCTTCAGCCTGCTGCGCGGTAACGCCCGGTTTGAGCCGTCCGACGGCGAAAATGTTCTGCGTGCCGCGATTATCCAGATAATCGCTCTCCGGCTCGATCCACTTCGCCATCGCAAACGGCACGTAAACTTCCGGTGTGTAAATGACCTCAGTGCCCTTGAATCCGGCGGGCGCGACGCCGATGACTTTGAACTTTCTGCCGTTGATCAGAACGTCGCGGTCAACGACCGAGGGATCGCCGCCGAACCGCGTCTGCCAGAGAGAATGGCTGATCACCGCCACTGGATTCGACAACCGCGTCTTGTCCTCTTCGGGCAGAAAGCCCCGGCCGAGCGCGGGCTTGACGCCGAGCAGGTCGAAATAATTGCCCGAAACCAGATAGCCCCAGAGCTTCTCGTTATTGCCGTTCCGGCTCAGACTCAGCCCGACGAAACGATAGGCGAGCAATCCCGACAGGACTTCGTTGCGGTCGCGGAAATCGAGATAGTTCGGATGGGAGAACGCGGCGAATTGCCCGTCTTTCCCGACGGCTGAGACCGAGACGACCTGTTCAGGATTGGCTACCGGCAGCGGTCGAAACAAAATCATGTTGACCAGGCTGAAAATCGCCGTGTTCGCGCCGATGCCCAGCGCGAGCGATAGAACGGCGATAACGGCGAAGCCCGGCGTTTTGACCAAACGGCGGAAGCCGAAGCGGATGTCCTGAACCAAAGTTT
This sequence comes from Acidobacteriota bacterium, assembly GCA_022072205.1. Classification (GTDB taxonomy): domain Bacteria; phylum Acidobacteriota; class Blastocatellia; order RBC074; family RBC074; genus JAJVID01. The sequence continues at coordinate 3,238 of JAJVID010000062.1, forward strand.
CCATTGCTCCTCCTGCTTGCGTTAAAATTGGGCTGCGTTTTCAAGCTGAACCAATTTGCCGAACCGAGAGTTACGTATGCCAACAATCGCGCCAACCACCAACTATTACGACATTGTTTCCCAATTGCCCCCCGCAACCGACATCACCTTCCACAATGTCAGTTGGGAAGAATATGAAGAATTGCTCGATCAGGTCGGCGAAGCCAGCGGCCTGCGCATCAGCTACAACGAAGGAACTTTGCAAATTATGTCTCTCTCCCCCGAACACGAAAACTACGCCGAATTCATCAAACGCATGGTTGACGTTGTAAGCCTCAGATTGCGAATTAACATTCGTTTCTTCGGCTCAGCCACAATGAGGAAGTCGAAAAAGGGGAAAGGCAAAGAGCCGGACGCTTGTTTTTACGTGCAAACAGCAGCGGCGCTCGGTAATAAAATCCGGCTTGATTTCGAAACCGACCCGCCGCCCGACATCGCCGTTGAAGTTGACGTGCATCACACCTCGCGCGACATGTTCTCGATCTACTCCGGATTGGGCGTACCTGAAATCTGGCGTTACGACGGTTTCGCGCTGATCATCTATCAGTTGCAGGACGGCGTTTACGCCGAAGTCGCCGCCAGCCCGACCCTGCGAATGCTCACGAGCCAAATCCTTACTGATTTTCTCAACCGGATGCGCACGGAAGGCGAATTCCAAACGCTGCTCGCGTTCGATGAATGGTTGCAATCAACGCAAAAGTAATCGCGTCTCACTCATATCTCAACGCCACCATCGGATCCACCTTCGTCGCCCTGAGCGCAGGCACTAAGCAGGCCACCAACGCCACCAGCGTCAACAACAACGCAATCGCCGCGAACGTCAACGGATCGCTTGCTCCCACGCCGAACAGCAGGCTCGACATCAACCGCGTCAGCAGAAACGCGCCAACGACGCCCAGCGCCACGCCGATCAATGCCAGCAGCATTCCCTGCCCGATGACCAGCCGCAGCACGTCGCGGGCCTGCGCGCCGAGCGCCATCCTGACGCCGATCTCATGCGAACGCTGCGTGATCGAATAAGACAGGACGCCGTACAATCCGACCGCCGCGAGCGCGAGCGCCACCGAGGCGAAGACGCCGAGCAGCGTCATCGCAAACCTGCGCTGCGCCATCGAATCAACGACGAACCGCTCCATGGTCTGCACGCGATAAACCGGCAGGTCTTTGTCCAAACCGCTGATCGCGCCGCGCGCCACGCCGGCCAGGCTCGTCGGATCGGCGTCCGTGCGAATGACCAGATTCATATTCGGGTTTTGCATCTGCGCGTGCGGGATGTAGTACTGCACGCGCGATTCGCCTTCCAGGCTTCTGTGTTTGACGTGGCCGACGATGCCGACGACCTCGCGCCAGATGCGATTTTGTGGCCCGCCCTCGAACGAGATGCGTTTGCCCATCGGATCTTCGTTCGGCCAGTATTTGCTCGCCAGCGTTTGATCAATGATCGCGACAGGCGTGGAATCAATCGTGTCGCGGTCGTCGAAGAAACGTCCGCGAATGATCGGAATCTTCATCGTCGAAAAATAATCGGTCGTCGCGGCCCATCGGTCGCCGTGCGGCAGCGATTGCCCCTGCGGCGTGTCGCGCCCTTCGATTCGGAAACTGCCGCTGGAATTGTTGCCGCTCAGAGGCAGAATCGAACAGGCGCCCGCCGACCGGACTCCGGGCAAGGCGCGGATGCGGCTTAAAACCTCTTTGTAGAAATTGGCGCGCTGCGGGCGCTCGCTGTATTTCGTCATCGGCAGCCCGACGGACATCGTCAGCAAATTTCGAGGCTCGAATCCGGGATTGACCTGCTGCACCCGCCAGAAACTGCGGATCAGCAAGCCCGCGCTGATAAGCACCACCAACGCCAGCGCCATTTCAAACACGACCAGCGTGCTGCGAACCCATCCGCGCGCGCCGCCCGATCCGCTGCGCCCGCCTTCCTTCAACGTCTCGTGCAGATCGGCTTTTGAAGTTTGTAGCGCGGGGACGAGACCGAAGATGACGCCCGTCAACAGCGAAACGCCGAGCGTGAACGCGAGCACACGCCAATCCAGCCCGATCTCATTCGCGCGTGGAATCTGCGTCTCGTTGACTTTGACCAGCGCGCCGATTCCCCACCAGGCCAACAACAAACCGAACGCGCCGCCCACGACTGACAGCAGCGCGCTTTCGGTCAACAACTGCCGGATGACGCGCCAACGGCCCGCGCCCAGCGCCGTGCGAATCGCCATCTCTTTTTGCCGGTCAGCCGCGCGCGCCAGCAACAGGTTGGCGACGTTCGCGCAGGCGATCAGCAAAACCAGACTGACGATTCCCATCAGTATCCACAACGCCTGGCGAATGTCGCCGATAACCAGTTCGCGGAAAGGTTGCGTGGCCAATCCCCAATTGCTGCGATCCGCTCCCGCCGGGAAATATTCCCGCCGCAAATTGTCCGCGATGGTGTTCAACTCGGACTGCGCCTGCTGAATCGTGACGCCGGGTTTGAGCCGCGCGATGACGAACAGGTTTTCATTGGTCAGGCGGTTGAATTGAAGCTGTTCGGATGTGAATGCGATCGGCGTCCACAAATCCAGGACCTGCCCCAATTCGCGTCCGAACTGAAAGCTCGCGGGCATGACGCCGACAACGGTATAGCTCTCGTCGTTGAGCGTGATCGTTTTGTTGACCAGCCCGGGGTCGCCGCCGAATCGCCGCTGCCAGAAAGCGTGGCTGAGCACGACGACCTTGTTTTTGCCCGGCTGATCTTCTTCAGGCAGGAAGACACGTCCGAGCGCGGGTTGCGCGCCAAGCGTGCTGAAGAGATTGTGCGTGACGGGCGAACCGTTCAAACGTTCGGGATCGCCGCCGCCGGTCAGGTTGAAACTCCCGCCGGTCACCGCCGCCATGCTCTCGAACGATTTGGCGTTGTCACGGTAATGCGTGTAGCCGATGGCCGAAACCGAAGCTTTCAGATTGATCTTCGGGTAATCGTGGTTGATCGAAACCAGCGCAGCGGGGTCTTTGTAGGCCAGCGGTTTGAGCAGGATCGAATTGATGACGCTGAAGATCGCCGTGTTCGCGCCGATGCCCAATGCCAGCGCGATGATTGCGACGAGAGTGAAACCGGGACGTTTTCTGAACGTGCGGAAAGCGTAGCGAATATCCTGCAACAGGTTTTGCATGGCAGCCTCTCGGAAAACAGGATTAACATCGTCATCCGGCGCAGGGCGCGAGTCTATTCGCCGAAGAAAAACTCAGCGAAAGACCAGCGCACGGCGTGACCGGCGACATGGATCAATCTGATAACGTCGCGGCGCGCCTCCGAGGGTGCGAAGATTTACGAGCGCGAAAGCCCTGAGAGCGCATGCGCTCTCAGGTTTTATGCGCTTTCGTAATTTGGCGGCGCCTTTTTTAGTGGTTCTGATCTTCGTCAACCACGCGCCCGTCGAACAGATGGATCGAGCGGTCGGCGTGGCGGGCGAAGCGCGAATCGTGCGTGACCATGCAGATGGTAGCCCCGCCGCGATGCAGTTCGCGCAGCAAGTCCATGACCGCGTCGCCGTTGGTCGAATCCAGGTTTCCGGTCGGTTCGTCGGCGAGCAGGATCAGCGGATCGCCGACGACCGCGCGCGCTACGGCCACGCGCTGTTGCTGACCGCCGGAGAGTTGCGACGGCAGGTGTTTCGCGCGGTGCGCCATCCCGACTTTTTCCAGAGCGGCGTTGACGCGTTTCTTGCGCTCGGCGGAACTCATCCCGCGATAGGTCAGCGGCAGTTCCACATTTTCGTAAACGCTCAGATCGCCGATCAGGTTGAAGCTCTGAAAGATGAAGCCGATTTCGCGGTTGCGAATGCGGGCGCGGTCGCTCAATGACAAACTCTGAACGGGTTTGCTGTTCAACTGATAACTCCCGTCCGACGGCGAATCGAGCAGGCCCAGAATCGAAAGCAGCGTTGATTTGCCGCATCCGGATGGCCCGGCGATTGAGACGTATTCGCCCTGATTGATCTCCAGGTGGATTCCCGCCAGAGCGTGGGTTTCGACCTCATCGGTGTAGAAAACCTTCGTTACTGCATCCAGTCGCAAGAGGGGTTCACTCATTTTTGTTCTCCTCAAGAGTTGGTGGTTGGTGATTGGTGGTTAGTGGCTGGTGGCTGGTGGCTGTACGACAACCACCAACTACCAATCACCAACCACCAACCACCATCTTTCAATTCAATCGAATGCGATTGGCGTTGTCGCCTAATTGCGAAGTGTCGGAGACGATCACTTTGTCGCCGACTTTCAAACCGCCGCGAATTTCTATCGTCGTTACGGAACTGCGTCCGAGTTGCACGGTCACGGCCTCGGCGTGTTGGCCGTCCGCCTCCATCTTGAACAGCTTGACCGTGCTGTCTTCCTGGCCGAAGGCTGGACGCTGCACATATAAAATGTTGGACAACCGCGACACCTCAATCGTGCCGTCAACGTTCAGGCTGGGGACGGCGCCTTTTGGCAGTTCGCCGATGAGCTGAACCTCGACCGTGCGCGTGCCGTCAACAACCGACGGATTGACGCGCGTGACGCGGCCAGGAATGATCCCATTGCGCGTGTCAATTTCGGCGGGCTGTCCGGGTTGAATGTCTTTGGCCTGCGTCTCGGCGATCCTGACTTCAGCCTTCAGCCGCGTCGGATCGGAAACGCGCGCGAGGTTGGCGCCGGGCGTGACCTGTTGCCCGACTTCGACCGCAAGTTCCTGCAGGACTCCGCGAATGCCGGCCTTGACGCGCAAATTGGCGGCCTGCTGCTTGCGAAGATCGAGCAGCGCGCGGCTTTGATCCAGCGTGGACTGCGACACGTCCAACTGCGTCTTCATATTGTTGACGCTCATCTCGATGCGCTGTTTTTCGAGCGCGCTGCGCGCGGCAAGCTCATCGGCGCGAGTTCGCAATCGTTTCAGTTCCAGATTTGAATACAACCCGTCCTTCGCCAGCGGTTCATAGGATTCGTACTGCAGCTTCGCCTGCTGATAGTCGGATTCGACCGAGGCGGCTTGCGCTTTCTGGGTGAGCAATTGAGATTCAAGCTCGACCTTGCGGTTTTTGAACGCGGCTTCGGCTGATTTGTACTGCAATTCAGCCTCCATCAACTGCTGCTGCACTTCGGGATTGCTCAGCTCGAAAATCACGGTGTCGGGTGTGACGGTTGTGCCGGGCAGCGCCAGCCGTTTTTCGACACGTCCGCTGGTCGTCGCCGGAATCCAGACGATCTCTTCCGGCACCAGCGTTCCAAGTCCGCGTCTCGTCACCAGCATCTCGCCTTGTTTAACGGTGTCAATGATCACGGTGGCGCGTTCGACAGTCGGCGCGGCTGGCTTGAGCCGGGCCAGCGCGACGCTGACGCCGCTGATCGCCGCCAACCCCAGAATGACGTAAACCACGCGCCTGATTTTTTTGTTACGGGCTACTGATTTATCACGAGGTTTATCCATAAAGCCTCCGAAAATTCCTCAATTTTAGACAGTATGACTACTACTCCCAATGGCCCTATGCCAATTTCCGTGCCATTTAATGAGTCTGGCTAAATCACTGCTCTTGCTGATCTAACCGCACACTATCGAATCAGGGTGGTTCTCTGTTTGTTCGCTTTTGGGATCACGATTTCCCAAAACCGAGATGTGATATAAGCAGAAAGAAAGAGGAGAACGACAATCTGAACAAACAAGAAAAGCCCGGTAAAGACGGGCTTTTTGGAAAG
>JAJVID010000062.1:9079-19970 GCA_022072205.1 Acidobacteriota bacterium
GCCAATTCAAGCCAATTCAAGATTGATATTTCAACAGCGAGAAGACATCGTGGCCGGCCAGTCTCTCGCGGCCTTTCAAAAATTCCAGTTCGATCACGAACGACAGACCGACGACATTGCCGCCAAGTTTTTCAACCAGCTTGACCACTGCTTCAGCCGTGCCGCCGGTCGCCAGCAGGTCGTCGGCGATGAGCACGTTGTGACCTTTGCCGACCGCGTCCTTGTGGATTTCAAGCGTGTCTTTGCCGTACTCCAAATCGTAGCTGTAGCTTTCGACCTCCGAAGGCAGCTTCTTCGGTTTGCGGACGGGCACGAAGCCCGCGCCCAGGTGATAAGCCAGCACGGGAGCGAAAATGAAACCGCGCGCCTCGATGCCAATGACACAATCAACTTTTTTGCCGCTGAAATGTTCGGCGGTCTGATCAATCACGGCGCGCAACCCGGCGGCGTCTTTGAGCAGGGTGGTGATGTCGTAAAAGAGAATGCCGGGCTTGGGAAAATCGGGAATCTCGCGGATGAGTTTTTTAAGTTCTGATTCGGTCATGGGGAGTTGCTCCTGGAGTTTGAATTTCAGTGATCAATACGAAAGTCGCGGTAAAGCCCTGTCACCGTCAAATCGGTTTCTTCGATGTCCGAAACCTCGGCGAACGAAGGGCCGGTCGCAAGGTCTTTTTTGAATTCGTCCATCGCGTCGCGTTCGCCCTCGGCGATGACTTCGACGCGCCCATCGGGCAGGTTGCGAACCGTTCCGAGCATATAATGGCGCGCAGCGGCCCGCATGGCGAAGAAGCGATAGCCCACACCCTGAACGATGCCGGAGATCAGAAACTTTCTGGCGACCATAGAAAAATTAAAAGGCGAAAGGCGAAGGAAGGCGCAAGTTATCCGCTCGCGCTCCACGTGTCAACCGAATGCGCCCGCGCGCGCCAATCGCGCCGATCCGCAAAACATATCCGGGAAGGGGGCTTGTCTGGCCGCAAGCTTGAGCTTACTATTTCGCATCCGTTTTACTCCCATTGAACCTTGATTGTTGAGCGATTAGAAATGCTTGTAGTAAAAAAGCTGTCTCATTTCCTGCCGCGTTTTCTCGCGGTCGCCATCTGTTGCTTATCACTCATTTCCGCCGGGGCGGAGCGAATCGCGCCAGTCTCCCCCGTCTCCGTGAACACTACGGACACTTTGGCTTTTGCGGCGGCGGCGGAACAGAACTCCAGACTGAAACTCGAACTCAATTGGGCGTTCGGCGCCAAGCCGCAGCGCGGGTGGTTCCTGTACGCGCCGCTCATCCGTCAACTGCTCAAGACTGACAGCGGCCCTGAGACAAGCGCTTTTGCGGCTGCTCTGGCAGGCTGGCAGAAATCGGCGGGACTCGCTTCGACGGGCATTCTCGATCAGGAGACCTGGATGAAAATGGTCAGCCTGTTTCAGTCGCGGCGGATCAAAGACCGTTCGACTCCGGCGCCTGAGCAGTTGACGACTGTTCCCGCTTCCGAATTTTACGACCCGGAGCGCCCGGAAAATCTGCGCTGTGTCGAGCGCCGGGCTTATGAAGCTTACAAGAAACTCGTCGCCGCCGCGTCGTCGGAGCTTGCGCTCAATCCGGCCTCGAACGAAAAATGGCTGAAGATCGTTTCGGCGTTTCGCTCTCCGGCTTATCAGGCGGAGCTTCGCAGGAGAAATCCCAAATCGGGGCGCGCCGGTCTGGCCGTCAACAGCCCTCATTTCACCGGACGCGCGCTCGACCTTTATGTGGGCGGCGAACCCGTCAGCACGAACGATCAGAATCGCGCGATACAAATCAACACGAAGATCTATCAGTGGCTGGTGAAGAACGCCGAACGCTTCGGCTTCTATCCTTATTTTTACGAACCCTGGCATTGGGAATATCGCCCGCAGCGCTCCATCTAAAAATGAGAGGCGGGATGAGGAGCGATTGTCACACCTGCGGCTCACCTCCGACCACGTTCAATCTCCCGTCAACTTTCAACACGCTAAACGAAATAGTCCCGTCCGAGGCCCGCTCGAATCTCAAATCGGCGGACGCCGCGCCGACTCTGATCCGGCGCGCTTCAAGCCAGTAGACAAAGTCGGGCAGTTGCGGGCGCACGACGCGCAGCCGTTGCTCGAACGCTTCGGGGACGAGACCAAGCGAAGTCTGGATCAAAAAAGGCACGCTGCCAGCCGCCCATGCCTGTGGGTGACACGCCACCGGGTAACGCGCCGGGACTCCGAATTCACGCTCATGAAATCCGGCGAAGAGTTCCGGCAACCGGTAATGATCGAAATGCATGGACGCGCGAATGACTCCCATGAAAATTCGCATCGCCGCTTTGTCGAAGCCGTAGCGCTTGAACCCGGCGGCGATGATCGAATTGTCATGCGGCCAGACCGTGCCGAGGTGATAGCCGATTGGATTGTATCGCCGTTCGTTGTCCGACAGTGTGCGCACTCCCCAGCCGTTGAACATGTCATCGGCCATCAACCGCTCCATCGTGCTCCGCGCCTTGTCTTCGTCGGCGATGCCCGACCAGAGCGCGTGGCCGGGATTTGAAGAGACGACCGCGACCGGCTGCCGGTCGGCCTGGAGCGCGAGCGCGTAAACGCCTTTCTCTTCCATCCAGAAATCGCGGTTGAATTTCCGGCGCAACTCGTCCGCCTCGCGTTCAAGCCGCGCCGCTCTTTCGTCATCGCCTGCGCGTCGGAACAGCGTGGCGATCTCGCGTTTGGCCTGATACGCGTAGCCCTGAACTTCGACCAGCGCAATCGGAGGCCGCGCCAGGCTGCCGTCGGCGTTGACGATGGCGTCGCCGGAATCTTTCCAGCCCTGATTGATCAATCCCTTTTCAGATGTGCTGGCGTACTCGATGAAGCCGTCTCCGTTGAGGTCGCCGTATTTGTCCATCCATTCCAGCGCCAGTTCGATGTTGTCGCGTAGTTCGTCGAAGAGTTTCAGGTCGCCCGTCCACGCCGCGTGCCGGCCAACGAGGATCAGGAAAAGCGGCGTCGCGTCAATCGTGCCGTAGTAAGGCGAATGCGGAATCTCGCCGAGTTTCGCCATCTCTCCCGTTCGCAACTCGTGCAGTATTTTTCCGGGCTGCGCGTCGCGCCATTCATCCATCTGGCGGCTTTGGTATTGCGCCAGCAACCGCAGCGTTTGCGCCGCGATTTCCGGATTGTAAGCGAGCGTTTGCAGCGCGGTGACGATGCTGTCGCGTCCGAAAAGCGTGACGAACCAGGGCACGCCGGCGGCGAAATATTCCCGCTCGCCCAATCTGCTCTTGAGCGCGTGCAGGTCGCGCAGCGAACGATCCAGAATCGCGTTGAGCAACAGGCTGTCGCTGCTGATCGCGGCTTCATCCTCGACCCATTCGTCGCAATCGCATCGCAGCTTGTCTTCGATCCGGGGAAAATCGGCGCGGTAATGCGGGTCGGGCGCCACTTCGTCAATGTTCTCCGATTCCGCGATGACCAGCGAGATTGAAAGCTGTTTGCGCTCTCCCCGCTGCAATCGAATGTCGAAGCTCGCGGTCGTCCCTTCGATTGAATCCGGCGCGGGCGAAAAATGAACCGACAGGCTGCGATAAAGTTTGTCGCCGCCTTCATAGACAAACGAGAGCGCGCCGTCTTTCCACACCGGTTCACGGCTCCTGCCGAGCTTTTCCGGCAACAGGCCGCGAATAGCGAAGACATCTTCAAAGCCCGCCTCGAAGCTGAACGCGAGCGGGAATGCGGCGTCGCGCGCCTCGAAATTCCTGATCGTGATCACCTCATTGAGCGCCCGCTTGCGCGCATCCACCAACCGCTCCCATCTGATTCCGATCTCTTCTTTGCGGATCAGCGCGCCATCGGACATCCTGATGTCAGGATTTGTCAGTTGAAACGCGGCCAGATAGCCCTCGGTAGCGGTCGAAACCAGACATAAAGGACGCGCCCCGGCCAGCTTCAGATCATAACCGCACAGGTAACGGCAATCGTGGTAATACAGCCCGAAGCCGTGATCGCCCCCTAGCGGCGCGATCCCGGCGGAGTTAGTCAGGAAGAAAAGATTTCCGTTCTTGATCACGACCGCATCGGCGATGCTGCCGGTGACCGAAGGCGCGCCCTGCGTCAGAACGCGCTGCTTGTGTTCATGCTTTTCCCGCAGCGAAAGTTGATGACGTTGATGAGTCGCCGCCTGAGCGGCCTGTTGTGGTTTCGGCATTTTGTTCCTCGCTTTCGGAATGATCACCGTTTTATCAGCCAGCCTGGTGGCGCGCGTGGCCCGCCTGCGCCGCCAGGCTTTTCTGAGGAAGCAATCAGCATTCCGCAGGCGCGCTGTGGGTGCGCTGCCGTACTGACCAGCCCGGCGCCGGGGACTAAGATGGTGGCCTGGGATTCCGGGCTATGAGCCGGATTGCGTGAACATCGAAGGAGGTTACGCTGTGAATGGAAAAAGCGGTGGCTTCCCTTTCCATTGTCTCATCGTCATCATTTCAGTCTTAGCCGCCGCCTTCTCTCGATGTCACGGCCCGTTCAAAGAGGAAAGGAATGTTATGGATATTCAAGTTTACAGCACCGCTTTTCTGAAGGGAGAACCGATCCCGGTTCAGTACACTTGTGATGGAAGCGACGTCTCGCCGCCGTTGCGCTGGGGCGGCATTCCCAAAGGCTCGCAAAGTCTCGCGCTCATCTGCGAAGACCCGGACGCGCCTTCGGGCGTCTTCACCCACTGGATCATCTTCAACATGCCGCCGATTGTCTCTGATCTGCCTGAGGCGTTGCCGAACACTGAAACGCTTGAGGAAACCGGCGCCATCCAGGGCCGCAATGATTTCAAACGCATCGGCTACGGCGGCCCGTGCCCGCCTGCGGGAAAACCGCATCGCTACTTCTTCCGCCTTTACGCGCTCGACACAACGCTACAGCTTAGGGCGGGAGCGAGCATGCCTGAACTCGCTCGCGCGATGGAAGGACACATTCTGGCGTCGGGACATTTGATGGGAACCTACCAGCGCGGAGCGGGCCGAGCAGCCGGACGTTGACGCAGAGGTCAATATCAATGCGGCGCCTCGCAATCGTCCCCTGATCGGCTGTCGTTGCGCTATGACCCGGCACCCCCAATTGATCTTCTGGCTGGTAATTTTGCTCGCGCCGTTTTTCCTGTTGTTGTTGGCGTGGCTCGCGCTGCGCCGGCGGCTAGGCGAGCTTTATTCGAGACACTTTGAAAATCCCCGCCGCGAAAGGCTGTTTCTTTCCGCCATCAGCTTTCTCGTCACTTTCAGCGCCGCCCGCACTGTGGCTTCCGCCGTTCATCGCGAGGCGATTGACTTTCGCGGCGTCTTTATCGGGACAACTCACGTTCATCATCTGGTCTTCGGGATTCTGATCCTGCTGCTGGTCGGGTATCTGTGGCTGATCCAGATTGGAACGGGAATAGAAAAACCGCTGATCATTTCACCAAAGTCGAGGCGCTGGTTGTCGAGAATCACGGCTGTGCTGTATGGAATCGGCTCGGCATTGACGCTCGACGAGTTCGCGTTGTGGTTCAACCTCGCAAATGTGTATTGGGAGCGCGAAGGCCGCAAAAGCATTGACGCCGTGATTCTGTTTCTCACCATTTTGTCCATCAGCTTGTGGGGAGGCGCCTTTTTTCGTTCGTTGTTCCGGTTGCTGTTCAGGGGGCTGAAAGTACGGTACAGGCACTGAACCTCTCGGAACGGACATCTCACAAGGCCCTAAATCGGAACAGCAAAGATTGGCACAACCCACCGCAGAGTGCGCAGAGGTACGCAGGGGGAAGACCTGTCTGGATCGTTCTCTGCATTCCTCTGCGTCCCTTTGCGGTTGGTCTCTCTATACCAATGTTGCGCGGTCTGATTTAGTTCTCGACCGCTCTCTGCGCCACATCAATGTTACGCCGTTCTTCGGTGCGTCATCGTACCGACCGATTCAGTAATCAAAAGCTAAGATGATGAGACTCCACACTCAACTCCCCGTTGACTGACTTTTTCCACACGGACACGAGCAAACCGAGCGGCGGCGATGCCTCAAATTTTCCATCGCAGAGCGAACACTATTTCCAGAGTGAGCATCTACGGCGCGATCATCGTGCTCGCCTTCATCGTGTGGGCGCTCTACGAAATCCAGCGTTCGCCTTACAACACGCGGGCTTTCGTCGCGCGCTCGCAACCCGTACAGTTTTCGCACAAGCATCACGCGGGCGACGACGGCATTGATTGCCGCTACTGCCACACGACGGTCGAAACCTCTTCGTTCGCCGGCATTCCGCCGACCTCGACCTGCATGAATTGCCACTCGCAGCTTTTCTCCGGCAGCCCGTTTCTGGAGCCTGTGCGCGAGAGCTTCAAGACCGGCAAACCGCTCGAATGGACGCGCGTTCACGACCTGCCCGAATTCGTCTATTTCAATCACAGCATCCACGTCAACAAAGGCATCGGCTGTTCGAGCTGTCACGGACGCGTGGACGAGATGCCGCTGATGTGGAATGTCGCGTCGCTGCATATGGAATGGTGTCTTGGGTGTCATCGCGATCCGGCCAAACACATCAGGCCGCGCGATCAGATCGTCAACATGGATTGGCCGCCGCCCGGTTACGACCAGATGGCCGAAGGAAAAAAGCTGATGAAGCAATACAACGTCAAACCCGTCGAGGCGATCACCAATTGCACGACTTGCCACCGCTGAGGAATCGCCGATGACCACGAACGACAATCAACCCGGCAGCCAAAAAGATATTGCGGCGATTCGCGCGCGACTCGCGGCTTCGCAGGGCAAAGAGTATTGGCGCAGTCTGGAAGAGTTGGCCGGGTCGGAAGCCTTTCAGGAATCGCTGCGGCGCGAATTTCCCAGTGGCGCCGAAGAATGGAACGACTCGATTGACCGCCGCCGCTTTCTGCAATTGATGGGCGCGTCGCTGGCGCTGGCCGGATTGACGGCCTGCACTCGCCAGCCGCTCGAAAAGATCGTGCCTTACGTTCATCCGGCGAAAGACATCACGCTGGGCGTGCCGCTCCATTTCGCCACCGCGATGCCGATGAGCGGCGGGGCTGAAGGCCTGGTGGTCAAAAGCCACGAAGGGCGTCCGACCAAGGTCGAAGGCAATCCGAATCATCCGGCCAGCCTCGGCGCGACCAGTGTGTTCGCGCAGGCGTCGGTGTTGACGCTTTACAACCCAGACCGCGCGCACACGGTCACCAACGTCGAGGAGATTCGCTCGTGGAGCGCGTTCACCGGCGAGCTTCAGCGGTTGATGGCGGCGAAGAGCGGCAGCCGGGGCGCGGGGATGCGCATCCTGACAGGCTCAATTTCTTCGCCGACGCTCGCCAATCAGCTCAAAGCGCTGCTTGCGCAATTCCCGGCGGCGAAGTGGCATCAATACGAACCGGTCAATCAGGACAACGCGCGGGCGGGCGCGCAGATGGTGTTCGGCCAGCCGGTCAACGCGATCTACCGCTTCGAGAACGCCGACGTGATTCTCTCGCTCGACTCCGACTTCATCGTTGGCGGACCGGCCAGCGTTCGTTACGCGCGCGAATTCGCCAACCGCCGCCGGCTGCTCGACGGCAATCGGCAAATGAACCGGCTCTACGTCGTCGAAAGCTCGATGACCAACACCGGCGCGGTCGCCGATCATCGCTTTCCGATGCGGCCCAGCGAGATCGAAAGCTTCGCGCGCGCTGTCGCCGCCAGACTTGGGATTCAAGCGGGCGCTGAGCAATCGTCACGGCAAGATTGGATTGATCCGATTGCGCGCGATCTTCAGCAACATCGCGGCAGATGTCTGGTCATCGCGGGCGATTCGCAACCGCCTTCGGTTCACGCGCTCGCGGCGGCGATGAATCAAGCGCTCGGCGCTGTTGGCAATACGGTCGTTTACTCTGCGCCGGTCGAAGGCGACTCGATTGATCAAACGCAGAGCCTCGGCGAACTGGCGCGCGACATGGACGCCGGTCAGGTTGATCTGCTGGTGATCGTCAGCGGCAATCCGGTTTACGACGCGCCCGTTGATCTGAAATTCGCCGAGCGCATGTCGAAGGTCAAGACGCGCGTTCATCTCAGCCTGTTTTACGACGAGACATCGGAGCTTTGCCACTGGCACATTCCCGAATCGCATTTTCTGGAAACGTGGAGCGACGCGCGCGCTTACGACGGGACGGTGACGATCATCCAGCCGCTGATCGCGCCGCTTTACGAGAGCAAATCGGCGCACGAACTGGTGGCGGCTCTGGCGGGGCGTCCCGATCAATCGAGTTACGAGATCGTGCGCGGCTATTGGATGGAGCAGCGCGGCGCGAAGGCGCAGCCCACGCCAACGCCGCCGCCGATACCGGAATTGGCGCGAAATGAACAAGAGGCTGCCGAGGTCATCCTGCAGCTCGAAGCGAAACTTCAACCAACGGCTTTCGACCTGTGGTGGCAAGAAGTGTTGCGGACAGGCGTCGCGCCGAATACCTCGATCCAGCCGTCGCAGATTTCAGCAGGCTTGTCGAATCTGAACGCCACGCCGACAACATCAACTTCATCCACACCGCCCGGCGATCAGAACGCGATGGAAATCATCTTCCGCCCCGATCCGTCAATTTACGACGGGCGTTTCGCGCACAGTGGATGGTTGCAGGAATTGCCCAAGCCGCTGACCAAACTCACCTGGGGCAACGCCGTCGAGATCAGTCCGGCGACGGCGGCGGCGTTGGGCTTGAATTACAAACCGGACTGGCGCGGCGGCGAGCATGGACAGGTGGAGGTTGACGTCGTCGAGTTGCAATACAAAGGGCGCAAGCTCACGGCGCCGGTCTGGATCATGCCCGGCCACGCCGACGGCTGCGCGACGGTTTATCTCGGCTACGGGCGCGGGCGCGGCGGCAGCGTCGGCGCGGAGCTTGGTTACAACGCCTACGCGATTCGCACTTCCGACGCGCCGTGGTTCGACCGGGGTTTGACGATTCGCAAGACGGCGCGGCGCGAATCGCTCGCCTCGACGCAGCTTCATTACACGATGGAAGGACGCGAGCTGGCGCGTTCAGCCACGCTCGATGAATTTCGCCAGCATCCGAACTTCGCGGTCGCGGAAGCGCCGCCGCCCGTCACATCGCTTTATCCCGAATGGCCGTACAACCACTACGCCTGGGGCATGGCGATTGACCTGAACGCCTGCATCGGATGCAACTCCTGCGTCGTCGCGTGCCAGTCCGAAAACAACATCCCGGTGGTCGGCGAGGACCAGGTGAAGCGCGGGCGCGAGATGCACTGGATTCGCATTGATCGTTACTTCGCGGGCGCGCTCGATCATCCCGAAACGTACTTTCAACCCGTCCCGTGCATGCATTGCGAGAAGGCGCCGTGCGAGTTGGTCTGCCCCGTCGGCGCGACGCTGCACAGTTCCGAAGGCTTGAACGAGCAGGTTTACAACCGCTGCGTCGGCACGCGCTATTGCTCGAACAACTGCCCGTACAAAGTGCGCCGCTTCAACTTTCTGCTTTACCCCGATTGGCACACGCCGCAACTGAAGATGCTGCGCAATCCCGACGTGACGGTGCGTTCGCGCGGCGTGATGGAGAAATGCACTTACTGCGTTCAGCGCATCCAGGAAGCGAAGATCACATCCGAGAAAGAAGAACGGCGTGTGCGCGACGGCGAGATCAAAACGGCCTGCCAGCAGGCGTGCCCGACCGAAGCCATCGTCTTCGGCGACATCAACGATAAGTCGAGCCGCGTGTCGCAGCTCAAACGCGAGCCGCGCAATTACGGCCTGCTCGCCGAACTCAACACGCGCCCGCGCACGACGTACCTGGCGGCGGTGCGCAATCCGAACCCTGAGATCGAATCAGAGGCATCGTCCAGATCGTCACGGACAACGCCCTGAGATTATGAAAAGCGCATGGAGTTCAAGCTTCAGCTTGTAGCCTCCATTTTCGGGCGGCCCAAAGCGGCAAACTAAAGTTTGAACTCCATGCCCTTTTTCCGAGGAAAAACCGATGGCCGTTGAAGAACTGCCGCCGAAAGTCGTCAACCGCGAGCCGGACATTCCGCCGGTGATCGGCCCGGGGCAGAGCTTCGCGTCGGTCACCGAAAAGATCAGTTCGGTTGTCCTGACGCGCCGCCTGCGTCCGGGCTGGCTCGGCGGATTCATCATCGGGCTTGCGCTGACGCTCGTGCTCGGCGGCGCGGTCACTTATCTGTTGATCAAGGGCGTCGGCATCTGGGGCATTGACATCCCTGTGGCGTGGGGATTCGCCATCGTCAATTTCGTCTGGTGGATCGGGATCGGGCACGCGGGCACGCTGATTTCGGCGATCCTGCTGTTGCTGAATCAAAAATGGCGCACCTCGATCAACCGCTTCGCCGAGGCGATGACAATCTTCGCCGTGATGTGCGCGGGAATGTTTCCGCTGCTGCACCTGGGCCGTCCGTGGCTTTTCTACTGGCTCTTTCCTTATCCGAACATTCAGAAGGTGCAGCCGCAATTCCGCAGCCCGCTGGTCTGGGACGTGTTCGCTGTCTCGACCTACTTCACGGTCTCGGTGATCTTCTGGTTCGTCGGATTGATTCCCGATCTGGGAACATTGCGCGACCGTGCGCGTTCGCGCGCGGGGCGGTTCATTTACGGCGTGTTGGCGATGGGCTGGCGTGGTTCGGCGCGGCACTGGAAGCGGTACGAGGTGGCTTACCTGCTGCTGGCCGGATTGGCGACGCCGCTGGTGGTTTCGGTTCACACGGTGGTCAGCTTCGATTTCACGATTGCGATTCTGCCCGGCTGGCATTCGACCATCTTTCCGCCTTACTTCGTCGCGGGCGCGATCTTTTCGGGCTTCGCGATGGTGCTGACCATCGCCATTCCGCTGCGCTCTTATTACGGCCTCGAAGACCTGGTCACGCTGCGCCATCTGGACAA
>JAJVID010000062.1:20070-39954 GCA_022072205.1 Acidobacteriota bacterium
CCATCTTTCCGCCTTACTTCGTCGCGGGCGCGATCTTTTCGGGCTTCGCGATGGTGCTGACCATCGCCATTCCGCTGCGCTCTTATTACGGCCTCGAAGACCTGGTCACGCTGCGCCATCTGGACAATTGCGGCAAGCTGATGCTGGTGACAGGGCTGATCGTTGATTACGGCTACATGTGCGAGATTTTTCTCTCCTGGTACAGCAAGGACGAATTCGAGTGGTTCATGACGAGGAACCGCATCTTCGGGCCTTACTGGATGGTCTTCTGGAGCGTGATGCTGTGCAACGTCGTCGCCACGCAATTCCTCTGGTCACGGCGCATCCGGCGCAGCCCCGTAGCGTTGTTCCTGCTCTCGCTGGTGATCAACACGGGGATGTGGGTCGAGCGATACATGATCGTAGTCACCAGCCTGACGCGCGATTTCATGCCTTCGGCTTGGGGGCAATACGCGGGGACGATCTGGGATTACGCGGTCTTCATCGGCACCCTCGGCTTCTTCGTAATGATGATGTTTCTGTTCGTGCGCTTGCTGCCGGCCATTTCAATCTCGGAGGTGCGCACGCTGTTGCCGCAGGCCGAAGTTAAGGAAGAGGCGGAGGAGGTTGTGTCATGAGTCGCAGACCGCGTTATTACGGCCTGATGGCCGAGTTCGACAACCCGACGGCGATTGTTGCGGCGACGCGGCGGGCTTACGCCGAAGGCTATCGCCAGATGGATACCTACACGCCGTTCCCGGTCGAAGGGCTGGCCGAAGAACTTCGCTTCCATCACACGCGCGTTCCGCTGATCGTGCTGATCGGAGGATTGATCGGATGTTTTGGCGGATTTTTTTTACAGCTCTGGCTCGCCGGCCCTTATTGGCCGCTGAACATCGGAGGGCGGCCATTGAACAGTTGGCCGGCCTTCATTCCGGTGACGTTTGAATTGACGGTGCTGTGCGCGGCGATTGCGGCGCTGATCGGAATGCTGGCGCTCAACGGATTGCCGAAGCCCTATCACCCGGTCTTCAACGTCCCGCGCTTCGCGCTCGCGTCGCAGGATCGCTTCTTCCTCTGCATCGAAGCGAGCGACCCGCGATTCGACCGCGCCAGGACGCGGGATTTTCTGGAGAGCCTGTCGCCACGGGAGGTAAGCGATGTCGAGAGTTAGTCAAAGCCACAGAGACACAGAGACACAGAGACGGGGACAAGGGGATAAGGAGACAAGGGGACAAGGAGAAAAACATATTTCCTCCCGGCCCCCTTCCCTCCTTCTCCCAGTCCCCTTGTCTCCTTGTCCCCTTGTCCTCTTGTCTCTGTGTCTCCGTGTCTTTGTGGCGATAACCCTAGCCTTGTCTGCTGTCGCTTGCCGCCAGGATATGCAGGATCAGCCGAAATATAAGCCGCTCGCGCAAAGCAATTTTTTCAGCGACGGGAAATCGGCGCGGCAGCTTGTTGACGGAACCGTCGCGTACAGCCCCGAAGCCACGCCGACTCCGCCGATGGCCGATCTGTCGAAGATGACGACGCTACCGTTCCCGCTCACGTCGCAGGTGATGAATCGCGGCCAGGAGCGGTTCAACATCTATTGTACGCCGTGTCACGGGGCGCTGGGTTACGGCAACGGGATGGTCGTGCAGCGCGGGTTTATCGCGCCGCCGTCGTATCACACAGATCGTTTGCGCCAGGCGGCGCTCGGACATTTTTACGAAGTGATGACCAACGGCTTCGGCGCGATGCCGAGTTACGCCGACAAGGTCGCGCCGCGCGACCGCTGGGCCATCACCGCTTACATCCGCGCGCTGCAATTGAGCCAGCGCGCGCCGCTCAGCGACGCGCCGCCGGAAGCCCGCGCCAAACTTCAATCGGAGAGGCAAACGCGATGATCGAAGCGCGAGAACTTTACATCGCTCCGGCAGCCGCCAGCCGCGTCGAGCGGCGCGCGCTGATCGTCGGCGTCATCGGACTGATTCTGGTCGCTGTGGGAGCGATCTTTCGCCCGGCGCAATTTTTGCAATCGTACCTGTTCGCTTATCAGTTCGCGCTCGGACTGGCGCTCGGAAGCATGGCGATTTTGATGTTGCAGTATCTGACGAGCGGCGATTGGGGCGTGGTGATCCGGCGCACGCTCGAAGCGGCGATGCGGACGCTGCCCTGGCTGGCGATTGGGTTTCTGCCCATCATCGCGGGCGTGCGCGAGCTTTATGTGTGGGCGCGCCCGGCTGAGGCCGCCGCCGAAGGGCTGGAGTTTCGAGAGGGATATTTGAACGTCCCGTTCTTCATCGCGCGCGCGATCATTTATTTCGCGGTCTGGCTGGCGATTGCCTGGAGGCTCGACCGATGGTCGCGGGAGCAGGATCGCGGCGCCGCGCTTGGCTGGCTGAAGCGGCTGCGGCGATTGAGCGGGCCGGGGCTGGTGATTTACGGCGTGACGGTCACATTCGCGGCGTTCGACTGGTTGATGTCGCTCAACCCGGAATGGTTTTCGACGATCTTCGGGTTTCTGATCATCGCGGGGCAGGCGCTTTCGGCGACGTCGCTGATGATCCTGGTTGCGGCGCTGCTTTCAAGACGCGAGCCGATGGCCGGCGTCTTCCAGCCGCGCCACTTTCACGACTTCGGAAAAGTGATGCTCACGTTCGTCATACTCTGGGCTTATATGTCGTTCTCGCAACTGCTGATCATCTGGGCGGGCGATCTGCCGCAGGAGATTCCGTTTTATCTGCCGCGAATGCAGAGCAGTTGGCGATGGATCGGCGTGGCGTTGATCGCGCTGCATTTCGGGCTGCCGTTCGCGCTGCTGCTTTCGCGCAATCTGAAGCGGCGCGCGAGATCGCTGGCGGCGCTTGCCGGACTGGTGCTCGTGATGCGCGTGATAGACCTCTTCTGGCTGGTCGCGCCGGAATTCCGCCGCCAGGGATTGAGCGTTGACTGGTTCGATCCGGTGACGGTCATCGGAGTTTGCGGCGTCTGGCTGGCGCTCTTCATCCGTGAACTGAAGTCGAGACCGATGCTGCCGCTGCGCGATCCGCACCTGATTGATGCGCTGAGCGCGGGCGAACAGTATTCGGTCAATCGGAGAGAGTGAATTATGAGCGACGTGGTTACTCACAATGATCGGGACGAAATGACCGGCGGTCACGATGATGAAGCCCTTCACGAGCCGAACGCTGTCAACATTCCCAGCATCGTGATGTTCCTTATCTCGCTGGCCGGTCTGATCGTGATTGCGTTTCTGCTGCTTCGCGGACTGCTTCTCTATTTCGACGACCGCAAGGCGGAAGAGGCGCCGCCCCGGTCGCCGCTTGCGACCGGCGTCATATTGCCGCCCGAACCGCGATTGCAGGGCGCCCCAGGCAGCGCCAGTTCCCCAACCGAAGACATCAGGCGATTCTTCGATCAGGAGAAACAGATGCTCAACAGCTACGGCTGGATTGACCGGCAGAACGGCGTTATCCGCATCCCGATTGAACAGGCAAAGGATTTGATTGAGCAAAGAGGTTTGCAAGGCGCGCCGCCGGCAGCGACGCAGAGCGGCGCGGGGACAAGGCGATGAAACCGCAAATTATCAAAACGATCATCTGTCTGGCGCTGCTCGCCGCCGCAACTGCGGCGCAGCCGGCGCGCCCAATTAAACCGAGCGACATCGGATTCGATCAGCGGCTGGATGAACAGGTTCCGCTCGATCTGGCTTTCCGCGATGAAGGCGGAAAGACAGTCAGGCTCGGCGATTACTTCAACCGCAAACCGGTCATCCTCGCGCTCGTTTATTACCAGTGCCCGATGCTTTGCAATCAGGAGTTGAACGGATTGGCCGGCGCCTTGAAGGCGCTCTCTTTCGAGGCGGGCAAGGAGTTCGAAATCGTCGTCGTCAGTTTCAATCCGCGCGAGACGCCGGAACTGGCTGCGGCGAAGAAAGAGAATTACGCGAGCGCGGGCGCGGCTGCTGGCTGGCATTTCCTGACCGGAGATCCGAAGCCGATTGAAGCTCTGACGCAGTCGGTCGGATTCCGTTACGCCTACGACCCGATGCTCAATCAATACGCGCACGCTTCGGGCATCGTCGTCATGACCCCGAAGGGCAGAGTCGCGCGCTATTTTTACGGCATCGAGTACGCGCCGCGCGATTTGCGCTTCGGATTGATCGAGGCGGCTGAAGAGCGAATCGGATCGCCGGTGGATCAGGTTCTGCTGCTCTGTTACCAGTACGATCCGAAGACGGGCAAATACAGCGCAACGGTCATGAAGTCGCTGCGGCTGGGCGGGGTCGTGACGGTGCTCGGCATTGCGGCGCTGCTGTTCGCGTTGAACCGCAAGGCGAAGGCCGCAGCGCGAAAAGTCAAACCCGCGAGTTACTGTTTCCTCCCGCTCGGATGGCCGTTCAGCCCTGTCTTCATTCAATTGCTGCCGGACGCGTCGAGCTTCGCGGGCGAATTCGACGCGCTGTTTTTCACGCTGGTCGGCATCTCGGTCTTCTTCATCGTACTGATCGCCGGGCTGGGACTCTATTTCGTAATCAAATACCGGCGCCGCTCGCCGGGAGAGATTCCGCCGAAGACCGCTCCATCGGTTCCGCTCGAAGTGGCGTGGATCGGCATCCCGCTGCTGATCTGCCTGGTGATCTTCGTGTGGGGCGCGAGTCTTTATTACAGAGCCTACAGCGCGCCGAAAGAGGCGATGGAGGTTTACGTCACGGCCAAGCAATGGATGTGGCGGTTCCAGCACACCGGCGGCCAGCGCGAGATCAACGCGCTGCACGTTCCGCTGGGCCGCCGCGTCAAGCTGACGATGACGAGCGAGGACGTGATCCACAGCTTTTTCGTGCCCGCGTTCCGCGTCAAGGCCGACGTGCTGCCGGGCCAGGGGCGTTACCGGACGATCTGGTTCGAGGCGACCAAACCGGGACGATACCATCTTTTCTGCGCCGAATATTGCGGGATGAATCATTCGGGGATGATCGGCTGGGTCGAGGTCATGCGGCCGCAGGAGTTTCAGGCGTGGCTGAATCTAGGCGGCGCTGAAGGCTCGATGGCTTCGTCGGGGCTGAAGCTGTTTAAACAACTGCCCTGCGGCTCGTGCCACAAGGACGACGGAAGGGGCCGCTGTCCCGTGCTCGAAGGGCTGTACGGCAAACAGGTTCGATTGGAGGACGGGCGAATCGTGACCGCTGACGAGAACTACATCCGCGAATCAATCCTCGATCCGAAAGCGAAGGTCGTGGCGAACTATGAGCCGATCATGCCCAATTTCACGGGGCTGCTGAGCGAAGAGCAGGTGGCGCAGCTCGTCGCTTACATCAAATCAATCGGGACGCAGCAACAGAACACATTGAAAGAATGAAAACGCAGGAGACGTATGGGCGCGGTAACTACAAAGACTGAAGAAGTCCAGGAAAACTATTTGAACGCCGAATACGGCTGGAAATCGTGGCTGTTTACCACTGACCACAAGCGCATCGGGTTGCTCTATCTGGTTTCGATCACGCTCTTCTTCTTTCTGGGCGGGCTGTTTGCGCTGCTTATCCGGTTGGATTTGCTGACGCCGCCGGGCGACATGATGTCGTCCGAGGCTTACAACAAGATGTTTTCGATGCACGGGATCATCATGGTTTTTTTCTTTCTGATTCCTTCGATTCCAGCCGTGCTCGGAAATTTTGTTATTCCGATGATGATCGGCGCGCGCGATGTGGCGTTCCCGCGATTGAACCTGCTGAGCTGGTATCTGTTCAACATCGGCGGGCTGTGCATGCTTTACGCGGTGGTCAATGGGGGCGTTGACACGGGGTGGACGTTCTATCCGCCGTACAGCTCCAACTTCTCGAACACGAACGTCGCAATGGCCGTGACGGCGATCTTCATCGCCGGGTTTTCGTCAATCGTGACGGGGCTGAATTTCATCATCACGATCCATACGATGCGCGCGCCCGGGATGACGTGGTTCCGATTGCCGCTCTTCATCTGGTCGCTTTACGCGACGAGTCTGATTCAGGTTCTGGGCACGCCGATACTGGCGATCTCGCTGGCGCTGGTGGCGGCTGAGCGCCTGCTGCATCTGGGCGTCT
Source organism: Acidobacteriota bacterium (assembly GCA_022072205.1). Taxonomy (GTDB): domain Bacteria; phylum Acidobacteriota; class Blastocatellia; order RBC074; family RBC074; genus JAJVID01. The sequence continues at coordinate 26,114 of JAJVID010000062.1, forward strand.
TTGATCCGGCTTACGGCGGCGACCCGGTTCTCTTTCAACATATCTTCTGGTTCTACTCGCATCCGGCGGTCTACATCATGGTGCTGCCTTCGATGGGCGTGGTCAGCGAACTGATCCCCACTTTCGCCCGCAAAATCATATACGGATACAAGGTCGTGGCGGCGGCGAGCGTAGCCATCGCCATCTTCAGCTTCCTGGTCTGGGGCCATCACATGTTCGTGAGCGGCCAGTCAATCTTCATCGGGATGGTCTTCTCGCTGCTGAGCTATGCGGTGGCGATACCTTCGGCGGTCAAGGTCTTCAACTGGACGGCGACGCTCTACAAATCATCCGTCTCGTTTCAGACGCCGATGCTCTACGCGTTCGGATTCATCGGGCTGTTCACGATCGGCGGATTGACCGGGTTGTTCGTGGCGGCGCTGGGCGTAAACATTCACGTGACCGACACCTACTTCATCATCGCTCATTTCCACTACATTATGGTCGGCGGCGCGGTGATGGGTTATCTGGGCGGGATACATTACTGGTGGCCGAAAATTTCGGGGCGAATGTACCCGGAAATCTGGGGCAAGCTGGCGGCGCTGACCATTTTCGTCGGATTCAATCTGACGTTCTTTCCGCAATTCATACTCGGTTATCTGGGAATGCCGCGCCGCTATCACGCTTACCCGCCTGAGTTCGAGATGTTGAACGTGTTGTCCACAGCGGGCGCGTCAATATTGGGCGTCGGCTACATCCTGCCGTTGATCTATCTGGCGTGGTCAATGCGCTACGGCGAAAAAGCAGGCCCGAATCCGTGGTTCGCGACGGGGCTGGAATGGCGCACGCCTTCACCGCCGCCGAAGAAGAATTTTTTAGAGACGCCGGTCGTGACGTGGGAAGCTTACGACATTTCGGGGCAGCCTGATCTGGTCGAAAGATTGCATAACGAAGACCGCATCTACAAATCCGCGCTGCAAGCCGAGGAGCGGAAGCGCGAGGAACTGGGCGTCGAAACGCCTGCGGAAGGCGCTTAGGAGATTGCATAGTGGCTGAGACTTTGATCGCCGACCAACACGCGCACGACGCGGCGCACGCGCATCAGTTCGATGATGTCGAACAGCAGCGCGACGCGGCGACAATGGGGATGTGGGTCTTCCTGGCTACCGAGGTATTGTTCTTCGGCGGACTGTTCGCGTCTTATATCATCTACCGGACGTTGTATCCGGCGGCGTTCGCCGTAGCCAGCCAGACGCAGGACATTGTGCTCGGCACGACCAATACAGCGGTGTTGATCATCAGCAGCTTCGCGGTGGCCGTCGCGGTCTACGGCGCGCAAACCGGACGCCGGCGAACGACTATCTGGGCGCTGGCGCTGGCCATCGCGCTTGGCGTCGTCTTCCTCGTCATCAAGTTTTACGAGTATTACCAAAAATACGTTGATCATCACGTGCCCGGCCCGTCGTTCGAGTTCCCCGCGCCTTACACGGAACCTGCGAAGATGTATTTCACGCTTTATTTCCTGATGACCGGATTGCACGCGATACATATGATCGTCGGCTGCGGGCTGCTGGCTGTGATGATCATAATGGCGCGGCGCGGAGACTTCACGCGTGAATATCACAGCCCGATTGAGAATTCAGGCCTCTACTGGCATTTCGTGGACATCATCTGGATTTTTCTTTACCCGCTGTTTTACCTGATCGGGCGGCACCTGGAATGAGAGCGAGCCAGTAGCCCGGCCGTGAGGAAGGGCTGGTGAGCCAAGCACTCCATCACGGCCGGGCTACTGACACGCTCATAACTGATTTTGGAGCTATATGCCGGAAAGAATCGTCACCGTTAATGTTTATGCGAAGATACTCGCCGTCCTGCTGATCCTGACCGCCACGACGTGCGCGGTATCGTACATTGACATGGGGAGAATGAACCTGGTGGTCATGGTATTGATCGCCTGCGCCAAAGCATCGCTGGTCGCGCTGATCTTCATGCATCTGCGCTACAGCCGCCATCTGATGTCAATCGTGGCGGTAGGGGCGCTGTTCTGGCTGGGCATATTGGTTGCATTGACTTTGGGCGATTACCTGACGCGCGGGTGGCAATAACTCCGGAGCGAACAAGGAAGATTTTTATGAGCGTTAAACTGAACCATACCATCGTCCACGCGCGCGATAAGTCTGTGTCCGCCGCTTTTCTGGCGGAAATTTTAGGGCTTCCCGCGCCAACGCCGTTCGGACATTTTTTGACGGTGCAACTCAGTAACGAAATCACGCTGGATTTCATGGACGCCAAACACGAATTTACGCCAGCGCACTACGCTTTTTTGGTGAGCGAAAAAGAGTTTGACGAAATTTTCGCTCGCATCAGGGAGCGCGGAATTCCGTTCTGGGCAGACCCGCTTCACAAGCGTGCAAACGAAATCAACACCAACGACGGCGGGCGTGGGGTTTATTTTCCAGACCCCAATGGGCATAACCTCGAAATCATTACACGACCATACGGCGCCGCGTGAGTGGAACAATTTGCCAAATTGTCCCACCCGCGCCATCGCAAACGGATCTGGTTGGGAGGTAGAACAATGGCTGTTGCAGTTCAAGTCAAGACGCCGCCGGCTGAAATTCATGATCATTTGCAAACCGGCGTGACGCGCACAATCGAAGTTGACGCAGCGGCGCTCGAGCGCGAGCTTCGCTCGATCATTCAGGGCGAGGTCAGATTCAGCGCGGGCGACCGGGGGCTTTATTCATCCGACGCGTCGAACTACCGGCAGGTTCCAATCGGCGTCGTCATCCCGCGCGACAAAGAAGACGTGATTCAAACTGTCGCGGCCTGCCGGCGTCACGGCGCGCCGATACTGGCGCGCGGCGGCGGCACGGGCATTCCGGGCCAGAGCGTCAATGTGGCCGTGATGATTGATTTCTCGAAGTACCTGCACAACGTCATCACGCTCGATCTGCAACAGCGATTGGCGCGGGTCGAGCCGGGCTGCATTCTGGACACGCTGCGCGACGCGGCTGAAAAACATCATCTGACCTTCGGCCCCGATCCGGCGACGCACAATCGCAATACGCTCGGTGGAATGGTTGGCAACAATTCGTGCGGGATTCATTCAGTGATGGCCGGGCGCACCTCGGACAACATCGAGGAGTTGGAGATTCTGACTTACGACGGCGAGCGGATGCGCGTCGGGCGGACGAGCGATGAGGAGCTTGCGCGCATCATCAATGAAGGCGGACGGCGCGGCGAAATCTACGCGCAGATGAAAGCCTTTCGCGACCGCTACGCCGATTTGATCCGCGCGCGTTTCCCACGATTGCCGCGCCGCGTGTCGGGTTACAACCTGCCGGAGCTTTTGCCTGAAAACGGATTCAACGTGGCGCGCGCGCTGGTCGGTTCGGAATGCACGCTGGCGATGATTCTGGAAATCACCGCGCAGCTTGTGCCGAGTCCGGCCGTGCGCTCGCTGCTGGTGCTGGGTTATCCCGACATGTTCGTCGCGGCGGATCACGTGCCGGAAATGTTGGGACATAATCCGATCGGGTTGGAAGGATTCGATGACGAACTCGTCGAGGATATGAAGAAGAAGGGCATGCATCCGAGGGACCTGGAACTGATGCCCAAAGGCGGCGCGTGGCTGCTGGTCGAATTCGGCGGCGAGAGCAAGGAAGAGTCCGACGGCAAGGCGCGCAGGCTGATGGATGAGTTGAAGCGCGAAGGGCAGACGACCTCGATGAAGCTCTTCGACGATCCGAAGCAGGAGCGGATCATCTGGTATCTGCGCGAAGAAGGATTGGGCGCGATCGCGCGCGTGCCGGGCGAGCCGGACAACCACGAAGGCTGGGAAGATTCAGCCGTGCCGCCCGGCAAACTCGGCGATTACCTGCGCGGGCTTGAAAAGCTGAAGGATAAGTACGGCTACATCGGCCCGCTCTACGGCCATTTCGGCGACGGCTGTGTGCATACGCGGTTGACGTTCGATCTGGAAACCTCCGACGGGATCAAAAAATGGCGCTCGTTTCTGGAAGAAGCCGCCGATCTGGTGGTCAGTCACGGCGGATCGTTTTCCGGCGAGCACGGCGACGGGCAGGCGCGCGGCGAGTTGCTGCCGAAAATGTTCGGCGACGAAATGATCGAGGCCTTCCGCCAATTCAAAACTATTTGGGACCCCGAATGGCGGATGAATCCGGGCAAGGTCGTCGCGCCTTACCGCGTGGATGAAAATCTGCGCTGGGGCATCGCCTACAATCCGCCCCCGGTACAAACGCATTTCGAGTTTCCCGACGACCGCCACAGCTTCGGCTACGCGACCGAACGATGCGTGGGAGCGGGCGTCTGCCGCAGGCTCGATGGCGAGCCGGGCAACGATACGATGTGTCCGAGCTACATGGTTACGCGCGAAGAGAAGCATTCGACGCGAGGCCGCGCGCGATTGCTTTCGGAGATGCTGCGCGGCGATCCGGTAACCGGCGGCTGGCAGAGCGAGGCGGTGAAAGAGGCGCTCGATCTGTGCCTGTCCTGCAAGGGCTGCAAAGGCGACTGCCCGGTGCAGGTGGATATGGCGACGTACAAGGCGGAATTTCTGTCGCATTACTTTGAAGGCCGCGCGCGCCCGCGCACGGCGTGGACGATGGGGCGCATTCACCGCTGGTCGCGGCTGGCCGCGATTGTTCCGGGCGTGGTCAACTTCCTGACGCACGCGCCGCTGCTCAGCGGAATCGCCAAATTCGTCGCGGGCATTCATCCGAAACGTGAGATTCCGAACTTCGCGCCTTACACGTTCAAAGAGTGGTTCCGGCGTCGAAAGAACGGCAGCGATGGTCAATCCGCAATCCGCAATCCGCAATCCGCAATCAACAGCGTGATTTTGTGGGCCGACACCTTCAACAACCACTTTCATCCGCGCACGGCGCAGGCGGCGGTCGAAACGCTCGAAGCGGCGGGTTTCCGCGTCTCCGTGCCGAAGATGAATCTGTGTTGCGGACGGCCGCTTTACGATTGGGGAATGCTCGACGATGCGAAAGCAGCGCTGCGCGAGATTCTGGATGCGCTCAAAGAGCCGATTGAAGCGGGCGCGCCAGTGGTCGTGCTCGAACCGGGTTGCGCGTCGGTCTTCCGCGACGAACTGGTCAACTTCTTCCCGAACGACGAGAACGCCAAACGATTAAGCGCGCAGACATTCCTGCTCAGCGAATTCCTGCAAAAGAAGGCGCCGCATTTCGATTTGCCGCGACTGAACCGCAAAGCCGTCGTTCACGGCCATTGCCATCACAAATCGCTGATGAAGATGAGCGATGAAGAAGCGGCGCTGGAGAAGATGGGATTGGATTTTGAAATCCTCGCTTCGGGTTGTTGCGGGATGGCGGGCGCGTTCGGCTTCGAGCGCGGTGATCATTACGACGTGTCGGTCAAATGCGGCGAGCGTGTGTTGCTGCCTGCGGTGCGCGCGGCGGACAAGGACGCGATCATCATCGCGGACGGTTTCAGTTGCCGCGAACAGATCGAACAGATGACCGACCGGCGCGCGCTGCATCTGGCTCAGGTGATTCAAATGGCGATGCGCGAAGGCGACGAGAGCGCGCCGCGCGATTACCCGGAGACAGAGTACGCGCAACCGCGCCCGCGCCGCCCATCGAAGCGCGCCATCGCCGTCGGAGTGATTGCCGGCGGCCTGATTGTTGCAGGCGGAATTTGGTGGCTCAATCACAATAGCTCTCAAAAAACGCTGAGAAAGCTGTGGTTATAGAAGGAGGAATTATGCGTGGCAAACGTAACAATCGGTTCATGGAAGTGCTGGCGATTGGAATGATCGGAGAAGGAATCATCGGAGCAATTCGCCCCAAACGTTACTTGCGGCTGTGGCGGTTTGGGCCGAAAGCCTACCGCAATTTCATCAGCGGGTTCGTGAATCACCCGAAGGCGACGCGGGCGATGTGCGCGGCGGAAGCGGGGCTTGGCGTCTGGCTGGCGCTGCGGAACACACGGTGACGGGCATTTTCGATCCGAGGGCGATGCTGAGATTGCGGCGAGAGGAGGGTAGCGCGAATGCATGCCGAAGAGTTGAAGCCGGGACGTGTGATTCCGTCCTTCGATTTACCGGCGGCCAACCGGCAGGGCCGCGTGAGATCGTGGGATTACAAGCAACATCAAAATCTGGTTCTGGTCTTCATCCACGACGATCAGTGCCAGGCCTGCCGCGAGTTGTTGCGCGAAGTGGCGGCGGATTATGGCGAATATCAACGCCTGGAGGCGGAGGCGCTGGTCATCTCACGATCCGAGGCCGCGGCGCTGCGCCGGCTCGCGCAAGATTTAAAGACGCCTTTCCCAATTCTCTCGGATCGTGACGGAACAGTCTTTGACGATTATTTCAACGGCGCCGGGCAGCGCGTCGCCGGCGTGTTCGTAGCGGATCGTTGGGGATCGCTTTTCAAGAGGGCGATTGCCGATCAAAAGCACTCGTTGCCCGGAGAATCCGAGATCCACGAGTGGCTGGAGTTTATCGAAATTCAGTGCGAGGAATGTTTCCCGCCCGAATGGCCGCTTTGAGCGGATGAAACACTTATACCTCAGAAGGCAGGAGGGCTGTGATGCCCGGATAGCGTTTGAAATCGTCTTTATTGAAGGTCATCAGATGCGTGACGCCGTAAACTTTCATTACGGCCACCAGCATTGCATCGTGAACGTGTACGCCTGAAACCGAATAAGCGGCTACAAGTCGCCGCCACTCCTGATGCGTGGCGAGGCTTTCTGTCAATAAACGAAACCGCTTCTCTATCAGGTTGGTTTTTCGCTCGGTTATTTGAAGAGAGAGACCCAGTCCTCCACGCGCGGATGTGGGGCGCGTGCAGACGTTCCAAAACTCGACTAAAACCTGAGTTGTGTAACAGAGGTCTTCCTTATTCGCTCTCAGTTTACGAATGGCTCCGAGAGCGAGCGGCCGGTCAGGATCGGCGCGCTTTGCGGCGCGAAGAAAAACGTTTGAGTCAATGAGATAGGCCATCAGTCGTGGTCAAAATAGATGTCTTCGCGGGAGTAGGTGATGGTTGATGGCGGCAAGTGCTCCGTCCCTTCAGCCAGCAATTCCATATCAGCCATAAACGCATCGAGGCTTTCGTCGTCTACGGGTTGTATCCCGCCGTTTAGTCCGAGCAGCACGCGCAGATATTCGTTTACTGAAAGACCGCTTGAGGTGGCCTGAGTGATGAGAGCTTGTATGATCTCCGGCGCGATTGGCTCTTGTAACACTGCGTTCATATTCTTCGCCCCTGATTGCGCAATTCATTCATCTGTCCCTATCGCGTTTTTAGAATAATATGCAATCGCGGACGACAGCAACCGGAAAGGCAGGAAACATGGAAAGTAAACAGAAAATGGCGCCGGGCTGGCCGGGCATTCCGGCCAAATGGACATCGAGCGCGAAGAGCGGCGTCGGCACGGCGCCGAGCGCCGCGAGCCGCGTCTGGTTCACGCTCAGTCACGGCATCTTCAATGAAATCTATTTCCCTCGCGTGGATCAGGCCTGCACGCGCGACCTGGGGTTGATCGTGACCGACGGGCGCGAGTTCTTTTCTGAAGAGAAGCGCCACGCGCGGCACGAGGTGGAGTATCTGGCGGCGGGCGTTCCCGCTTACCGGTTGATCAACACCTGCGCTGATGGGCGTTACCGCATCGAGAAAGAGATTATCACTTCGCCGCATCGTGACGCCGTGTTGCAGCGGACACGGTTTACGCCATTGCAGGGACGGCTGGAGGATTACCATCTTTACGCGCTGCTGGCGCCGCATCTGGGCAATTATGGAGCGGGCAATAACGCCTGGGTCGGCGATTACAAAAGCACGCCGATGCTGTTCGCCGAACGCGACGGTTACGCATTGGCGCTGGCCTGTTCCGCGTCGTGGGTAAAGAGATCGGTCGGTTTTGTCGGCGTCAGCGACGGCTGGCAGGATTTGTCGGCCCACAAGCGGATGGAATGGAGCTACGAGCGGGCCGAGAACGGCAATGTGGCGATGATGGGTGAGATTGATCTGAATCGCTCCGATGGCGTCTTCACGCTGGCGCTGGGTTTCGGCGTCGGCGCGCACGAAGCGAGTCTTTGCGCGCTGGCCGCGTTGCAGGAAGATTTCGATCTGACGCTGGAAGAATACGCCAGTGAATGGCGGCGCTGGCGGCAGACGTTGCGCGTCCCGCCTTCGGAACCTGATCCGCATGATCTTTACTCGATCAGCCTGATGCTGATGCGCGTTCACGAGGCGAAGAAATTTCCGGGAGGAATCATCGCCAGTCTTTCGATCCCCTGGGGCGACGCGAAGGGAGATGAGGACCTGGGCGGCTATCACCTGGTCTGGCCGCGCGACCTGGTCGAGGCGGGTTCAGCTTTGATCGCCGCCGGCGCGCGCGACGCCGCTCGCAACGTGATTCATTATCTGGAAGCCACGCAGGAATCCGATGGCCACTGGGCGCAGAACATGTGGATGATGGGCGACCCTTACTGGAACGGCGTGCAGATGGACGAGACGGCGCTGCCGATTCTGCTGGTGGATCAGGCCCGGCGCGAAGGAATGCTCTCGGCGATGGTCAACGAAGAAGACGTGACCAGCTTCTGGCCGATGGTGAAGAAGGCGGCGGGCTATCTGGTGCGCAACGGCCCGGTGACGCCCGAAGAGCGGTGGGAAACCGATCCGGGCTATTCGCCTTTCACGCTCGCGGCTGAAATCGCGGCGCTGCTGGCTGCGGCGGACATCGCCGATGAATCGGGCGAGTCGAGCGTGGCGGCTTATCTGAGAGAAACCGCCGACACCTGGAACGCCAACATCGAACGGTGGATTTACGTGACTGACACTGAGATAGATCGCCGGGTTGGCGTCGAAGGCCATTACGTGCGCGTCGCGCAGCCGGACAAGGCCGACGCCGCATCGCCGCATCAGGGCTTCGTTCCGATCAAGTGCCGTCCTCTCTCGCTGAACACGCTGGCCGATCAGAAAGCCGAGCCGGCGGCCTACATCGCCAGCCCCGACGCGCTGGCGCTGGTGCGATTCGGATTGCGCGAAGCTCACGACCCGCGCATCGTCAACACCGTGAAAGTGATTGACGAGCTGCTCAAAGTCGAAACGCCCAACGGGCCGGCCTGGAGGCGATACGTTGATGACGAATACGGCGAACACCAGGACGGCTCGGCCTTCGACGGGACGGGCATCGGGCGCGCGTGGCCCCTGCTGACAGGCGAACGCGCGCATTACGAACTGGCGGCGAAGCGAACGTGGGAAGCCGAAGCGTTGATGCGCGCGATGGAGGCTTTCGCCAATGACGGAGGCATGATCCCCGAACAGGTCTGGGACGCGCCGGACATTCCCGAAAGAGAATTGTTCTTCGGGCGCGCGACCGGATCGGCGATGCCGCTGGTCTGGGCGCACGCCGAATACGTCAAACTGCGCCGCTCCCTCCACGAAGGCCGCGTCTACGACCTGCCGCCGCAAACCGTCAAACGATACCTGATTCATCACACCCGCTCGTCTCACACCGTCTGGCGATTCAATAACAAATGCGAAGTGACACCGGCGGGCTTGACATTGCGCGTCGAAACGCAAGCCCCGGCGGTGATTCACTGGAGCGCCGATGAATGGCGCACGGTTTCGGACGTGGAGGCGCGCGACACCGATCTGGGCGTCTACGTGGCCGACCTGCCGACCGGCGGGCTGAAAGCGGGGAGCCGAATCAGTTTCACCATTTACTGGCCATCGAGCAAGAACTGGGAAGATAACAATTTCGTCGTGCAGGTTGTCGAGCCGGAGAGCGAAAGCGGCGCGCGACAGGAATTGGCCGAGTCGTATGCGTAGTTCGTTTCGTCGCTAAGCTTTTCGCTCAAGGCTTTTTCGCGCGCGCCCGCGCTGCGATCATTTGCAGCAGAAGGATCATCGCGCAATTGAAGAGCGCCAGCCCCAGCCCGAATTTGATGGAATGGGTTTGAGCGAGTCTCCCGGCCAGCCAGGGCGAAGTCATCCCGCCGCAAAGCGCCACGACGAAGATGACGCTGAAAGCCGTGCCCGAAAACTGCGCGAAGCTTTCGCCCGCCTGCGCCAGCGTCGTCGGGAAAATGGCCGCGAAGCCGAGACCGATCGAGACCGCCGCCGCGATCGCTAAGGGCTGCGACGGAGCGATCAGCAAGCCCGCGACCGCCACCAGCGCCAGCGCCGCGCTCGCCATCACCAGCGTCGCCGGTTTGATCTTGCTTGCCAGCGCGCTGCACACAAACCGCCCGGCCATCATCGCCGCCCAATAACCCGCCAGCACGAAAGCCGCTTGCCCGGCCTCAACGCGAAAACGTTCCGCCAGAAAAGTCGTTAGCCATCCGCCGATGGTGAACTCATTGCCGCTTTGAAAGAAAAGAATGAATGCGAACAGATAAAGCAGCGGATTGCGCAACACTGCGGCCAGTTCGCCGCGCGGCAATCCGCCGCCGTGTTTCGGCGCCGGAAACTCGACCGTCAGATAAAGCGCGAGCGGCGCCAGCGTGAAAAGCGCGAAGAGATAAACGATCATCTCCTGCCCAACGCGCTCGCGCAGCGCGCCGACCAGAAACGGCGTGACCAGCGCGCCCACACCGAAAAAAATGCCCAGCCGGTTCAAGGCCGCGCCGCGCCGCGCAGGGCTGATGTCATTGACCAGCGCGTTGACCGCGCCGTTGAGCGCGCCGCCTCCCAAACCCAAACCGACGAGCGACAGCGCAATCGACGAGTAATTGCCCGCCAGCGCCAGACTTGTGTAAGCCACGCCCACCATCAAAGTCGAAACCAGCAGTAGCAATCGAAATCCGAAGCGGTCGCAGACCGGCCCGAAGATGAGCGAGCCGACGAGCATCGCAAAGTTCATCGCCAGAAACAGCGCGCCCGCGCTCGCCTTGTCGAAGCCGATCTTTTCAATCAACCCCGGCAGCAAAGCTCCGAGCGAGGCCATCACCACTCCGAAGACAAAAGCCCCGGCGAAGATGGCCTGGACGAGGCCGCGATAATGCGGGTAGTCGGCGGTTTCGCTCTTCGCCGTGTGATCCACAAGTTGCGCCGCTTGTTCACTCTTCATTTTTTCCCACCGACGTTCGCGCGTAGTAAAAATCGGTGAACGCCTGATAAACGTGTTCGAGATGTCCCGGCTTGACGCCTTCGACGTTGGGCGAGACGAAAGTCGGCGGCACGCCGCCGCGCTCGGCCAATCGCGCCGCCGTTTCGGCCACCAGCGACATCGCCACCGCAATCGCCGCGAGCGTCGAACCGGCTGCGACTTTTTCGATCTGCCCCACGTCAACCAGCGCGTCTTCGGGCGGCGTGCAGTTGTCAATCGCGAAATGGGCCACATCCGAAAGCTTCTGCCCCGATGAATGCGAAGCCTGGCGGCTGCGGGCGTTTTCGTGCGACGAGACTGTGATCACGGTCAAACCCAATCGCCGCGCTTCCTGCGCCACTTCAATCGGCGCGGCGTTCAATCCGCCGTGCGAAAAGACGATCATCGAGTCGCGGCTTTCGAGCGGGAAGCTTTGCAAAAAGATTTTCGCGTAACCTTCCTGCCGCTCAAGCCACAACAGTTCGCGCGCGCCGCCCGGCCCGATCACGTTCGTCCACATCAATCGCGGATCGTAAAGCGGAAAGAAACCGACAAAGCCGCCGTAGCGCGGAAAGACATCCATCACCGGAATGACGCTGTGGCCGCTGCCGAAAAGATAGACGCGCCCGCCGGATTGAATCGAATCGGCCATCTTTACAGCCGCCGCTTTGATTGTTGGTAATTGCGTGGATTGAATCTCGTCCAGGATTCGCCCCACGCGCGTGAGGTAGGTTTCAGCAGACATTATTCACCTTTCGTTACTGATCCGGTCGCTACCGCTCCCGGTACTGATTGCAAGCCGCGCCGCGCCATACAGCCCGGCATGTTCCTGAAGCGCGCTGCGTTCGATCCGCGCGCGCTCAGCCGCCATCGGCTGCGCCCATCGCGGCGTTTCGCGTCGAACGGCGTCGAGCAGATATTCGCCTTGTTGAAAGAGGCCGCCGCCCATCACAACCATTTGCGGATTGAGCGCGCTGATCAAATTGGCGACGCCCATTCCCAAAAACTTCGCGGCTTCATCGAGCAACGCCGTCGCCGCTGCATCGCCGCATTCGGCGGCTTCAACGACGGCTCGCGCGCCCTGCGTTTCATCATTGCGCCCGGCGAAGAAGCCGCGCTCCTGCGCTTTGCGTCCGAGCGATTTACCCGAAGCTTCAGCCTCGAAGCATCCCATCTGCGCGTACAGTTCCTGAAATTCAGGCCGCAGCGCGAACCATCCTGCGCAGCCCGCCAGATCGTCGTGGCCGCGAATCAGATGACCGCCGCTGATGATGCCTACGCCGATGCCCGTGCCGACGGCGACGAAAACCACATCTTCCAAACCGGCGGCGCAACCGCGCCACGCTTCGCCCAGCACGTAAGCGTTGCGATCCGAATCAACTGTCAACGGCCATTGAACTCGTTGCTGAAGCTGCGCGGCGAGCGGGATGTGATCCCAGCCCGCGATGTTCGGCGCCCAGACTGTGCCCGCGCGCCGATTGACCCAACCCGGAACCGCCAACCCGACGCCGCCGACATCACAACCTGATGGAGCATTGCCGGCGGCTTCCGCAATCAACTTCGTGATCTGATCGAGCGAATCGTCGAGCGATGTTTGCCCGGTAGCCTCACCTCGCTGCCAGAGCAACTTGCCCGCGCGCGAGAACAGGCCGGCGGAAATTTTGGTGCCGCCGATGTCCAGCGCAACGACGGCGCGGTCGTTCGTCATAACTTATCCTTTCAAGGCAGCGAATCGAGCACGCGCTTCTTCGCCATCGGGTCAACTTCAAACGCCACCGCGTAACGCTTCCGAGCCTCGGCCCCGCGCACCCGCGCCAGCGCCTCGTAATAATCCAGATAAGGAAACGACGAGACGCCGCCGCGAATGAATTCGTACTGCGTGACACATTCTTTCCACCGCGTCAGGTCTTCACTCACATCAACGTATAAATACGGCTTGAAGCCTTCGGCGTCTTCCCAGTTCTCGGCGTAATAGACCGCGCGCACGCCTCGATGCGGCGGATGCTCAGTGACGACGCCGGCGAGCGAAGCCAGCAGCACGGCGTCTTTGACGATGGCGTGCGCGGCGGCGTGATCCTTGTGAATGCTCTTTTCCCAGTGCGTGATGATGTGCGTCGGTTTGATCTGCCGAATCACGTCGGCGACGTAACGCCGCGCCGCTTCGTCGTTCGGTAATTGGCCGTCCTGATACGGCCCGAAGACGACTTCGGCTTTGAGAATTTTGGCGGCGGCCAACGCTTCGCGCCGCTTCTGCTCGCCATATTCTTTCGGGGAAAGCTTCGGGTTGCCGCCCTCGCCGAGCGTCAGGTGCAGCAGCGCGATGCGGTCGCCCGCGCGTTGCTGCCGCGCCAGCACGGCGCCGCAAGTGATCTCCATATCGCCCGCGTGCGCGCCGATGGCGAGGATCACGCGCGCCGCGTTCTGATTCGCCGATTGCCCGGCGGGATTAACGATGAGCAGCGCCAGACAAGCCAGCGCCGCCATCGTTTTCAATTTGAATCGGTGATTGAACATTCGAGATGTGTGGCGGTAGGTGAGACCGTGAGGGAGGGCGCCGACATCGAGATCAGGCCCTCACTCACGGTCGGGCTACCGCCACGGTTTGAGATGTGTGGCAGTAGCCCGACCGTGAGGGAGGGCGCCGACGTCGAGATCAGGCCCTCACTCACGATCAGGCTACCGCCACGGTTTTAAAACACCAGTCGCAGCGCCAACTGCCCCATGCGCGCGCCGTTGTCGCGCCCGGCGTTGACGAAGTTGGCCGGGTTGCGGTC
>JAJVID010000062.1:40054-43535 GCA_022072205.1 Acidobacteriota bacterium
TCGAGATCAGGCCCTCACTCACGATCAGGCTACCGCCACGGTTTTAAAACACCAGTCGCAGCGCCAACTGCCCCATGCGCGCGCCGTTGTCGCGCCCGGCGTTGACGAAGTTGGCCGGGTTGCGGTCACTTGTGATTCGGCCAAGCGGAGTGCCGCTCAGGATCGTGCGCGCCGGAACGCCGAACGAAACGCGGTTGAAGACGTTGTAAAACTCCATCCTCAAAACCAGCTTGGCGCCTTCGGTGATTTTGAACTCCTTCTGCGCGGTCATGTCGGTGTAATTCAGACCGTGCGTGAAGAAGGTATTGCGGCCCAGCGTGCCATCCGCCGCCGTGCCCGGCAGGTAGATGCGCTGGTCGGCGTTGATCGTTCCAGCCTGAGCCGGAATGAAGGCCGTGCCCGGCAACTGCCCTTGCGAAATCGAGTCAACAGCCGAGCCGCCCGGAAGCTGGCGTCCGTTGTCAATTGATCTGCCAAGCACGCTCAGATCGGCCACACGTGGACGATCCGCGCTCAATCCGTCGGCGTTCACGTCGTAACCCAACAACACCGTGAACGGATTGCCGGTCTGCAACGTCGTCACGCCCGTCACCACCCATCCGCCGAGCGCTCGCCCGATGAAGCCTTCCTGTTTGCGGAAGAACGGCAGCAGGTAAGAGTAGCTGGCGACGAAGCGATGCGGCGTGTGGAAGCCGCTCAAGCCACGCAAGCTGGCAGCGGCGCCGCCCTTCTTGCTCGAAGGCGCATTGGTGTCAACGCCCGTGAAAGTCGCTTCGGAGCCGGTGTCAATTGATTTGCTGAACGTGTAGATGATGTTGAAGCTCAAGCCGTTCGAGAGCCGTTTGCTCAACTTCACATTCAACGCGTGGTAATAGCTCCAGGTGAAGTTTTGCAGATTGACATTGCGGCTGAAGTTCGGATCGGGCCTGCGCTCGTTTGTGCGCGGCTGGCTCAGCGAGATGTAACCGTGCGGCACACCGTCAACGATCACGATGCCTTTCTGCGCCAATGTCGCCGTCGTGCTGTTGAGGGCGCTGAAGGCGCGTAGCGGGCCGCTCGATGCAAGATTGATATTGCCCTGAGCGTCCTTGATCACACAGATCGGATCGCTGAAATCGGTGCAGGCGCGGTCGAAGACCACGGGCTTGAAATTTCCGCCGCCGACATCAACCTGCAGGTTGGGCGAGACGAACGGGAAGATGGAATCGTTGGCGCTGTCATAAAAGGGCAGCCCGATGCCGCGATTGCCGCTGTAACCGATCTGCAATGCGAATTGGCGTCCGAACTGCCGCTCGGTCGTCAGGTTCCACTGCTGCACGTAAGGCATCTCCAGGCTCTTCGACGGGATGAGCAGCGTGCTGAGCAACCGCCCGCCCGTGTCGCGCACAGCGCCGGTGTTGTTCGCGCTGTTGACAGTGAAGGCCGCGCTGCGCGAAGCCACCCCCGGCGTGAAGACGAAACCGCACGACGGATCGGAGATTTCGTTGCGGCAGAGCGCGCTGAAATCCGAAGCGAAGCCGTTCGGCGGCTGCGTGCGGATGCTCAACTGGTTCTGCGAGAAGATGGATTGGAAGAGGCGGCTGTGATAGATGCCGTAACCGCCGCGAATCACGAACTGGCCCGGCCCGCCTGTGACTTTGTGCAGAAAACCGTTTTCCGACCACGGCGACCAGGCGAAGCCGATGCGCGGCTCGATGTTGTTCTTGTCGTCGCCGTAACCGTACTCAAAGCGATTCTCGATCTCTTTCGGCGCGCGGACGTATTCGTAACGCGCGCCCAGATTCAGCGTAAGGTTGCGCGTGATCGAGTATTTATCTTCGACGTACAGATTGGTTTCGCCGAAGCGATTTTCAGCCGTCGGATTACCGAAGCCCGCCTGGTAGCCGGTGACGAAGCCGCGCAGGAAGTTCTCCCACCCGGTGTAGCCCGTCTTGGCGCGGATCGAAGCCAGACTGTCGAGCGTGCTGAAGGTCCAGAAACCGCGCGCGCGGTCACCTGTCACATCGTCGAGCGCCTGGAACCGCTGATCAATGCCGGCCTTCAACGTCTGCCTGCCGAAACTGATCGTGTGGTTGTAAACCAGTTGATGATCGCGCTGGCGGCGATTGATCGGCACGTTGGTCGAGGTGCCGATGATCGTTCCGCAAAGCGACGAGTTGCAAAGCGTGTTGGCGAAACGAATCGTCGGAATGGCGTTGTCGTCCGCCACATCCTGAAGCGTCGAGCGGTTGCCGAAACCGTAGCGGAACTCGCCGACCTGCCGGTTCGAGAAAACGTGTGTCTGGGTGAAGCCCAGGCTGTACTGGCGGTTGTTGTTCGTGCCGAAGTTGTCGCCGAAGATGATGCGGCCTGAACGCCGAATCTGGCGAGCGTATTGGTAGCGCAGATTCATGGTGTCGCGGCTCGTCGCCTTGAAATCCAACTTGCCGGTGTAATCAGAGTCGGGGAAGACGTTGGGAACCTGCAGCGTAACGCAACGATTTTGGCGGCCAGCGGCGATCATATCGGCGCAGGCGTTCGGATCGTTCGGCTGCACGTCTTTCAATTCCGGCGTGTCCCACAGACTGATCACGCGCTTCATGAAATCTAGGTCGCGTTGCAGATTCGGATGCGTCGCCGGATCAACACACAAAGGCCCGCCCGGAGCCGCCACTTCGCCCGGCCCGCAGGCGCGCGGCACGTCGGTCGGCAACCATTTGAAACGGCCTACTGTGCCGCTGGTCTTGTTTGAAACGCGTTCGCCGCTGATGAAGAAGAAGAGCCGGTCGCGCCCGTCGAATGCGGCTGGCCCGAAGTATTTCCCTGGCAGCCAGATCGGCCCGCCGACAGTCCAGCCGTACTGATGCCGCCGAACAATCTGGCGCGGTTGCAGCAGGTCTCCGGTGGTCGAAGAACGTCCCGCCGCGTTCCGATAAAAACCGTTCGCGTTGAAGATGTCGTTCTGCATGAAATCGTATGCGTCGCCGTGAAACTGGTTCGTGCCAGACTTGGTTTGCACCAGCACAACCGCTCCACCCGCGCGCCCGAACTCGGCGGAGTAGGCGTTGGTCAGCACCTGAAATTCCTTGATCGTGCTGATATTGACGTTCTGCCGGTTTTGATTTTCGGACGAGTCGTCGTTGTTGACGCCGTCAACCTGAAATGTCGCTGAGCGGCTGCCCTGACCGCTGAAGGCGGCGTAAGAGCCGGTGGAGTTGGTCGGGTTGTTCGACGAGCCGATCCAGGGCGCGTTCTGGAAGCCCGGAATCTGTTCGACCAGCGAGATGAAGTTGCGCCCGGCGAGCGGCGTGTCTTCGATGCGTTTGGCGTCGAGCGAATATTTGATCTCGCCGGTCGTGGTTTCGATCTGCGGCGTCTCGCCGGTGATCTGGACTACGGCGCCAACGGCTGAAATCTCCAGTTTGAAATTCGAGACCGTCGTCTTGTTCAGTTCAATCGAGACGCCGGTCTTCGTGATCTTTTGAAAACCCTGCGCCTCGGC
>JAJVID010000062.1:43635-72512 GCA_022072205.1 Acidobacteriota bacterium
TCGCGGCCTTCGAGCGAACGGACTTCGACCAGCGGATCGGAAACCAGCGCCGGCCGTTCGACGCCCGCCCAATCGAGCAGGCCCTGGAAGAATTCTTCCAGATTGCGGTCGCGCGTGCGCTGATAGGCCAGAGAGAGAAACGAGCCGATCATCAGCGTCTGGCCGCGGCCGTGTTTCGCGGCGATCATCGCGGGAGAGCCGTCCGCGAATTTTGCGATCACGCGCGACGACGGGCTGAGCGGTTCGAGCGCCTCCTGATAAACCGCGCCCTGCATCGCCGCGCCGACGTTCAATCGCGGCAAAGCGGCGTCCTGCGCGGCGACGGTCAACGTGTGCTTCGCCGCCGGAGTGACCGACACTTCGCGCGCGCCCAGAATTTGATCGAGACCGAAGCCGGGGATCGTCGGCGTCGAATAGCCGCGTTCGTCGTTCCACGCCGCGCGAGCCTCCATCACGAGCGCGCCGCCTGCTTCGGCGAAACGCGCGAGAGCGCGCACGGTCTCGCCGCGCAGCATAATCGGGTAAGGCGCGTAGATCAGCTTGTAGCCGCTCAAATCCTGCCGCGCCAGATCGTCGGCGTGAATGAAATCAATTTGCACGCTGGTTGGGAACATCGCGCGGTAAATGCCCATCCACGAATCGCGCTCGACGCCGCCGTATTCGTCCTGCGCGCCCGGAAACGGAATTCGGCGCGGCCCGCCGACCATATAAGCCAGCGGGTTGTAAACGACTGCGACCTGCGCCCTCGCCGGTTTTGCGTTCAGCAGCTGCGCGGCTCTTTTCGTCACGACTTTGCCGACTGCGCCAGCCGCCTTGCTGCGTTCGGTCAAACGCCCGTCGAGGTTGATCAATCCGAAGCCGCCCGATTCGTAGCCGGCGTTCATCGGATAAAAGGCGTAAAAGTTGACGCCCTTTGCGCCGCGTGAGATTGCGCTCCACGCCCAGTGGTTCACGTCCGCCGGCGTCACCGGAACGCTGACGTTCAAACCGACCGTGCCGAAGCCGGTCTGCATCTCGCCGATGTAAAAACCGTCGGAGTAGCGATAGCCAGCCGAGCGCGTGAAATCCAATCGAGCGGCGCGCGAAACCGCGTCCTGTCCGACAGGCGACGAATGCTTCGGATAAAACGACGTGCCCCAATATTCGATCACGCGAGCCATAGCCCAATCGTCCGGCGCGCCCGCACCCATCAGCGGCGAAGTGAAGAGCGACGGCGCGGCGGCGTGGCTCGTCACCACTCCGCGCGGCGCCTCTTTCAACACAGCCCCGGCGCGCTGATTCAAATCCTCGGCCAGTTTGTCCATCACGAAATAACGCCAGTCGAGATAATCGGTGTAGGAAAGAATCGTGCTGAAGCGCGGCGGCGTGACCTGCTCCCACGAGGTGAAGCGGCGATACCACGCGCGGTTGAGCGCGGCTAGCGAGCCGTGTTTGGCTTCGAGCCAGCGGCGGAATCGCGCGGCGGTATGGCGGCAGAAACAGAATTCGGGATTGACCATGTACTGCATCGTCGCCCAGTTGATGATGTGCGGCTCGCTCCACAAATCCCAGCCGTAAAACGCCGGACGTTTGGCGACGTTGCGAGCCAGCGCCGCGTAAAAATTCAGAATCGCCTGCTGCACGCCCGCGTGATCGGGGCAGAAGCCGGGCGCGGCTTGCGATTCGATCACGTCGCCGCTGTTGGCGACGAAATGCGAATCGGGATATTTCTCGCCCACCCAATCGGGCGCCGAATCCATGTAGACCTGAATGATGACTTTCAATCCCTGCTCTTCGGCCAGTTCCAGCATCTGGTTGACGTGGCGAAAATCGTATCGGCCCGGCTGCGGCTCGGCGGTGTTCCAATCAACCCAGCAGCGAACGGTGTTGAAGCCGAGGTCTTTGATCTTTCGCAGGTCTTCGCGCCACTCCGCGCGATGTTTCTCCGGGTCGGCTTCGAGCATCGGCGCCCGCTCCTTGCCGCCGCCGTACCAGACGGCGAATGGAAGAAAAGGATCAGCGCCGCGACTGCGCGCCTGCTGAATCGCCGCGCGTTCGCCGCCGACTTGCGCCAAAACATCAACAACGGACAGGCTCAGGACAACGAGCAGCGAAGACATCAATAGCTTCAGAGCCGCGAGACGAGACATCGTTTACTCTCCGATGAAAGAATTATTGGTGGTGATGATCTGATGATTACGAATTGAGCTGGCCAGCAACCAGTTCCAGCACAATCTTGTAACGGTCGCCGCGCGTGATCGAGTAAGTCAATTCGAGCGGGCGGCCTGAAGCGAGATAGGCCACGCGCTCCGCCGCCAGCCCCGGCGAATTTGCGGCGACTTTCAACAATCTGGCTTCGCTCGGTTCCACCAGCACGGCGAAATGCGTTTCCTCGGCCCGCGCGGGGCGCAAGCCGTATTTACGCTCCAACGTCTCGTAGAGTGAAAGTGCGCCAAAATCTTCCTCGACCAGTCGCGGCGCCAGTTCCAGCGGCAGATAGGTCGTTTGAATACTCATCGGCTGCCCATCGGCCAATCGCAACCGCTTGATTCGCACGGCGCGGGCGCCTTCGGCGATTTGCAGCTTCTCAGCCACATCGGCTTCAGCTTTTACGACATCCTGCTTGAGCGTTTTCGATGTAGGGCTGAGTCCGCGTTTGCGCATCTCTTCGCTGAAGCTGGTCAGCGCGCGCGGCCCTTGCGTCAGTTTCGGCTCGGCGACGAACGTGCCGCGCCCCTGTTCGCGTCTGAGCGCTCCGGCTACAGCCAGTTCGTTGAGCGCCTGCCGTACCGTCGCTTTGCTCACGCCGTACTGCGCCGCCAGTTCGTCTTCCGCCGGCAACCGGTCGTTCGGCTTCATTTCGCCCGCGCGAATCTTGTCCAGCAGGATGGTCTTCAATTGATGATAGAGCGGAACAGGCAGTTCCTTGCTCAAGACGCCCATCTGATTTCGCATAAGTTTTTCGGCGAGTCCCTCGGGTTCCGCTTCAACATCGGGAACATCTGAAAACCGTAAGAATGGAACACATAATATCAGGTCTTCCGTATGACTTCAACGATTTTTTCGTCTCACCCGGCGCGTGCGGAAGCGGCGAGTTATCGCCGCTCTCCACACGCCGCCCGGCCAGCCAGATTGTTTAGCTGTTTATGTTCGGATCAATAACGTGTCGCTCGCGCCTCGGCCTGCGGCGCCGCTTCCGCCTGTGGGAGTGTGATGGTGAAAGTGGCTCCCTGCCCTTCTCCGGGGCTGTCCGCCTGCGCTGTCCCGCCGTGCAATTCGACCAGACGCCGCACGATATTCAAGCCAAGCCCTAATCCTTTGTGTGTCCGCGCGCCGCTCCGATCCTCCTGATGGTAGCGTTCGAAGACATAAGGTAAAAATTCCGCCTTGATTCCTTTGCCAGTGTCGCTGACGGTGATGCTGACGTTCGGATCAGACTGCGCGAGCCGGACTTCAATCCGTCCGCCTTGAGGCGTGAATTTCACCGCGTTGGAGAGCAAATTCCTGACTACCTGCGCCAGGCGGGCGGGATCGCCGGAAACTCGTCCGGCCGAGGGATCGAGGTTGACCTTGATCTGAATGGCTTTGGCTTCGGCCAGCAGCGTGACATCCTCCACCGCCGCGTTGATGACTGGCGCCAAATCAATCGTGCGGACGTCGAGCCTGAGTTTTCCGGCGGCGATGCGCGACACATCCAGCAAATCCTCTATCAGCCGCTCCTGTGATTTGGCGCTCCGCTCGATTATTTCGACGGCATGCGCAGACGAGGCTTCATCCAGCTTGCCCGAACGCAGGAGTCTGGCCCAGCCGAGCATGGCGGTGAGCGGCGAGCGCAATTCGTGTGAAACCACAGCGAGGAATTCATCCTTGGCGCGGTTCGCCGCTTCAGCCTCGGCCCGCGCCGCCTGTTCGCGGATCCGCTGAGCGTGTTCCTCTTCCGCTTCTTTGCGCTGAGTGATCTCGCGGCAGGTGTAAAGCACAGTGCCGTCCTTGATCGCCACGCGTTTGACGTTCACCAGTGCTACACGGCGCACACCGGCTTTATCGGTCACTTCCCGCTCGATATTGGTGATCTCTCCTACAGTTTCCAATTGGCGCGGATCGAACCAGCCTTCGCCGAGTAATTTGGAAATATTTCCGAAGGCTAGTACCTCCGGCTCCGAGTATCCGAAGATCACATTGGCGTTGGGACAAACGTAGGTAAAGTCGCCCTTCCCATCCGTAAGGAAGACCGCGTCGGAAATGTTGCTGAGTGTGATGCGGTGCAACTCTTCCGATTCCCGCAATGCATTTTCCGCGCGCCTGCGGGCAGAGGAAATCACACTGATTGGCGCCGCCACTGCCGTAAACAAACCAATCCGTAGTGTATCGGCTAAACCGACGGCGAATGAACTGACGTGAGGTAAAAAGAAAAGGCTGATTGACAGAACGGAAAGGACCAACGCCAGTAATCCCGGCCTCAGCCCGCCGTACCAGGAACCGATCAACACCGCAACCAGAAACAACCCGTTGGGGTGCGGCAGATAAGTGGTTCCGAGCAGCAAAGTCACTGCAAACGCCGACGCTACCGCCACTACAGCGATTCCATAGCGTGACAGTTGGAGTCGGGAAAACTTCCACATAGCTCGTTTCCCCCCGGCGTGGCCGCGAACGGCCAGTTCAGTCGGCGCGACATCATGCTATCAGGATGGGCGTAAGAAAGTGATGGGCAAATCATCAAGAATCCGCAAGCGGCCAATTAAATTGTTGTTGCCTGGCAATGCTATTCGATATCAGCGCTCACGCGGGTAAATCAATTAGCATTCACGTATATCGGGAATGATCGCCACCTGTGATCCAGTGATCGGAGAATAGCTGAGTTTCATCCTTCGGCGAAGATCGCCAGCGCTTGTTCCTCAAAAGCGGGCTGAATCGGAGCAGCAAAGATTGGTACAGCCCACCGCAGAGTGCGCAGAGGTACGCAGGGGAAAGACCTGTCCGGATTGTTCTCTGCGTTCCTCTGCGCCCCTCTGCGGTTGGTCTCTCTGCACCAACGTCGCGTGGTCTGATTTAGCTCGCCAATCGAAAAGTGAGGGTAGTGAAGATCAGAAAGATCAGCGAGTAAATGATCTCGGTAATGCCGATGCGCTTCAGATCGAGACGAGGCTCCGGTCTGAACAGGCTGCGGAAGGTTCGCGCCAGCACGGGCGCAAACGCGATCAGCGCAAACAGCGACAGGCTGCGCGTGAGGGCCAGCGCCAGCAATGACGCTAGCAGGAACGAATGATAGCCGGCGCATTGCCAGCGCGCTCGCTGTTTGTCTTCCTGTTTTTTGGCGTGCAGGCCCGTCACGCGCAATTTGACGTAAAAGACGCTGCTGGCGAAATACGCTGCGCTCAACGCCCACAGCCACAACGCCGTCGGCGTCCATTCGCCGCTCGCAGCGTAATAGGCGGCCGGAGCCGTCATCGTCAATCCGCCAATCGCCATCAATTCGCTCTGAGCGGTTCGGTCTTCAAATTCTGTCGCCTGCCAGCCGTTGATGGCCAGCAACGCGGCCCCGATCAGCGCCAGCGGCGCCAGCCAGTACAACCGGTAAACCAGAATCAGCGGCGCGCCCGCGACCGCCGCCGTCACGAAATAAACAGCCAGCAACCGCAGCGCATGATCGTTTCGCTTTCCGCGGTTTCGCGCGCGCCACCAGACCAGCAGCGATTCGCGCGCGATGAACATCGCCGACGCCGCCAGCAGCAACAGCGGCACGGCCCAGGTGATTTTCCACGCTACAAGCAGGCCCAGCGCGAATGGCACATAAAACATCGCCCACGCGCCGTGTTCTTTGGGTAATTTCAAGGCGGATCGAAGCTTCATCGTTTTCCCTTCCTCACTCTCAATTGCAAACCGATCTAAAACTCGTTGTTCATCCTGTTGGCAGCCAGACAGCGTTCGATCAATTCGCGGCGTTCGGCTTCGGTTGTCACGCGGTCGAGCGCGGGAAAGAAAATTGAGCGCTCGCGCTGATCGTGATGATCAACCAGGTTTTTGAACGCCGCCTCTTCGTCGAACAACTTGATCACGCGCCGGGTCAGATTCGCCCGGCCGGTTTTCATCTCTTGCAGCGCAGCGGCGAAGCGGGCCAGGAATTCGCGCATCCGTTGATGCTCGCCCATGAAAAATCCCGGTGGGCCGCCGGGGATCGCTCCGGCGCGGCTATACACGGGCAGCAGCAATTCCTCCTCGGCTTTCATGTGCGCCGCCAATTCGCGCCGGTAGAGTTCCAACCGCTCCAGCGCCGATTCGATGTCCAATTGAATGAGCGCTTCCTGATGCCGCAAAAACAACTCAGTCAGACGCTCGTGAACTTGTAACAAATCCTGAAAGCTCATTCATTCAGCTCCCGCCGGTTCACGGCCATCAAACCACAATAAAAATTATTCCCGCGATGACTTAAGTCACTGAGCTTTATTTATTACGCCGGTAGAGTGTCATTGCACTTGAAAAGAACCACTTTGACAACCGTCTTCAGGGACGAAAACGAGAGGAGATTTTATGTCTGTTAATGCAATGAACACAGTTAGAGAACTGGCCGCCACGTCGCCCGGCGCGACACGCGTCTTCGAGCGGGTTGGAATTGATTATTGTTGCGGCGGAGGACTCACGCTGGCCGACGCCTGTCAGACTTCCGGCATTTCGGTGGATGATGTCGTGCGTTCGCTGGAAGAGGCCGAGCGCGCGGTTCAACCCGGCGAAACCAACTGGATGACCGAATCGCTCGCAGCCCTGTCGTCGCATATCGTCGAAACGCATCACGTCTTCACCAGAGAAGAACTCTTTCGATTGGAGAGGCTGCTCGACAAGGTCTGCGCGCGGCACGGCGAGAACCATCCTGAGTTGATAAAACTGCGCGAGCCGTTTCTGGCGATGAAGCAGGATTTGCTCCCGCACATGCTCAAAGAGGAGCAGGTGCTCTTCCCGTACATCGAACGAATGGAGCGGGCCGTCATCGGCGGACGCAACATCCAGCCGCCATTCTTCGTCACCGTCAGGAATCCGGTGCGAATGATGATGACGGAGCACGATGCAGTGGGCGATTTGCTGCGCGAGATGCGGAGCCTGACCAGCGATTACGCGCTGCCGCCTGACGCGTGCATGAGCTACCAGACGCTCTATCAGTCGCTGGCCGCGATCGAGGCCGATCTTCATCAGCACATCCATCTGGAAAACAACATCCTCTTCCCGCGCGCTATTGATATGGAAAGCAAGGCGAATCCTGAATGGCAGGCGATGGCCGACCAGCATCAATGTTTCGGACATTGACGCTTCTGACATCGAGCGCCATCAGCCGCGCGGGGAAAACTTCGCACTCAACTGCGAAACTTTCCGCAAATCATGCCCTTCGCCGGTGGCGCGGAAGCAGTCGCTCAAGACGTTGAGCAATAACGACGGCCAAATTGACGCTTCCCCGCTCCGGCGCGGTGTTTGCTATACGCAGAATAGACAACCACGCAAGCAGTAACGCGAACATCAACTTTCAAAGGACTCGGACATGAGCGCCTTCAAGTACAAGACTATCATCCCGGACGTTGAGTTCTGGAAAGGAATGATTCCGTGTCAGGCGGCCTGCCCTGTGCGAACCGACGCCGGAAAGTACGTGCAGTTGATCGCGCAGGGCAATTTTGAAGACGCCTATCTGGTCGCCCGCTCACCCAATCCGCTGGCTTCCATCTGTGGCCGCGTTTGCGCCGCGCCGTGCGAAGACAGTTGCCGCCGGGGCAAGATTGACGAGCCGGTCAGCATTCGCGCGTTGAAACGCTTCGTCACCGAACGCTTCGGCGTCGAATCAATGGAGCCGGACACGCAGGACTCGCTGCGCGAAGGCGCGCGCGACCTGGGCAACAAACAGCGCGGCCATCTGCCCGTGCTGAACGCCAGCCGCAAAAACGTCGCGCGTGGCCAGCGCGTGGCCGTCATCGGCGCCGGCCCTGCGGGACTGGCCGCGGCGCACGATCTGGCGTTGATGGGTTACCGCGTGACGATTTTTGAAGCGTCCGAACAGCCCGGCGGAATGATGGTTCACGGCATTCCGGAATTTCGTTTGTCGCGCGCCGTGATTGATAAAGAAGTCGAGAAGATCGAACAACTCGGCGTCGAAATCCGCTACAACCATCCGCTGACCGAAGATTACGGCGTGCGCGAACTGCGCGCGCAGGGTTACGAAGCGATCTTTCTGAGCGTCGGCGTGCAGAAAGGCCGCGAGATGAAGATCGAGGGCGCGGAACTCGACGGCGTCATCAAAGCGGTTGATTACCTGGTCAACATCAACAACGGTTACCGCGTCAATCTCGGCAAAAAAGTTCTGGTCATCGGCGGCGGCTTCGTGGCCTTCGACGCCGCGCGCATGGCCTTGCGCGCCGGGATGGAAGAAGCGAATGGCAAAATGTCCGATGGCGAAGCGCACACCGCGATTGACGCGGCTCGCGCGGCCATTCGTTCCGGCGCGACCGAAGTCCACATAGCCAGCCTTGAATCGTTCGATGAGATGCCCGTGATGCGCACCACGCAGGGCAAGGAAGAATTCGAGGAGGCTAAAAAAGAGGGCATCACGTTCCATCCGCAACGCGGCGCGAAACGATTTATCGGCGGCGACGGCAAGCTGAAAGCGGTCGAGATCATTGGCGTCAAACGCACCTACGACGAAAACGGACGCTTCAACCCTGAATACGACCCTGACTTCAGCGAAACCTTCGCCGCCGACTCGGTCATTCTCGCTATCGGCCAGCAAGCCGATCTTTCGTTTCTCAAACCCGAAGACAAAGTCGAATTGACGCCGCAGGGCACGATCAAGGTTGATCCCACGACCCTGGCGACATCGGCGCCGGGCCTGTTCGCGGGCGGCGACGTAGCGTTCGGCCCGCGCAACCTGATTGAAGCCGTCGCCAACGGCAAACGCGCGGCGCTTTCGATTGACGATTACCTGCGCGGCTTCGGCGCCGAACAGGTCTTCAATCTGACCGTCGAGAAAGTTCCGACGCGCAATTACCGGATGCCCGAAGATTACGAGAAGTGCGAGCGCACGGCGCCGCCGACTATCTCGCTCGACCGGCGCACTGGCATTTCGGAAGTCGAAACCGGTTACGACGAAGCCGAGGCGCAACGGCAGGCCGAACGCTGTCTTGCCTGCCACATCCAGACGATTTACGACCCGCAGAAGTGCGTGATGTGCAATCGCTGCGTGGACGTGTGTCCGGAATACTGCCTGAAGCTCGTCCCGCTCGACGATCTCGATCTCGCTCCTGACGATAAACAGCGCATCATCGAATCCACAGGCATTGACGCGGATTTCGGAACGCCGCTGTCGGCAATGATCAAAGACGATGAAAAATGCATCCGCTGCGGGTTGTGCGCGATTCGCTGCCCGACGGACGCGATGACGATGGAGGTCTTCTACTATGAAGAGCAGGAAGTCGTGGCTCGATAAATTTCGCTCGAAGGGCGAAACCGAACAGGCGAAGCTCAACCGCATCAAGGCCGAAATTCTGGCCGAAGACGCCGAGCCGCACGCCAACAAAACTTCGCGGCGCTCGTTTCTGACGCGGCTTGGCGTGGGGGCGACGCTCGCCGCGCTGGCCGGGCAGGCATTCGCGTATCTGCGTTCGCTCAAACCCAACGTGCTTTACGAAGAGCCGCAGAAATTCAAAGTCGGCGCGCCCGACCAGTTCGGCGAAGGCGGCAAGTTCCTTGAAGACAAACGCCTGTTTGTTTTCAAAGAGCGCAACACGTTTTACGCCATCTCGGCAAGCTGCACGCATCTGGGCTGCACGGTGAAGATGCAGAAGCTGAATCAGCCGAAAAAGGTCAGGACGCGCAAGCGCGAGTTTGAAGAGCAGTACGAATTTCACTGCCCGTGTCACGGCTCGAAGTATTACGGCGACGGCACGAATTACGCCGGCCCCGCGCCGCGCCCGCTGGATTATTTCAAGCTGGAAGTTTCGCCAGACGACGGCCAACTCATCGTGGATATGTCGCAAGTCGTGGATCAGAACTTCAGGCTGACGGTCTGAACAAAAGAGGAAACGCTGATGCAAGCAAAACAATCAATCAGGGAAAAGGCCAATTGGGCCTGGGGAAAGGCCATTTGGACCTGGCTCCCGGCCAGCGACCGCGAGGCGGGCGATTCGATTGTCCGAAATTTTCTGCTTCACTGGTTCCCGGCGAAAGTCTCGCGCGAGAGCCTGTCGTGGAATTACTCGTTCTGGCTGGGGACGATTTCGGCGATTCTGTTTTTGATTCTGACGGTGACCGGCACGTTCCTGATGTTCCTTTACGTGCCGTCGGTTGAGCGCGCTTATCTTTCCGTCAAAGACCTGGAGTACACGGTTTCATTCGGATGGTTTCTGCGCGGGCTGCATCGCATCTCGGCTCACCTGATGGTCGCGGTCGTCTTCCTGCACATGGTCAGAGTTTTTCTGACCGCCGCTTACAAGAACGGCGCGGCGGTCAATCAGAACCGCCCGGTCAACTGGATAGTCGGCGTCGTGCTGTTGCTGGTGACGCTGTTTCTTTCCTTCACCGGCTACCTGCTGCCGTGGGATCAACTGGCTTACTGGGCGATCACGGTCGGCACGAACATCGCCAGCGCAGCGCCCGTCGCGGGCGAATGGATGCGGTTCATTCTGCTCGGCGGCAACACCATCGAGCAAAATACGCTGATCCGCTTTTACGTCCTGCACTGCTTCTTCCTGCCGCTGATTGTTCTAGCGCTTTTCTCTTACCACATGTGGCGAGTTCGCAAAGACGGCGGCCTGGCCTGCGTGGACAAGGAAGCGTTGGCGCAGAAGAAAGAGAAAGTCGCGCCGATCAAGAGCAAAACCTATTCGCTGCTCGGCATCACCAGCGGTGTGACCGTCCACGTCGAAACGTCGTTGGTTGACGAAGACAAACACACTGTCCAATCGTCGCCGAATCTGACGCGGCGATTGCTGCTGGTCACGCTGGCGACGCTGGCTGTGGCTTCGATCCTGACGTTCATCTTCCACGCGCCGCTTGAAGAGCCGGCCAATCCGGCCATCACGCCGAACCCGGCCAAAGCTCCGTGGTACTTCCTGTGGCTGCAGGAGCTGGTGACGATCACGACGTTCAGTATCGGCGGCTTCACGATCAATGGCGCGTTGATCGGCGGCATCATCGTGCCGGGCATTCTGGTGGCGGCGGCGATTCTGTGGCCGTATTTCGACAAATCGCCAGCGCGTTCGACCGGCGTCTGGTTCGCCAAAGAGCGGCGGCGGCAAAACATGATCTTCCTGCTCGTCGTGCTGTTCATTCTGGTTTTGACGATTGTCGGCACATTCCTGCGCGGGCCGTACTGGAACTTCTACTGGCCGTGGGAAAGCTGGCCGGAGATGCCGCGCAAGTTCTGATGTTTGGGGTCTCGGCTTCGGCTTGTGTCGGTTGCTCAGCCTGGGAAGGGCTGAAGCCGAGGCTCCATGCTTCAAATCGAGGAGAGCGATGTTCCAAAAAGATTCGATCAAACTTTATGCGCTCGGCGCGGTGGCGTTCATCGTGACGGGGTTGCTCTACTGGGACAATTTCACGCCGGAATGGAAAGGCTATCAGGATCAGTTCCGCAATCTGGTGGCGAAGAAGTTCGGCGCGGCGCGCGCGGATCAAGTCCAGGATGGCTTGCAGCAAATTTGGGTCAAAGACCTGAACCGCGTTGACCGCTGCACGACCTGCCATCAGGGGATGGAGTGGAAGGGCCTGGACAGCGCGGCCAACCCGTTCAAATCGCATCCGAAAGAGATTCTGGAAAAACATCCGATCAATCAATTCGGCTGCACGGCCTGTCACGGCGGACAAGGATACGCGACCGAGAAAGACGAAGCGCACGGCTTCGCCGAATTCTGGGAAGAGCCGCTGTTGGGCAAAAAGCTGACCGACACCTATCTGGTCAAAGACAAAAAGGCGTTGATGCAGGTCAACTGCAACACTTGTCACCGATACGACCGCGAAACCAAAGGCGCGGACTTCATCAATCTGGCCAAGCAACTGGTGCAGGAGAAAAATTGCCGCGCCTGCCATCAGATCAACGGACGTGGCGGAACAATCGGCCCCGATCTGACCAACGTCGGCGACAAATCGGCGGAGCAATACGATTACTCGCGCATCGCGGGCAAGAAATCGGCCTTCGCCTGGCACGTCGCGCATTTCCAGAATCCGAAGTCGTCGTCGCCCGACACGGTCATGCCTAACTTCAATTTCTCGTCGCGCGACGCTCAGGCGCTGGCGCTGCTCGCGTTGAGCTGGCGACGGACGAACATCCCGG
This sequence comes from Acidobacteriota bacterium, assembly GCA_022072205.1. Taxonomy (GTDB): domain Bacteria; phylum Acidobacteriota; class Blastocatellia; order RBC074; family RBC074; genus JAJVID01. The sequence goes on from JAJVID010000062.1 coordinate 55,916, forward strand.
CGCGATTCATTCCCGGCGCGCAAGTCGTGGATCGCCCGACGCCGGAAGAAATCGCCAAAGAAAAACAGATGCTCGAAGGCGAGGGCGCGCTCTTCGTCAAGAAAGGTTGTTTCGTTTGCCACGCGGTCACGTCGCTCGGCATTGATTCGGCGGCCAAGATTGGCCCGGACCTTTCAGACGCCGTCGTTGACGTGCAAAGCCGCTTTGGCCGCACGCTGGAAGATTTCCTGGTGGCGCCAACCGGCACAATGGCCGTCGTTCTCTCAACGCAGATTCAATTGACAGATGATGAGAGGCGGCAGGTGATCGAGAAGCTGAAGATCGCTTATCAGCGTAAGCAGGAACAACAGGCTCAACCGAAACCCGGCGAGCAGAAAAAGGATGAGCAGAAAACCCCACCGAAGAAATAAGGCAACCTGGGTACGCATCGCTTCCAGCGTGCCTGACCCGGCATTGCGCTCATTCCCATGTCAATCGCCCTTCGCGAACGCCTGCACGCTGGAAGCGATGCGCACCCAGGAATGGCGCGCGGTTTGCTTGATCTTCAACAAGAGAGGTTAGGAGCGGAATTTTGCCCACAATGAAATCACAACCGATCAAGCTGGCCATCATCGTCGCGCTGCTGATTGTGTTTGTGGCTGCGCTGGTGGGCGGTTTCGGCAAGGCCAAAGACGCCGCGGCGGTGAGGGCGGCCAGAGAGCGCGAATGGTTGAGAGGCGAAGGCGCCTTCTTCGTCAGAAAGGACTGCATCAGTTGCCATTCGATCAGCGCCTTTGGAATCAAGGCCGCGAACATCGGCCCTGATTTGTCCGAAGCGGCGGTGGATACGCAAAGGCGGTTCGGCAAATCGCTCGAAGAGTTTTTACATAACCCCAGCGGCACGATGAGCATCGTGCTGTCATCCAGAATCCCGCTGACCGATGCGGAAAAACAGGAAGCGATCAGGCTGTTGAAGATCGCCTATCAACGAAAAATCGAGCAATCACAGCTCGGCAAATGATTCCGGCAACGGAGGAATTTATGAATGCAATCATTGAAAAATACGGTAAAACTAGACTCGCCTGGCTTGGCGCGGGCGCGCTCTTCACTCTGATCCTCTCGCTGACGGTGGTGAGTTGCAACAAAGCGCCGTCCGCCGAAGAACTCGGTGGAGCGGCGGAATCCGCCGTAGCGAGCTACGTCGCGCCGGGCGACACTGATGAATATTACCTTTTCTATTCGGGTGGCCACTCCGGCAACGTGTATGTGGCGGGCGTGCCTTCGATGCGCCACATCTCGACGATTCCGGTCTTCGCGCCTTATCCGGCGACCGGCTATGGCTTCGACGCCGAATCGAAGAAGATGCTCGGCGATTACACCTGGGGAGACGTGCATCACCCGGCCATCAGCGAAACCAAAGGCGATTACGACGGTCGCTGGCTGTTCGTCAACGACAACGGCAACAACCGCATCGCGCGAATTGATCTGCGCGATTTCAAAACCAAACAGATTCTCGGCCCCGTCCCGAACGTTTCTGGCTTCCACGGAGGTTCGTTCGTGACGCCGAACACCGAATACGTGCTGGCCGCGTCGCGCTTCTCCGTCCCGCTGCCGAAAGGCACGGTCGCGCCGATTGAAGAATACGCCACGAAATACAGCGGCGTCGTTTCAGGCATCAAGGTTGATCCCGCGAGCGGCGAGATGAGCGTCGGCTTCCAGGTTCTGACGCCGCCCTTCAATTGGGATCTGGGCGACGCAGGCAAAGGGCCAAGCGATGGATGGGCGTTCTGGACGAGCTACAACACTGAACGCGCCACCGGCAAACTGGAAGTGACTTCGACGCAGAAAGACCGCGACTACATCGCCGCCGTCAATTGGAAAGCGGCTGAGAAGGCCGTCGCCGAAGGCAAGGCCGACACCATCAGCGGCGTCAAGGTGATTGATCCGAAGAAAGTCGAAGGCGTCATCTACCTGATCCCGTGCAGCAAATCGCCGCACGGCGTTGATGTCAGCCCCGACGGCAAATACTTCATCGGCAGCGGCAAACTGCAATCCATCACGACGGCTTACAACGTCGAGAAGATGCTGACCGCGATTCAGAAGAAAGATTTCAGCGGCAACGAAGACGGCATCCCGGTTTTGAACTACGACAGCGTGAAAGACGCCGAGGTCAACGTCGGCTTAGGCCCGCTCCACACGCAGTTCGACGATCAGGGCTACGCCTACACGAGCCTGTTTGTCGAAAGCGCCGTCGCGAAATGGAAGCTCGGTACCTGGGAAGTGGCCGACAAGATTCCGGTCAGTTACAACATCGGTCACCTGGCCACAGCCGAAGGCGACACGGTCAATCCGGACGGCAAATACCTGATCGCGCTCAACAAGCTTTCGCACGGGCGCCATTTGAACGTCGGCCCGTCGCAGCCAGAAAGCTCGCAACTGATCAACATCAGCGGCGAAAAGATGAAGCTGGTTTACGACGCCTTCACTGAACCCGAACCGCATTACGCGCAGATCATCAAAGCCGACAAACTGAAACCGATCGAGGTCTATCCCAAGGAGGAAAACAAAAATCCGAACGCCGTCTGGGATGTCAAAGACACGAAGGTCGAGCGCAACGGCAATGCGGTTACCGTCAAGATGATTGCCGTCCGCAGCACGCTGGAGCCGACCAAGATCGAGGTCAATCAGGGCGACAAGGTGACGATTTACATCACCAACATCGAACAGACGACCGACGAACTGCACGGCTTCGGCCTGGGCGAATACAACATCAACGTGGTGATTGATCCGGGCGAAACCAAGACGATTGAATTCGTGGCCGACAAACCCGGCATCTTCCCATACTACTGCACGAACTTCTGTTCGGCGCTGCACCAGGAGATGCAGGGATATTTGCTGGTCAAGCCGGGCGGCTCATTGGCCGCCGTGAAAGCGCCCAAATAACGCAGGCAGGGCGGTAGCCCGACCGCGAGGGAGGACCTGACTCTGCCCTCGCTCACGGCCAGGCTACCGCCATACTTGTTTTTAAACGAGAGGCTTTTATGTCAACAGCGCAAGAATCAGTCACGCCCCGAGAGGGAGCGAGCGCAATGGAGGGGAAAACCGGGATCATAAGCAGGCTGATGCGGGAGGCGTCGTTTTTCGATCAGCCGCTGGCGCCGCGATGCCGCCTGGCGATTTTGATTGGCGTCTTGGCGTTGATCCCGGCTCTTTTCTTCCCGCTCTGGCACATGACGTTCCGGTCGAATCAGTACCCGGACGGGCTGAGCCTGCACATTTACGCTTCACAGCTTGAGGGCGGCAAGACGCCGCAGCGCGACGACCTGCGTGAAATCAACGCGCTGAATCATTACATCGGCATGCGTCCGCTGCTTGAAAGCGATTTCAGCGAATTCACCTGGCTGCCGTTCGCGATTGGCGGGCTGGCGCTGCTGGCGTTGCGGGCGACGGTCATCGGCAAGATGTCCAACCTGATAGATGTCTTCGTGCTTTTCGCCTACTTCGGGCTGTATTCGTTCTGGAGCTTTTATCACCGGCTGTACCTGTACGGCCACAACCTCGACCCGACTGCGGCGATCAAGGTGGCGCCGTTCACGCCGCCGCTGATCGGCACGCAGGTGGTCGGCAATTTCACGGTCAACAGCTATCCGGGCCTGGCCTCGTATGCGCTGGTGACGTTCGCCGTGATGTTGACGGCGGCGATTCTGTTGTCGTGGAAATCAGCGAAGGCTCAAAAGCAATGAAGAGAGAAAACGGAACACACGGAAATAACGGAACACACGGAAGGCTCAAACTCGCCTTCAGACTTTTTTCCGTCTGTTCCGTTTTTTCCGTTTGTTCCGTGATCTCTTCTTTGATTGTTCGCGCCGATGCGATCACAGTCAAAACGAATCAATCAATCCAGGCCGCAATCGCCGCCGCCAAACCCGGCGATACGATTCGCGTCGAGAGCGGCGTTTATACCGGCCAGATTATTCTGGACAAAACGTTGACGCTCGAAGGCGCCGGCAAGCCCGTGTTGCGCGGCGATGGAAAAGGCAGCGTTGTGGTGGTCGCCGCCGATCGCTGCGTGGTTCGCGGCTTCGTGATCGAACGCTCAGGCCGCGATCTGCAAGCCGAAGATTCCGGCCTGCTGCTGAAATCGAACGACAACGTGATCGAGGGCAACGAACTGCGCGACGTGCTTTACGGCATTTATCTTTATCACTCGGCGCGAAACACGATTCGCGGAAACAGCGTGCGCGGGCGCGTCGAGCTTGAATCCGGCGAGCGCGGCGCCGGGCTGCATATGTGGAACTCGCCGGACAATCTGATCGAGGACAACACGATCATCGAAGCGCGCGACGGCATGTACATTCAATCCAGCCACCGCAACACCATTCGCCGCAATCGCGTGTCGCGGCTGCGCTACGGGTTGCATTACATGAACTCGGACGACAACAAATTCGACGACAACGTGTTCGAGCGCAACGTCGCGGGCGCGGCGATTATGTATTCCAAGCGGATCGAATTTCGCCGCAACGCCTTCCTGCACAATCGCGGCTTCAGTTCGTTCGGCATTCTGTTTCAGGATTGCGAAGACAATGTGGCCGAAGACAATTTCATTGTTGATAACGCGACAGGGATTTTCATGGAGGCGCTGCGCCGCACGACATTTCGCCGCAACGTCATCGCCGAAAACGATCTGGCGCTGATGGCCTACAGCAATTCGGAAAACAATCTTTTCACCGAAAACAATTTCGTCGAAAATCTGAGTCCGCTGCGGATCGTGGGCAAACGCGCGGGGGCGCAGTGGAACGAGATGAGGCGCGGCAATTATTGGAGCGATTACGACGGCTACGACCTGGACGGTGATGGCGTCGGCGATGTCGCGCACAAAATCCAAAACGTTTTTGAATATCTCGAAGGCAACTACCCACGTTTGCGGCTGTACCTGAACAGTCCTGCGGCGCGGGCGCTGGCGACGGCTGAAAAGACGTTTCCGATAATCAAAGGTTCGACGGAAGCCGACGCCGCGCCGCTCGCGCAAGCCGTCAAACTGTCGTACCCGTTCGAGCCGCAAAAGCCGCTACAAACGGGACGCCTTGTTCTGGCGCTGGTTTCAGCGGCGATGCTCTGCGGCGCGGTGATCGTAATTTGGAAGGGACAGCGACGATGATCGAAGTCAAACACCTGACAAAAAGTTTCGGCAAATTCACCGCCGTCAACGACGTTTCGTTCGAGATCAAACGTGGCGAGACCTTCGCGCTGCTCGGCCCGAACGGCAGCGGCAAGACCACAACGTTGAAATGTCTGGTCGGATTGAGCGCGCCGACATCGGGCGAGATCAGAATCAACGGTCTGGATTTGCAGCGCGACGCGCGTGAAGCCAGACGCCAGCTCAGCTTTCTGCCGCAGCGGTTGAGCTTTCACGAAAACCTGACTGCGCGCGAGGTGATGAAGTTTTACTGCGAGTTGCGCAAACTGCCGGCAAAACGAATTGAGGACGTGCTGCACAATGCGCATTTCGACTTCAACGGCTTCCATCACAAACCGGTCGGCGAATTATCGGGCGGAATGGTTCAGCGGCTGGGGCTGGCCATCGCGTGTTTGCCCGACGCGCCGATTCTGCTGCTGGACGAACCGACGGTCAGTCTTGACCCGGAAGGGGCGATCCGCTTCCGCGAATTTCTGGCGACGCTCAAAAGCGAGGGCAAAACGATTGTCTTTTCGTCGCACGTGCTGGCCGATGTCGAACGGCTGGCCGACCGCGTGGCGATTCTGGTTGGCGGCAAACTGGTCGCCATCGAATCAATCGAGGCTTTGCGCGAAGAGTTGATGCGAAGCTGCCGGATGCGAATCATAATGGCCAATCCCGATGAACGATGGATTGAAGCCGCGCGCGAAGCCGGAGCGAGCGAGGCCTTGATGGAAGGCGGCGCGATGCTGGTCACGTCGCGCGCCGAAGACCGGATGAAACTGCTCCGGGCGATTGAGACCGCTGGCGGGCGCGTCGCGCGCTTCGCCACCGAAGAACTGTCGCTCGAAGATATTTATTTGAACTACATTCATGCTGAAAACGACGACAGTCAAAAACATTGAAAGAGCGCTCAAGACGGCTTTGCTGGGATGCGCTCTTCTGCTTGCGGCTTGCGGGCAGGCGGAGATTACGCCGGTTGAAATCAACCCTGAAGATATGTGCTCGATGTGCCGGATGGCGATCAGCGAAAAGCAGTACGCGTCCGAGTTCATCACCAAAGACGGCGACGCGATGAAATTCGACGACCTGACCTGCCTGCGCGAATATCTGAAAACCAAAGGCGGCCACGATCAGATCGCGGCTTACTTCGTCGCCGATTATGAGACTAAAAAATGGCTCAAGGGCGAATCGGCGCACTTCGTCAAATCCGCCGAATTCGCCACGCCGATGGGTGGCAATATCGTCGCCTTCGGCAGCGATGAGAAGGCGAAAGAGGCGATGGACAAATACAAAGGCGAGCGCATCAAGTTCGCGGACGTGATCGGAAAGTGAGGGCGAGATGGATTTCAGCGCGGTCAAAACCATTGCGCGGCAGGAACTGGTCGTCAACATTCGCAACCGTTGGACGCTGATCTTCGCGGCGTTGTTCGGCCTGCTGACGCTGGCGATCTCATATTTCGGGCTGGCGACGGCGGGCGCAATCGGCTTTCAAGGCTTCGCGCGCACATCGGCCAGTCTGCTCAATCTGGTTTTGTACATCGTCCCGCTGGTCGCGCTGACGATGGGCACACTCAGTTTCACCAGCGAGAAAGGCGCGAGCGAATTGCTGTTTTCGCAGCCGGTGACGCGGGCCGAAATTCTGCTCGGCAAACTGGCGGGGCTGTTCGCTTCAATCGCGACGGCGACCGTGGCCGGGTTCGGGCTGGCTGGAATCGTCATCGCGGCGAAGGCCGGAACGACGGGCGCGGCGCGCTATCCGGTCTTTGTCGGGTTGTCGCTGCTGCTGGCGCTGGTCTTTCTGACGCTCGCGGCGCTGGTTTCGGCGTGGTGTCATCGCAAATCGAAAGCGTTCGGCGCGGCGTTGTTTCTGTGGTTCTTCTTTGTGCTGTTTTACGACCTGATCGTCATCGGCGGGACATTTTTGATGAAGGAGCGCGCGGCCAACCAGTTCATCTTCGTTTCTCTGTTCGGCAATCCGGTGGATATGACGCGGGTGGCCGGATTGATGGCGCTCGACGGCAAGGAGATTTTCGGCGCGGCTGGCGCGGCGCTGACACGTTTTCTTGGCGGTGACGCGGCGAGCATGCTGTCGCTCATTGGCGGATTGCTGATTTGGGTGATCGCGTCGTTCGCGCTCTCACAGCGTTTGTTAAAGCGGCAGGACATTTGATGAAGAAGGTTCACGCCGTGGCGATCATCGCTGGAACATTAGCCATCGCCGGATTCGCCGCCGCGCGGTATTTTCGCAATGAACGTAATGAGAGACTTCACTTCGAGCGTGAAGAGACCGAGTTGATCATCATCAATCTGGCGAACGCGCCCATTCGATTGTTCAAAGCGGGAAAGAGCCTGCCGCAAGCCATCGAAATCGCGGAATTCAACGGCCAACGCGCGTGGCTGCCGCGCGCCGATTACTTTCTGAAGGTTGACCTGCCGAATCAAACCATCTTTTATCCAATCTCAATTTCAGGTTATCGCCGTGGTCCGGACGCCGACGGTTCGTTCCCGGTGACCATTCGCTTACCGGCTTCGGGCGCGCCGCCACGATTGGCCGGGAGTTTGCCTGAATGGGTTTTCGTGCCCAGCGGATCTTTTTTGATCGGCGACCGGCGGAACCCGCGCGAGCCGCATTACGTCTGGCTATCAGCGTTTTTCATTGGCGCGTTTGAAGTGACCAACGCCGAGTTCCGCGAGTTCGTGCGCGATGCGCAAGGTTACGCTGAGAATTCAAACTGGACGGAAGCCGGGCAAAAGTGGAGGGCTGAAAACCAATCGAGGGCGACAGCGCTGCTGAAAGAATCCGACGCCGAGTTCAAACGCTTCGGCCAGGATGATCAGCCCGTGACCTGGGTGACGTGGTTTGAAGCGGCTGCGTTTTGCCGCTGGATGACAAAAAAGTTCGGGCAGGGGCGCTGGCTCTTTTCGCTGCCGTCGGAAGCGGAGTGGGAGAAGGCGGCGCGCGGGCCGGACAGCTTCGATTTCGCGCTCAGCCAATCGCTCAGCGACGAGGAATCGAAACTGTACAATTGGAAGAAGAATCCCGGCGCGCCGGAAACAGTGGTCGGCGCGCTTGAAACAAGAGCGCGATTTCAGGCCAATCGCTATGGCGCTTTTCATCTGTCGGGCAATGTCGCCGAATGGACACAGACCGTCAATCGCCCGTTCAACCGCGAGCGGCCCTACGCCGATGATGAGCGCAACCGCGACGATTGGACGGAAGCACGCGTGGTTCGCGGTGGTTCGTGGTACAGCGCCAGCATCGCGCTGCTTTCAATCGCTTATCGAGACACGTTTCAGCCGGAAGTTCGCCATCACGACCTGGGCTTCAGAGTCGTCACCAAACCGTTGCCTTAACTACCGTCCTGGCGTTAGGCTGAGCGCGTAAATTTCCGCAGCGGTTGTGGGAGTTCACGTAGTTTCCGTAACTCTCCTGATTCTGATTCCATCTCTGGCCTTCAGACGGCGCCCGTTGATTTTCAGGCGTCATTGGCTACTGAAACGGCGATAAAAAGGCGTCTTTTCCGCTGATGGGTTCTTTTAATAGAAGGCCATTTCGGAGACAATTGGAGCTGTGGCTTGGCGTTTGCAGTGTCAGAGTTCTGACCTCTTAAGAAAGATTTGTCGCAATGACCAAAGAGACAATTAAGGCCGGGGCCTGGGGGATAGCCGTGACAGTGGCTCTGGCGGTGTTGATTATCGTCGGTTCGCGCAATCTGGCGCACTTCGACGCGGCGTTGGTGGCTTACACGTTTGCGACGCTCTTCGCCGCGTTCGGCATCACGTACCGTTACGCGATGTGGTTGCAGCGGCCGCCGACGGCTTTGTATTGGAAACGCGGATGGCAGGTCTTCTTGCGTCCCCAATATCTGGCGCGCAACATTGCAACGTGGTTCAAGCGCGTGACTGGCGATATGGCGCTTAACCATTTCATCGCGCGGCGCGGCGCATTGCGGTGGAGCGCGCACATGCTGATTATGTGGGGATGCATAATCGCCATCGCAATCACGTTCCCGCTGGTTTACGGCTGGATTCATTTTGAAACCTTACCAAACGACACCGAGTGGTATCGCGCCTACCTCTTCGGGTTTCCTACCTTCGCATTTCCGATCCATTCGCTGATGGGGTTTCTGATTTTTCACGGGCTGGTCTGGGCCTCATTCCTGGTCATCGCGGGCGTGATGCTGGCGATGCGGCGGCGGATGCGCGATCACGGCGCGGCGGCTGTCCAGCAATTCGCCGAAGATTTTCTGCCGATCATCCTGCTCTTCGCCATCAGCGTGACGGGATTGATGCTGACGGCGAGCTACACGTGGATGCGCGGATACGCCTACGATTTCCTGGCCATCCTGCACGCGATCACGGTCATCTTCACGTTGCTTTGGCTGCCGTTCGGCAAATTCTTCCACATCTTTCAACGACCCGCGCAATTGGGTGTCAGCTTTTACAAAGACATCGGCGCGCTGGAAGACCACGCCCACTGCCGACGATGCGGCGAAGCTTTCGCATCGAGAATGCACGTGGAGGATTTGATCGAGGTCGAGCGTAAGTTGGGCTTCCGTTACGAAATGGCCAACGAGGCCGGGCATTATCAATGGATTTGTCCCAGATGCCGCCGCGCGATGCTGGCGCTGGCGCAGGGGAGAATGTGGCGTGGGGAATCACAGATTTGAGATTTGGGATTTGAGATTTGGGATTTGAGATTTGGGATTTGAGATTCGGGATTTGAGAATTTATGTCTGCACTACCTAATCAACTGAACGACATCATCGAACACTATGGCCCGCACCTGGCTTTCAGCGAAGGCGTGCGGCTGGCGACGGACGCCGAGCCTGACAAGGTCGTCAAGACGCATTGCTGTTTCTGCGGCCAGCAGTGCGGCATCCAGCTCAAAGTCAAAGACAACGTCGTGATCGGCTTCGAGCCGAGGGTTGACTATCCGTTCAACAAGGGGATGCTCTGCCCGAAGGGCGTCAAGCGGTATTTGCAGGGCGCGCATCCCGACCGGCTGATAACAGCGTTACGGCGCGACCCGGCGTCGCCCGGCGGCTTCAGTTCAATGCCCTATGACGAAGCGATTGCGCGCACGGCGGCGGAGATCGAGCGCATTCAGGCGACCTACGGCAATGACGCTATGGGCGTGCTCTCCGGCGCGAGCCTGACGACTGAGAAGGCTTATTTGATGGGCAAGTTCGCGCGCGTCGCGCTCAAGACGCCATTCATTGATTACAACGGGCGGCTTTGTATGGTCAGCGCGGGCGCGGGCAACAAGAAGGCTTTCGGCGTTGATCGCGCGGCCAATCCGTGGTCGGACATCCTGGGCGCTGAAGTCGTCTGGATCAGCGGATCGAACGTCGCCGAATGCGCGCCGATCACGACCAATTACGTCTGGCAGGCGCGCGAGAACGGCGCGAAGATCATCGTCGTTGACCCGCGCATCACGCCGATTGCGCGCACCTGCGATTTGTTCCTGCCGATTAAGCCGGGACGCGACATCGCGCTTTTCAACGGCATCCTGCATTTGATGATCGAGAACGACTGGCTCGATCACGATTTCATTAACAACTGGACGGTCGGCTTCGACGCCGCCGCCGAACACGTCAAAGAATGGACACCGCGCAAGACCGCCGAAGTCACTGGCATCACTGAGCGCGCGATCCGCCAGGCCGCCGAATGGTGGGGCAAGGCGAAAACATCTTTCCTGATGCACGCGCGCGGCATCGAGCATCATTCGCACGGCGTGCAGAACGTGCTCGGCGCGATCAACATCGTGCTGGCTTCGGGCCGCATCGGGCGCGAAAACTGCGGCTATGGGACGATCACCGGCCAGGGCAACGGACAGGGCGGACGCGAACACGGGCAGAAATGCGATCAACTGCCGGGCATGCGCGACATCTCGAACCCGGAGCATCGCGCGCACATCGCCGGAATCTGGGGCATTGACGAAAAGGAGATGCCGCAGGCGGGCGTGGACGCTTACGAGATTTTCCGCAAGATTGACCGAGGCGAAATCAAAGGCCTGCTCTCAATCTGTTTCAATCCGAAGGTTTCGCTGCCCGATAACAACTTCGTCGCGCGGATGCTGGACAAGCTTGAGTTTTACGTCGCGATAGATTTCTTCCTCAACGAATCGGCTTATCACGCCGACATCGTGTTGCCCGGCTCGCTGCACGAGGAAGACGAAGGGATCGTCACGCAGATCGAAGGCCGCGTGATCAAGATCAACAAGGCCGTTGATCCACCGGGCGACGCCAAACAGGACTGGCGCATCATTCAGGACATCGCTCGCGCGATGGGCCGCGAACGCGGTTTCACGTTCAACGAGCCGCGCGAAATTCTCGACGAGCTGCGCGTGGCGTCGAAAGGCGGCATCGCCGATTACTACGGCATTACCTACGAAAAGATCGAACGGCAGAACGGCGTCTTTTGGCCGTGTTACAACGAAGAGCATCACGGGACGCCGCGATTGTTCGAGCCGGGATCGTGGAACCCGATAGCGAAGGGCGCGGGGCCGTTCTATTTCCCCGACGGCAAGGCGCGCATCAACGTCGCGCCGTACACGCCGCCTGCGGAAGATGTTGACGAAGAGTATCCGATCATGCTGACGACAGGCCGCGTGATCAGCCAGTTCCTTTCGGGTACGCAGACGCGGCGAATCGGGCCGCTGGTTGAGCAATATCCCGAACCGCGCATCGAGATGCATCCGCGATTGGCTGAGAAACTCGGCATTGAGAACGGCGATTGGGCGACGGCTGAATCCAGGCGCGGCGTGATCACATTGCGGGCGCAAGTGGTGACGACGATTCGGCCCGACACGATCTTCATCCCGTATCACTGGGCGGGCGCGAAGAGCGCGAACCAGTTGACAATCTCGGCGCAGGACCCGATCTCGAAGATTCCCGAATACAAGGTATGCGCGGTGAGAGTGCGCCGCGCGGCGGGCGCGCCGGATTGGGCGAATGAGCAGGGAGAGTTAGCAGGGCAAACGCATCGTCCCAATCTGGTGGGATGATGAAAGCCGCGATACCCGGTTTCGATTCACCGGGTGATTTGGAGGAGATATAGATGGCGGTTCCTTCACACTTGGAATTTTTCGTTGACCCGAATCGCTGCATCGGCTGCAAGGCGTGCGTGCAGGCGTGCAGCGAGTGCGATACGCACAAGGGCTATCCGATGATTCACCTTGAATACATTGACCGCGCGCATTCGGTGCAGACCGTGCCGGTCATCTGCATGCACTGCGATCAGCCGACGTGCGCCGAGGTTTGCCCGGCGGACGCGATCAAGCGCACCGGCGATGGCGTGGTGCAATCGGCGCGCAAACCGCGCTGCATCGCGTGCAACAACTGCGTTATCGCGTGCCCGTTCGGCGTGCCGAAGATGGAGACCGGGTTCAAGCTGATGATGAAATGCGACATGTGCTACGACCGCTCTTCGGCGGGTTTGAAGCCGATGTGCGCGGCTGTTTGTCCGAGCGGCGCTCTGTTTTACGGCACGCGCGAACAGATCGAACAGTCGCGCCCGCGCTCGCAAGCCGTCAAAAAGTTTCAATTCGGCGGTCAAACGATCACGACGAAGGTCAATATGATGACGCCGAAAGTGGCAAGCGCGGAATACCTGGACGTGACGGCGGCGATGGACGAGCAGACCATTGGCAAAGAGATTACGTTCAACATCCTTGATGCCGCGTCAGGCTACTGATGCGGCTGAACCATTGACTCAACCGTGACGATGAAGAGAGCGATTCCCACCACAATCCTGACCGCCGGCCTGGTCGCCGGATTTTATTTCGCTTTGCCGCCAGCGCGCGCCGTGCGGCAACAGCAATCGCAGGAGCATCCAGCGATTGATTATCGCCAGGGCGTGAGCGCCGACGCGGTGGCGCGTTTGCAGCGGCGGTTGGATGACGGCGAGGTCAAGCTCGAATACAGCGAGCCGCGCGGCTATCTGGATTCCGTGCTCAAGCATCTGGGCGTGTCAGCGGCGTCGCAGGGGCTGGTTTTCTCCAAGACCAGTTTTCAACTGCACCGTATCATGCCATCCAACCCGCGCGCGATCTTTTTCAACGATGAAACCTACATCGGTTATGTGCGCGGCGGCGACGTGATCGAGATTGCGGCGGTGGACTCGAAGCTGGGCGGCGTCTTTTACATGTTGGAACAGGAGAAGACCGCGCGGCCACGCTTCCGCCGCAACGACGAATGCCTGCAATGTCACGTATCGAACAGCACGCGCAACGTGCCCGGTTTTCTCGTGCGCTCTGTCTATCCCGACGCGCGCGGTTATCCGATTGCGCCGCTCGGCGGTTTCATCACCAATCACAGCAGCCCGCTCAAAGAACGCTGGGGCGGTTGGTACGTCACCGGCGAGCACGGCGCCGAGCGGCATCTCGGCAATATGCGCTTCGATGAGAAGGGGCTGGATTACAACCCGGCGCAACTCGTCAGCCAGAACGTGACCAGACTGGAGCCGCGCTTCGACACAGCGGGCTACGTCACGCCGCACAGCGACATCGTGGCGCTGCTGACGCTGGAGCATCAGACGCAGATGCACAACCTGATCACGAGGCTGAATTTCGAGACGCGAATGGCGCTGCACGATCAAAAGGTGTTGAACGAGGCGATGGGGCAGCCGAACGACGTGATGACCGACAGCGCGCGGCGGCGCATCGAACGCGCGGCTGATGACTTGCTGCGCTATTTGCTATTCACCGGCGAGGCCCGATGGTCGTCGCCGATCACCGGCACGAGCGGTTTCGCTAAAGAGTTCGCCGCGCAGGGGCCGCGCGACAAACAGGGGCGCTCGTTGCGCGATTTCGATCTGCAGGGCAAGCGGAAGCTGTTTCGTTATCCGTGCAGCTACCTGATTTATTCGGAGGCGTTCGACGCGCTGCCGCAACCGGCGCTCGATCAGGTTTATCGCCAGTTGTGGCTGGCGTTGACCGGGCAGTCGAAGGACAAGGAATTCGCCGCGATTCCGGCTGAGGATCGAAAGGCCGCGCTCGAAATCCTGCGCGAGACGAAGCGCAATCTGCCGGCGTACTTTCAACAGGAGAAATGACATTGACGAATCGAGAACAGATCACCATTCCGCCGGACGGCAGGCCGCTTGAAGAGCAGCCGAAATGGCGGCGCGATTTTCCGATTGACTGGCCGCAGGATCATTACGTGGCGCGACGCGATTTCACGAAGTTCATGGTCTTGACCAGCTTCGCGTTCGTCGTCGGCCAGGCGTGGATCGTCGTGCAAAATTTTCTGCGCCAGAGACGCGGACAGCCGCCGATCCGCCGCATTGCGGCCTTGAACGATTTGCCAATCGGCCAGTCGCTGGTCTTCGGTTATCCCGAACCGGATGACAAGCGCATATTGGTGCGCACAGGCGAAGACCGCTTCGTCGCGTTCGGCCAGGAATGCACGCATCTGGCATGCGCCGTCGTGCCGGAGTTGGATAAGCAGCGATTCTTCTGCCCCTGCCACAACGGCTCGTTCGATCTGACGACGGGCAGGCCGATTGCCGGGCCGCCGCGAAGGCCGCTGCCGCGCGTCCTGCTCGAAATTCGTGATGGCGCGCTTTACGCCGTCGGCGTCGAAACCACCATGGTTTAGCGAATGAAACGTCACGAGAGCCTTTACCCATTGTCCCACGACCATCATCACGCGCTGGTTCAGGCTCGAAACCTGATCGTCGCCGCTGCGACGAGTGACCGCGACGAGATTGAAAAGACCGCCGCGCAATTCACGGATTTCTGGGCAAGCGACCTGCAAAGCCATTTTTTGCAGGAGGAGCAGATTATCCTGCCGTTACTGGCGAAACGCGCTGGCGACGACAACGCTGAAACCAGAATGACGCTGGAACAACACGCCGCCATCAGGCTGCTGATCGGCGAGTTGAACGGCAAACTGGCGCGGCGCGAAGCCGTCGAAGCAAACCTGCTCAAAACGCTCGGAGAATCTCTTCGCCACCATATTCGCTTCGAGGAGAACGAATTGTTTCCGGCCCTCGAATCGTCAGTTCCGGAAGACGAATTGTGGCGGATGAACAGGCGTTTGAATGAGTGGCGCGAAAGCGAAAGCGGCGGTTGAAGACTGCGAAACACAGAGAAGAGATTGAGCATGGCTATAAAAAAATATTTCACGCGCGAACAGCGAACGACCGTCGTCTACGGCATTCTGTGCATCGTCGTCGTGCTGGTCATACTGCAATTGTGGCTGCTGGTGGCGACGATGAACGCTTATCTGGGCGGCGACGCAACGGTCGTCTGGCCTGCGCTCGCGGCCAGCGTAATCTGTTTTTTACTCAACCTCGGTTTGCTGCGATACCTGTACGCAATGGAGCGATGAGCGCATGAAGCGGTTTCTCGATCAGGCGGTGGAGAATCTGTTCCCAGGCTACTTCTCGCTGGTGATGGCGACCGGAATCATCTCGGTGGCGGCTTACCGCATGGAGATGCGGACGATTGCCTGGACGTTGCTGGTCATTAACATCGCCGCCTACGTGACGCTATGGTCGTTGACGCTGCTGCGCCTGACCCGCTTTCTGCCGCGCGTGCTCGCCGATTTGACCAGCCACGTCAGAGGGCCGGGATTCTTCACTCTGGTTGCGGGAACCTGCGTGCTCGGTTCTCAACTGATCATCATCGCCGGCTCATTCACGGTAGCTACATTTCTCTGGCTGTGCGGTCTGGCGCTCTGGCTGCTGATTATGTACGCCTTCTTCACCGCCGTCATAATCCGCGAAGAGAAACCGGCGCTGGAAACCGGCATCAATGGAGCGTGGCTGATTGCCGCGGTGGCGACGCAGGCTATCTCAGTTTTGGGAACATTGCTTGCGCCGCATTTCGACGCCGGGCGGGAACCGCTGCTCTTCTTCACGCTCAGCATGTACCTGATCGGCTGCATGCTTTATCTCAGCATCATCACGCTCATCTTTTACCGGCTGACCTTCGTCAGGCTGACCTCAGCGGAGCTTACTCCGCCCTACTGGATTAACATGGGCGCGGTGGCGATCACGACGCTGGCTGGGGCGACGTTGATTTTGAGCGCGCCGCATTGGGTGTTTTTGCGCGAGATTCTGCCGTTTCTGATGGGCTTCACACTGCTCTTCTGGGCGGCGGGGACGTGGTGGATTCCGCTGCTCCTTATCCTGGGCGTTTGGCGCCACATCTATAAACGATTCCCGCTCACTTACGATCCGCAGTATTGGGGCATGGTCTTTCCGCTTGGGATGTACACCGCCAGCACGTTTCAACTCTCGAAAGCCACAGGGCTGACTTTCCTGCTGAACATTCCGCGTTTCTTTATCTACGTTGCGTTGATCGCCTGGCTGGCGGCGTTCGTCGGATTGATCAGGAGTCTGGTAATCGGAGTGAGTCGCGCTGTTCGCCTTCCAAAAATCGAAGAGCGGCTTCCGTAATGATTCTCTCTCACGCGTCGCGTCCGCCTA
>JAJVID010000034.1:0-3080 GCA_022072205.1 Acidobacteriota bacterium
CAACCGATTCAACGTCGCGGCGATTTCATCGCGCGCTTCGACTTCGACGGCGACTGGAACGGCCTGAACAACTGGGCGAATTTCGCCAGGCGCCCTCCCGCTGTTAAAAGCAAAGATGCGATGGCGCGCGCCTATCTTTATTACAGCGTCGTCGAAACCGAGACGCACTACTTCATCAACTACTGCGTCTATCACGCGCAGGATCGCGAGCCGCGATGCGCGGACGTCGAATGCCACGAGAACGATCTGGAAGGCGGGCTGCACGTCGTCCGTAAAGGCTCGGAGAATTCCGGGATGGGCGTGTTGTGGATGATGATGTATCTGGCGCACGACAACTGGTTCACCTACCTGACGCCCGCTGGCCGCGCCGCCGGGATCAAGCTTGGAGGTAAGCCGCCGCACGAGACTCCGCAGAAAGCGCAGCATTACAACTCCGAATTCATTTACGACGTTGTGTGGCGCGGCGTCACGCCCGATGGAAAGCTCATCACACCGCGCGATCAAAGCAAACCCGAAGACGAATCAGCGCCGCCGGGCACGGTCTTTCGCCCGACGGCGTGGTCTGAGCCGTGGGGTCACGGAATGTACGGATGGCCTGGGCCTGACGCAAAATCGCCTTACGACCGTTACCGCTGGTCGAACTTTACATGGAAAGACGGATTCATCGGCGGCGATGGCGTCGTCTATTTTCCTGGCGCGACGGCTGGCGTTCCCGATTATCGCAAAGAGGTTGATACGACGCCTTACGCGCTGATTGACATCGCGGAGCCGAACGGGTTGTGGGATCGGCGCGAGCAGATTGATTGGAAGATGGACGGATGCGGCGGCGGCAAACGAGGCGCGCCCGATTGCGTGTGGGGATATTTCGGCGCGTTTCGCGGCCAGCGCTGGGGCGTGGACAAGGCCAACGCTCCGTGGCGATGGGATCACGTGGACGACACGCTGCCGCAGGGGATGCAGGCTTACGACCCGCTGCGGCTGGTCGAGGAGTTTAATAATCTGAGCGCGGTTCCGGCCAATCAACTCAGCCGGAAATACACGAGCAATTTTTATCTCGGCCTCCCCGCTGGAACGCGCCCGAACCGCCCCGCGCCAATCGCCGACATTGGAACGCGAGTGTTGGTCGTGAAGCCGAACGAATCGTTCACGCTCGATGGCGAACGCTCGCGCACGGCTGACCTGAACGGACGTGGCCATCTGCTCTTCCGCTGGGAATCTCAGTCTGAAGAGTTCGGCGCGCCGATAACAGACGCGCGCTGGATTCGCAAAACGTTCGCGCGCGAGGGAACGCATTCGATCAAATTGACGATCAACGACGGCGATCATTCGGCCAGCGACCGGGCGACGGTCATCGTCACTTCGCGCAAACTCTTCTTCGACGATTTTCAAACAGGCGCGCCGCAACCCGCGTGGCGATTTCTCGGCCAAACCTGGCTTCAGCGCGACGGATTGTTAATGGCGCGAAGACCCGGCGCAGGCTTGAACGCGGCGGTTGTCGCAGACCGCGCCTATCCGGCAAACATGACCGTCGAGGCTCTGACGCGGCTCGATTTGCTCTACGAAGAGGCGCGCGAACCGTTCGGCGTCGGGATAGCCTATCAAAACCCGACCGAAGGCAATTCAGCCATCGTCTTCGGATTCACGGGCACGCGCCGGGTTGATTCCGCCAAAGACCCATCGAGAAAACAACTGACCGAAGTCGCGTTTTACGACATCAGCCAGCAGCGGCGAATCAAACTCGGCGACGCGACCATGACTTACAGCGGCGGATACAAACTCGGCGCCTGGTATCACATTAAATTCACGGTCGAAGGCGGCGAGAGAGTGAAGGCGAAGATGTGGCCCCGCGGCGCGAACGAGCCTGAGTGGATGTACGAGGCCAGATTGCCGCAACGCAAGAGCGGCGTGACCGCGCCGATGATCGTCGCCGGAGTGGGAACGAGCGGCGCGGCGAGCTACGACTACCTGTTGATTAGCGGTTCGCTATGAAATGCGCGCTATCAAAAGTTAGATTCAAGATATTTGCAAAATGCCCTCTTGATATTATTCAAGCTCTGTCGGATTATGGCTTTTCCAACTGACGATCCATACCTTCCCAAAAAAACCTTGATTCGGTTGATAACTTCGAACCCCAATGATTCGTAGAGGGCTGGCGTGTGTTTTATGCAGGAGGCCAAGATTTTAATTATCGAAGATGAAGAGATAGTGCGAGAAGGAGTGAGTTTGCTGGTGGAGAACCAGCCCGGGTTTCGCGTGGTCGGCCTGGCTTCGGCCATCAAAGACGCCATCACCATCGCCAAAAAGGAACAGCCGGATGTGGCGCTGCTGGACATCAAGCTCGGAGATGATGACGGCATTGATTGTGTCTCCGAGTTGCAGGCTGCTTCGCCGAAAACACGCGTGCTGATTTTGACCGGCCTGAGCGATCTTGAGACTCATTACGCGGCGGTCAGCAGCGGCGCCAGAGGAATCGTGCGCAAGATAGAAGGCGCCGAAACATTGGTGAGCGCCATTCGGAAAGTGCTGGCAGGAGAAGTCTGGCTCAACGGCGAATTGATGGCGAAGGTGCTCGAAGACTTCCGCCGGACGAGAGCGACCGCTTCGGTGGAAACTTTGGGCGCATCCGGCGAAAGCGCTGGCGCGGCTGTCGCTGTCAAATGGCGATTGCCCGTGTCCAGACGGGACGAATACGAAGAAGTGAAAATAGCCCGGCTGACCGACCGCGAGCGCGAGGTGGTTGAACTAATCGGTCAGGGAATGCGCAACCAGCAGATCGCGGACAAACTCTGCATCAGCGTCATCACCGTTCGCCATCATCTGACCTCGATTTTCAGCAAGCTGGAAGTCGGCGACCGCTTCGAACTGGCGATCTATTCCTTCCGGCACGGCTTGGCGAAGCCGCCGATCTGAAAGACTCCGGGATCAATTGTTGGGTTGAATGATCTCCTGAACTCTGCCCACTTCGCCGGATTCGAGACGCACCTTGATGCCGTGCGGATGGCTGGGCGAATTGGTCAGAATATCCTTCACGACTCCGCGAGTCTTTTTCCCGGTTCGCTGATCCTGTTTCTGGACGATGT
>JAJVID010000034.1:3180-42055 GCA_022072205.1 Acidobacteriota bacterium
GACTTGTCCAGGTTGGTGATCGAAATCCCAGCCGCGCCGGGGCCGAAGAGCAAATAAACCTTCTTCTGCAAATCAACCTCAGGTAACCCAGTCAATCTCGGCGCATCGTCGCAGAGCGCCATCGCGGGCATCAGGCTCAGCTCGAACAGATACCGCTCGACATGTTGGATCGTCGCGATGACGTTCGCCTGAAAACTGGCCACATCGTAACCGGGAGCGAGTTTAATGCGCGCGCGGTCGCTGATCGTCGCGGGTAATTCGCCGGCCTCCTGCTCCCCTTCGCGCGCCAGCGTTCTTCGGCATCCGGCGATGGCGGCTTCGAGCCGGACGACATCCGCGATCTGCGGCGCTTCCCACCTCCCGTTCCGGCGCCCGTCGAGCAGAAATTCGGCGAAGGCCAACCCCATCGAGCCGCGCTCCTCGATTGAGCGATGGAAGAACTGACTCGAAAAGAAGCGTTCGAGCGATGCGAGCGACCGCGTCTCTGCCAGAATGATGGTGGTTGAAATCCTGAACTCTTCGGCCAGCGTTCTGAGCGTTCTTCGTCTTCTGAGCGCATCCTGCCGCCACGCCCTGCGATCAACGCCGAGCAATTGCCCGCGCTCGGCTTCCGTCAAATCAAACCCGGCCAGCGTCCGATCAGGCGCGGCGTAGACTTCTTCGACAAACTCTTCGTCGAAAAGCATTCGGACAACGAGTTTTTGGAGCGTGTGGTGGCTCATCGCGCCGCTTCTTCCTTCAATGCGATTTCGACTGGGAAGATCGAGTTGAGCCGCGTGAATACTTCCAGAGTTTCCTCCGGCGCGTTGCGCTCGCACTCGAAGACGATGGCTTTCAGGTTCTTCGCGCGCGGGACGGCGTATTCCAGAATCTCCCAGGTGGCCGGGAGCGGTTCGGGCGAGTGGTTGTCTTCGATGTAGGCATAACCGTCAATGTCGGCATAAGCTCCACCGGCGACGTGCATCTCGACGACTCGGTCAAGCGGATAATTATCGAGCGCAGCGAGCGGCGGCAATCCGCGCGTCTGCTGGAAGATCGCCAGGTGCGCGCAATCGAGCAGCAATCCGCAATCGGCTCGCTCGGCGACCAGCGCGAAGTAATCGAGAATATGCAAGTCACCGAGATAGATCACCGAAGGCGGGTTCTCAGGCAGGCAGAACATCCCGGTTTCGGTTTCGATCTGAACAATGCTCTCCGCCGTTTCGAGCGCCGACTCGCGGCAAAGGATCGGAGGCATTAACATCCCGTGCCCGCGTTCGCGCTGGCCGAAATGCCAGCGGCCCGCGTCGCCGCAAAGCCACGAGGCGTTGATCTCATTCGCCAGTTTTTTGGTTTGTGTGAGCCAGCGCTGGTCGAGGTCGAGCCGCTCTTCGAGGTTGATGTCGAGGAAGTGATAAGTCACCGGCGCTCCGGCGGCGGCCCAACGGCGGACGCCGTCATCGAGGCCGCGTTCGAGGTCGCCGCCGTATTCGTAAAAGTGGATGAGTTCGGGATGGCGCTCCTTCATCCGGCAAACGTCAATGCCCTTGTCGGCGATCTCGAACTCTCCCGAAAGCCCGACACCCAATCTGGGCAATCGCTCCACTCTCTTCGCAAATGTTGTCATAAGCAGCGTCCGGATCATATTTCACATGAAATATGATCGGCGACATCAGCACAAAATATCCATCTGCTGTTTACCGCGCCAGAGGCGCCACCCAACTTTCGTATGCCATCCTGGCCGCAATCTTCGCCAGCTTCCACATCTTTCCCCACTGGATTTCGTGATCCTCGCCGTAGATCAACTTCTTGATCAGCAGGTCGCGAAACTGTCGCCCCTCGCGCTTGAGCATAAACTCTTTCGCGTAAGGTTTGGCCACGTCGAAGAAGCTGAAGTTCGGATCCATCGTCAGGCCGATGCCTTCGAGCGTCATGATCGCGCGCATCACGTAGGTGAAATTGGCCGGAATCGTGAACGGGTATTCGTAAACCACTTCGGCCAACTCGTAAGTCAATTCCTTGAATCGGACTTCGCCCAGCTTCAGGTTCAGATAATCGGAAAAGAGCTTTTCGACCACCAGGCGTATCGAATCGCGGTCAACGCTCTTTGACAGGAAATTGAGATTGATTAAATCCTGCGTCAATCCCTTCACGTCGCGTTCGACGATGTGAAAGAAGGCGTCAATCATCAGGCTCTGCATCTGCGGCGTGATTCGTCCGACCATCCCGAAATCGAAAAACGCCATTCGCCCGTCATTCATCACGCGCAGGTTTCCCGGATGCGGGTCGGCGTGGAAGAAACCGTCTTCAAGAAGCTGTTTGAGGTAAGTCCGCGCGATCAGCTTAACCACATCCGGCGGGTTGATGCCGCGCTCGGTCAATGTTTGCAGGTCTAAAACCTTCGTTCCCTCGATGAACTCCATCGTCAGCACGCGCGGGCTGACGTGCGACCAGTAGATCACCGGCACATAAACATTGCTCCAGCGGCTAAAATTGGCGCGGAAGGTTTCGGCGTTGTGACCTTCCTGAACGTAATCCATCTCCTCGAAGATTGTCGCCGCGAATTCGTTCAGCGTCCCTTCCCAATCAACGCCGCGCACGAGTTTCGGGAAGCGGGTCATGAAACGCGCGATGCCGCGCAACACCGCGATGTCAAAGTTGATGACTTCCTGCAAGTTCGGACGTTGAACCTTGACCGCTACGGTCTCGCCCGAATGCAACTTCGCTCGGTAGACCTGTCCGAGCGACGCGGCGGCAATCGGTTGCGAATCAATCTCGGCGTAAAGACTGCTCACGGGCTTTCCAAGTTCGCGTTCGATGATGCTCATCGCCTCGTCATGCGAGAATGGCGGCACGCTGTCCTGCAGCTTGGTCAATTCCTTGACGTAGGCCAGCGGCAGCAGATCGGCGCGCGTCGAAACTGACTGGCCGATTTTGATAAACGTCGGCCCCAATTTCAGCAGGCGACGGCTGATCCATTGCCCCTGCCATTGCAGATGCTTCTCTTCCGATTCGTCTTTTTTGCCAATGAACCAGCGCCGGTGATACGCGTAAACAAAAATCTGATAGAGCGCGAACGTGAAGACGATGTGAAAGGCGCGCAGCCAGCCGCGAAGTCCGTGCCCCTTAATCCGTTCCTGCGCGTTGTAGCGCGCGATATTGGCGGAGGGCGCGGCTTCCATCAATTGCGCGCCGTCCGCGATGGGCAACAGCCTGGCATTGGGTTGAACCCGCTGATCATTCTGATTTCGAGTCAATGTCATTTCCATAATTTTATACGCAGGCCGGGTAAATACAGCCGGGCGACATCGTATCACAAGCATCCGGCGCTTCCCTGTCAGCGTTTTAATATACGATTTACACGAAGCTCAGGTTGCGAGCAGCGATTTGAGAGTTGAAATAGCGAACCGCCCTCTCCCGATCGCGCGTGATTTGCGCGCGAAGCTCATCCACTCCGGCGAATTTCTTTTCGCCGCGCAAACGGTGCAGCACGCGCACGCGGATCGTCTGACCGTAAAGATCGCCATCGAAATCAATCAGGTGCGTTTCGACCTTCGACTCGGCTTCAGCGCCGAAAGTCGGACGTTTGCCGATGTTGGTCACGCTGCGCCGCCAGACGCCGTCAACCAGCGCCAGCGTGACGTAAACGCCATCAACCGGCAGCACGCGGTTTTGAAGTTCGAGATTGGCTGTTGGGAAAAGAAACTTGCGCCCGATGCCGTGCCCCACTGTGACCACGCCTTCGATTCCGTAAGGTCGTCCGAGCATGCGTCGCGCCAGATTGACGCGGCCCGCCTTGAGCAGCATTCGGATCATCGTCGAGCTGATGCGCCGCCCGCGCAGTTGCACTTCGGGAACTTCTGCGGCGTAAAACCCAAGCTGATGACTGAGCCAGCGGAGCAGTTCGATGTTGCCGCGCCGCTCGTGGCCGAATGCGAAGCCCTTGCCCAAATAGACTTCGCGCGCCCGCAGCGCGTCAACGATGTAACGTTGAACGAAGTCCTCGGCGAACATCTCCGCAAGTTCCTGATTGAATTCGAGCACGACGACCTGTTCGACGCCGAGCAGTTTCAGTCCTTCCATCTTTTGATTGAAAGTCTGCAACAACGGCGGCGCCGTCTCCGGCTTGAGCACCTGACGTGGATGAGGGTCGAAAGTAATCAACGTCGGAGTCGCGCCAGTGGCCGACGCGCGTTCGACAACGGTTCGGACAATCGCTTGATGACCTAAATGCAATCCATCGAAGACTCCGAGCGTCAGCACGGTGGGGCGGCGGATGTCAGTCTGGGCAATGCCGTGAAAGATGTTCATCTTTTGATTGCGGATTGTGGATTGCGGATTGCGTGAGACCTTCTTCAATCCGCAATCCGCAATCGTCAGAGTTCTACCTGCAATCCATCGTAAGCAAGCGCGACGTTTTCGGGCAGATGGCGGCTCGCTTCTTCGTATTTGATGTCGTGTCCGATGTGAGTCAGCAGCGCGCGGCGCGGCTTCAATTCGGCGATGTAGGCCAGCGACTGCTCGACGTGCAGATGCGTCGGATGCGGTTTGTAACGCAGCGCATCAATGATGAGCAAGTCGAGACCGCGCAATTTTTCCAGCGACTTTTCAGGAATCAGGTTGCAATCTGTGATGAACGCCGCGCTGCCGCGGGCGTCATCGAAGCGAAAGCCCGTTACTTCGCCTTTGCCGTGAACGACAGGAATCGGAGTGACGCGCAGTCCGCAGGTCTCAAACTCTCCTTCGATTACTTGCGGGAGGAGTTGCGGCAAGCCTCCGCCGATGTAATCAGTTTCGAAGATATAAAAGAAGACTCGCCGCAAGCCGCGCCACGTGCTTTCGCTTGCGTAAAGCGGAACGGGGCCGTGCCGGAAATTGATCGGGCGGATGTCATCGAGGCCGAAAACGTGGTCGGCGTGGCAATGAGTGATCAGCAGCGCGTCGAGCCGGTCAATCTTTTCGCGCAACGCCTGCTGGCGAAAATCGGCTGAAATATCTACGATCAGGCGACGCTCGCCGCCTTCGACCATCGTTTCGACCATCAGGCCCGTGCGCAAACGATTGTCGCGCGGATCGCTCGACCGGCAAACCTCGCATTCGCACCCAATCATCGGCACACCAACCGATGTTCCTGTTCCGAGAAAGGTGATTTTCATTGAAGCCGCAAAGCTAGCGTCTCATCGAGACAAACTGCATCTTCAGGTCGGAGAGCAAATCGTCGAAGAACTTCTCTTCTCCGCGCGTGAGGTTGCCCCTGGTCTTTTCGCGCAACATCACCAGCATATCAATTGATTCTTTTGCGGCCATCATATCCACCTGTCGCCGGCCCGTCGCCGGGTGCTCCACCAACCCCAGGTAAATGAACGCGGACGAGGCGATGCCCATCAAAAATTCAGTGAACATCGTGTGTTCAGGCTCCGCATTCATCTCCTCATCCGGGCTGAGTTCGGGAGCCGCAGCCGCCGCGAATTGCTGCTGTGATTGAACTGTAACTGGGTTGACTATGGGCTGTGGTTCGGGCGTCTGCGCGGCTGCGGGCGCGCTCTCTTCAATCAGCGCATCCTCACGCAACGAGCCGTCGGCGTTGAATAGACGGCGGTCGGTAACCTTGAAGCTACCCGGGTTCTCTTCGGCCATGGTTAAATCTCACTCCTTCAAAAATACAATTTACAGTTATTGACGAAGCGAGATATTAGCATTCCGGGTCGAGAGTTGTCAGTTGGTAGCGGTGGTCGGTGATTGGTGGTTGGCGGTTGGTAGTTGGTTGGCGGATTGCCAGCCAACCACCAACCACTGCTTCTTATCTCACTTCGACATTATTGCTCGACAGCGTGGTCGAGAGCGCGCGTTGAAGTTCGGCGACCGCTTTTGTGTAATCGGTCAACGCGCGCAATTCGCGTCCGCGCGCCGCTGAAAGCGCGTTCTGGCGGTCGAGCACGAAGAAGTTGGTTGATTGGCCCGCGTCGAATTTGCGCTGCTCGCTCTGGTATTGCAGTTCGGCGTTGGCGCGCGAGTTCTTCGCAGCGTCCACGCGGCGCTTGGCCGTCTCCACCGCCTGCAGCGCGTTGCGCACTTCGACCTCGATCAACTGCTCGGTCTTCTGCCGCTGAACTTCGATCTGTTTGCCTTCGGCCAGCGAGCGCCCGAGATTGGCTTCGGCTGTTCGATTGCGCAGCGGCAGATTGATGTTCACTCCGAAACGCCACGAGCGGAAATCGTTCTTTAGCAGGTTGTATAAGCTCTGCCCGTAACCGCCGACCAGAGCGTCAGGGATCGAACCGGAACTGGGAATCGGAATCAGCGGCAGCCCGCTCAATTGCGAAAGCTGATTGACTCGCCCGTAAAGCGCCGCGTTGCTGGCCGTAAATGGATTGACCCCGCCGCGCTCGGCGCCCGCCAATCCGACCGTGCCGTAAGTGACGAAGAAATCAACCTGCGGCTTCGTCTGGTTGCGCAGATAATCGGCGTCAATCTTATTAACTTCGCCGCGCAACCGGTATTGCTCCATTTCGGGCCGGTTCTGAACCGCGAGCCTGAGCGCGTCTTCGAGCGGCAGCGAAACGGCGGAATCAATCTGCGGCTGTTCGACGGGCACGATTTCCGATTGCCAGATGTCGGCGCTGGTTTGCGCCATCAACGCTTTAAGCGCGTTCTCGGCGCGCTGGATGGCGTCAACGGCGGCTTCGGCTTCGTCCTTGCGGCGTTCGAGTTCGACGCGCGCCGAGATGATGTCGGATTTCGCCAGCGTTCCGGCTTCGACCAGACGTTCGTTGTGTTCAAGCTGCGTGTTAGCCAACTCGACCGATTCGCGTTTGATCTCCTGATCGCGGCGCGCGAAAACCAGGTCCCAGTAGGCGCGCTGCACCTGCGCGATGATTTCAATCGCGCGCTGGCGGAACTGGCTGTCGGAGATGTCCAGCCGCTTTTTGTTGATCTTGATCTGGCGGCGCGCGGAATCGGTAGCGCGGTTGCGCAGCAGCGGCTGCGTGAACGTGAAGTTCAGGTTCGTCGTGTATTGCGGATTGAGATCGTTGAACGGATTCGCGGTCGTCGAACGATTGTTGTCGAAGACGCCCGTGAAACTGCTCCCCTGCCAGGGCGTACGTTGCGTCAGCGTGGCCGTGCCGATCAGGTTGTCGGTCTTGCCTGAGGCGAAAATCGAAGTCGCCGGAATCGTGCGGCGGTCGTAATAAAGCGTCGTCGCCAGCGTCGGATCGTAAACGCCCTGAGCCGCGCGCAAATCGAATTCATTCATCTGCACGTTCAAACGTTCGACCTCGATGTCGCGGTTGCTTTCGAGCGCCATCAACATCGCATCGCGCAAGGTCAGCGTGACGCGCCTCGACGGATTCACGCCGATCCGGGCGCCGGATTGCGGATCGCTCGATTGCGGATTGCGGATTGCGGATTGCGGATTTGCGCCATCCTGCGCACTCGCCAACGGCGTTATCAACGAAGCGATCATCAGCAAGGCGACGGCTGTTTTTGACTTCCGTCTTCTGCCTTCTGTCTTCTGCCTTCTGTCTTCTATCTTCTGCCTTCTCACTTCAGAACTCCTTCCCCACATTCTGTTCTTTTGCCTTTCGATACAAAACTGCGGCGGTCGCCACATCTTCGATGGCGACGCCGAGCGATTTGAAGAGCGTGATCTGATCGTCGTTTGTCCGCCCGCGCGTCTCGCCGCTGACGACGTGACGCAATTCCCTGACGCGCTCCCACCTCAACAATCCTTTTTCGACCGCCGTGACAAGCTCGCCCGCTTCAAGCTTCGCTTGATCAATCGAATCAACCGCGATGAACGAAGCGCGCTTGATCGCTTCGTCGTCCAGTTCTCGTCGGAGAATCGAATTGCCTCCGGCGGCGTTGACGTGCGTTCCCGGCTTGAGCCACGCGCCTTCGAGCACAGGCTCGCGCGAGGATGTGATCGTGATGACGACGCCGGCGTCGGCGGCGTCTTCCGGTTTCTCGACCGGGCCGATGTGAACGTCGTTCAATCGCGCGCTCATCTCCAGACAAAATCGCGCGCGATGCTCCGGCGACCGGCTGTAGACTTTCACGACCTCGATGTCGCGCACGGCGCACACGGCTTCAAGCTGGCTCTGCGCCTGCCATCCGGTACCGTAAACGCCGACTCTCTTCACGTTCGCGCGCGCCAGGTATTTCGTCGCAACGCCGCTCGCCGCGCCCGTCCGCATCTGCCCGAGTTTGTCGGCTTCGACGAGCGCCAGCAGTTCGCCCGATTCGGCGTCGTAAAGGTTGACGTAAAACCGCGCCTTGTCGCGCGTGACCACGTAAGATTTCAATCCGAGCAAACCTTTGAACTCGGCAAAATTCGCCACCGCGCCGCTCATCACTTGCAGAGTCGCGCCAGCGACGCGCAAACGGCGGCGCGGCTCGTTCGTCGCCTCGCCCGCCGCCTGCGATTTGAAGACGGCTTCAACAGCGGCGAGCGTGTCTTCCATCGTCAGCAATTGCGTGACTTCTTGTTCGGTCAGATAAAGGGCCATTTTTAAACCACGATCTCTTTCTTCATCGTCTTTTCAACGAAGTTTCTGAAGTCAGGATAAGACACAAACTCGTCCCTGAGGCTTTCCCATTCTCTTCTGAAAAGCCTGCTCCTCAACGTGCGATTGAGTTCGTCTTCCCAAATAGACCAGACGTCCTTAGCGATGTAGCCTTTTTTTCGCAGATAGAATTCTTCAGAGCAAAGGTTGAGATATTTCAGAGCGCAGACCGTCAATTCATGGCTTGGCGGCGGCGCCTCGCTGTCAAGATCGAATCTCAAATGAAAAGCCTCACGAGGAAAAGAGTCCATGATCTTCTCGTAACGCTCGGCATACTTCATGACCATCTGCGCGTTCATTTGACGACGGTTGTTTCTAACAGACCAGATAAAGCTGGTCACGCCAAGAATGATTCCTGTGATCTGAACGATGTGAACGGCTGTCTGAAGACTCACCTTGCCTCCTGATTCTCATTTGCCGAACATCCCTAGAAACGACGACATCGTGGTCGCCGCCTTCTGCCGCATTCGCCCGGTCATCGCTTCCCACCGTGCGCCGATGCGCCCCCACACCGGCGAGTTGACCCAGTCGTCGAAGATCGAATACGCGACCGGCGTCATCAGCAGCGTCAGCAGCAAACACAGCGTCTGCCCGCCGATCACGACGACCGAGGTCGAGCGGTTGATGCCCGCGCCGGGGCCGCTGCTCAACGCCAGCGGCGCCATACCGGCGACGAACGCGATGGTCGTCATCAGAATCGGGCGCAACCGGTCGCGGCTGGATTGGATCAGCGCTTCGTGGCGTTCCATTCCCTTCGCGCGCAAACCGTTCGCGTGATCAATCTGCAGGATCGAATTCTTCTTCACCATCCCGAAGAGCACCAGCAGGCCGAGCATCGTGAACATGTTGAACGCCTGGCCGGTGATGAGCAGCGAGATGAGCGCGAACGGCAGGCTCAGCGGCAAGGCCAGCAGCACCGTCACCGGATGGATGAACGATTCGAACTGCGCCGCCAGCACGATGTACATGAAGATGAACGACAGCAGGAACGCGATGATGAAGCCGCGCCCGGTGCGCTGCAACTCCTTGCTGTTGCCCGCCACGCCCGCGACGTAAGCCGGCGGCAGATTCATTTCCTTGACTTCTTTGTTGAGCGCGGCGAGCACGACGCTCTGCGAAAAACCGGGCTTGAGGTTGGCGGTGAACATCACCTGGCGTTGCCGCCCGGTGCGTTCGATCTGCGTCGGGCCGGCGGCCTCCTGCAACTTCACGACGTTATCCAGCCCGATGCTGCCGAGGCGCTGCGACGGCACGTTCAATTTGCTGATGCCGTTCGGATCAGTGCGGAAATCCTCTTTCGCGCGGACGTGAACCTCGTACTGCTCGCCGCCTTCGTTGTAAGTCGAAATCTGATCGCCGCCGACCAGCAGCCGCAGACTCTGCGCGATGTCGGCGATGTTCACGCCCAGATCAGCCGCTTTCTGCCGGTCAATCGCCGCGCGCAGTTCAGGCTTGCCCACGATCAGCGAAGAGTCGGCGTCCACCACGCCCGGCATCGCCTTGAGTTTGCCGAGCAAATGCTGCGAATACTGATCGAGTTTTTCCAGATTCGGGCCGCGCAGCATGAAAGAGATGTCGGCGTTGAAACGCGCGCCGCCGCCGCCGATGGCCGCGACCGGCGCAACCGTCGTCCGCAAATTGTAAGAATCGAATTTCGGCAACACCTGATCGCGCACCTGTCCCATAATCTCGAACTGCGAGATCGGGCGTTGGGCGAGCGGCGCCAGTTTGACGTAAATGTTCGCCAGGTTCTGAGTCCGCTGCTGGTCTTCGCCGATGGTGGTCAGCGTGTAGCTGATGTGTTTGAGATTGCGAATGCCGCCAGCGACCTGTTGCGTGATGTCGAGCGTCTTCTGCAACGATGTGCCCTCCGGCGCGCGCAGCGTGACTTCAAACTCGTCCTGATCGTCCTGCGGGAAGAAGTTGAACCCGACGTAGCGCGCGAAAAGCAGCGGCGAACAGACGACGGCAATCGCGACAAAAGTCACGAGCACGCGATGATGCAGCGAGAACGTCAGAATCCTGGTGTACCAGCGATCCAGAAAACGCATGATCAAGGACGATTTTTCGCCCGCGTGGACGTTCGCAGCGCCGGCTTTAACCGGCTCTTCTTCCGACTTGCGCTTCAGCCGTTTGAGCATTCGCGCGCTGAGCATCGGCGTCAGCGTGAAGCTGACCAGCAGCGAGACCAGGATCGCAAACGACATGGTCAACGCCATGCTCTTGAAGAAGCGTCCGGGGATGCTCTGCATGAACGCGACCGGCAGGAAGATCACCACCAGCGAGAGCGTCGTCGCCATAACCGCCATGCCGATCTCTTTGGTCGCGGCGATGGCGGCCTGAAACGGCTCGAAGCCTTTCTCTTCGATGTACCTGAAAATGTTTTCGAGCACGACAATCGCGTCGTCAATCACGATGCCCACCGAAAGCGTCAGCCCAAGCATTGACGGACTGTTGAGCGTGATGCCCGCGAAATCCATGGCCGCGAATGTCGAGACAATCGAAGTCGGGATGGCGATGGCCGAGATGATCGTCGCGCGGACGTTCTGCATAAACAGCAACACCACCAGCGCCGCCAGAAACGAGCCGAGGATCAGGTGCTCGCGGATCGCGTGAAACGCCGCGAGAATGAAGATTGATTGGTCGCGCACCACATCGAGCGAGTAACCGGCGGGCAATCCCTTCCTCAATTCGGCCAGCCGCTCCTTGATGGCGTTGACCACGTCAACCGTGTTCGTGCCCGATTGCCGGCGCACTTGCAACAGCAGCGCGGGCTTGTCGTTCAAACGCCCGGCGGTCAATTCGTCTTCGACCCCGTCTTCGGTGTGGCCGACGTCAGAAATTTTTATCTGGTAACCGTCGCGATTGGCGACGACGATGTTGTTGAAGTCGGCTGGCGATTGCAATCGTCCGAGCGTGCGCAGCGTCAGCGTGCGGTCAGTCTGTTCGACGCGGCCTCCGGGCACTTCCAGATTCTGTCCTTGCAGCGCCTGTTCGACCTGCGTGACGGTCAGGTTGTAAGCCCGCAGCTTGTCGCCGTCCAGGTAAACGTTGATCTGGCGTTTGCGCCCGCCGACGATCTGCACCTGGCCAACGCCGTTGACCGATTCAATCTGCCGCCGCAGCGTCTTGTCGGCGTATTCGGTCATTTCGCGCAAACTGCGGTTCGACGCGACCGAGATGGTCATAATCGGCGAGGCGTCGGGATCGAGTTTTTCAATCGTCGGCTGCTCGATGGTTTTCGGCAGATTCGGCAGCGCGCGGTTGATCTTGTCGCGCACGTCCTGCGCGGCTTCGTCCAGGTCGCGCTCCAGTTCGAAGGTCACGAAGACGAGCGAGACGCCTTCGGATGAAGTCGAACGCAATTCGTCAATGCCGCTGATGGTGTTGACGGCCTCTTCGATCTTGTCAGTGATCTCGGTTTCAATTTCCTGCGGCGCCGCGCCGGGCAGCCGCGTGGTGATGGTGATGGTCGGGAATTCGACGCGTGGGAATCGTTCGACGGTCAGCCGGTTGTAAGAGAAGACGCCCAGGACCATCAAGGTCATGATGAGCATGGTGGCGAAGACCGGACGGCGGACGCAAATTTCTGCAAGCTTCTGCATATTTCTCCCTCTCAGTTCTCCTGCGAAACGCTATATGGGAGATATGGGAGGTATGGGAGATATGGGACGTGCCTCATATCTCCCATATCTCTCATACCTCCCATCAGAATTTGCCACCGCTCACAGCGGCGCCAGTCTGTAATTTCTCCAGGTTGCTGGTGGCGACAGCCTCGCCGGATTTCACGCCTTCGACGATTTCGATCAGATCGCCATCCGTCACACCGGTCTTCACGATTCGCTCAACGGCCTTGTCGTTTTCGATCACGAAGACCTTGCTCAATCCGGCGGCAGTCACGACTGCGCGTTGCGGAACCATCACAGCGGGCGCGTTCGCAGAAGTGATCAGTTGCGATTTGGCGAACATTCCGGGGCGCAGCAGATTTCCAGGGTTGGCGACTTCGGCCTCGACGGTCAGCGCGCGAGTCTTCTCGTCCAGCGACGGGCCGATGCGAACGATGCGCCCGGTGAACTTGCGATTCGGGAACGCCTCAACCGTGACGTTGATCGTCTGCCCGGTGCGCACGGCGGCGGCTGAAGATTCGGGAATGTCGGCGCGAAGACGCAGCGGATTGATTTTGACAAGCGTGACGATCTTGCCGTTGACCGGCAGATAAGCGCCGCGCGCGACATGCTTCTCTTTCACCGCGCCGCTGATCGGCGAGCGCACGACGGTGTCGGTGACAGCTTTTTTGGCCAACGCCAGCGCGGCTTTTTGCTGCTCGACGACTGCCAGTTGCTGATTGACCGAATCGAGCGCGGCCTGATGCCGAGCCTGCGCCAGGTTGTAGGCGGTCAGCTTCTCATCGTAGCTCGAACGCGGGATGTCGCCGTTTTCGATCAGTTTCGCGGCGCGATCCATGTCCATCTTCGCCCAATCGAGCTGAGACTTCGCCACTCTCACGTCGGCGTTATGACCAGAATCGAATGCCGCTCCCTCCTTCATGCCGAGACGCGCCAGAGTCTGTTTGAGCGCGGCTTCAGCCTGCTCGACTTTCAATTTCGCGTCGCGCTGATCAATCGTCGCGATGATCTGCCCCTGCGAAACGTAGCTGCCGAAATCAACGTTGAGTTGCGAAAGTTCGCCCGCCGCCTGAGCCGAAACGACGACCTCTTCGTCGGCGGCGAACGAGCCGACGACTTCGACATCTCGCTGCAAATTCCGCGTGATCGCCGGCGTGGTCGTCACATCAACCGGCGTGGGCGAGGCCACAGGCTGCGAGTTTGAAGCGGCCGTCGCCTCATCCTTCGCCTGCGACTTCCCGCAGGCGGCGCCGAGCGCGGCGATCAGAACGAGCGACGAAACGAAGATTGTTTTTGTCATTAGTGAATTTGCCTTCTCCTGATTTGAACCCTGTTCGCGCATTTGGATCGTCCTCAAAGAATCGTGTCAGTAGCCCGACCGTGAGGGAGGGCCTGGCTGCGCAATCAAGCCCTCTCTCACGGTCGGGCTACCGACACATCTCGTTAGTGTTTGCGGCGAATGCGTTGATGGTCGTAACTGTGATTGGTCATCGAGGCCAGAAAAAGATCGGCGAACCTCTCAGCCGCCTGGCGGTTCGTCAAATTCAGCGGCTGGCCTCCGCATCGTTCAAAGAATTTTTTGTACATCACCTGATTGATGATCATTCCGATAAAACCCCGCACGGCGACAACCGGGTCAATGCGGCGGAACGCGCCATCGGCGACGCGTCTTTTGACGTACTCGGCAAGCTGGCGGTGCGTCTTCGAGATGTGATTACGAAAGATCATCTCCGCAAGTTCGTGGCCTTCGAGCGCGCTGTAAAGCAGCAATCGCATCGCGGTGTCGTCATGCTCGTGAAATTCGAGCATGTGAAAAGCCAGACGCTCGAAGACCTGCCGGTCGTCTCCCGCATCCATCGCTTCCTTCAAAGCGCTCTGCATCGCCTGCACTTCGTCCGAGCAGGCCTTCCGATCCATGATCGCCGTATACAACTCGCTCTTGGTCGCGAAGTGACGGAAGATGATCGCTTCGTTCACTCCGGCGGCCATCGCAATCTCTTTCGTAGTCGTGCCGCGAAATCCCTTCTGCGAAAACAACTGCACGGCCACTTCGAGTATCTGCTGCCGCCGGTCTTCCGCCGCCATTCGCGGCGCCTGCTTCGCTTCTGCCTCATCAACACTCTTTTTCAATGTCATCGCTGGCGGTCCCGAGCTGGAATACACCGTCTTCCAACCCTCTTTTCCTTTTCATTTTTTCCGCGTGAGCGGCGCCTGAGCCTCTCACACAACACTCTCTCTGCAAGTAAGTATGCGCTTACTTACCACACGGGCGCGCGGTCTGGCAAGTAAATCTTGTAAGTGGGCACTTACTTTTGCCTTTTGAATTTTCGCTATGCTATGCTGCGCCCTCATTTCCGGCAGGCTTCAACAATTCAATTCATTGTCTGTGGATCATTCATGACTCGGCTGAACCGTCTTTCAGATCGAAGTCGAAGGAGGAAGTTTGAGCGTCCTGGTTGATAAAAACACCCGGCTGATAGTTCAAGGCGTCACCGGCAAGGAAGGAACTTTTCACGCGCAGCAGATGCGCGATTACGGCACGAACATCGTCGGCGGCGTGACGCCCGGCAAAGGCGGGACGACGCACGAAGGTTTCGCGGTCTTCAACACTGTCGCCGACGCCGTGCGCGAAACCGGCGCGAACGCGAGCGTCATTTACGTTCCGCCTGCGTTTGCGGCGGACGCGATCATGGAAGCAGCCAACGCGGGGTTGCCGCTGATCGTCTGCATCACCGAAGGCATTCCCGCGCTCGATATGGTCAAAGCGTTTCATTACGTCCAGTCGCGCGGCGTGCGGCTGATCGGCCCCAACTGTCCCGGCGTCATCTCTCCCGGCAAGTGCAAAGTCGGCATCATGCCCGCCCGCATCCATCTGGAAGGCCGCGTCGGCGTAGTTTCGCGCAGCGGCACGTTGACTTACGAAGCCGTCGGCCAATTGACTGCGCTCGGCATCGGCCAATCAACCTGCATCGGCATCGGCGGTGACCCGGTCATCGGCACGACGCAACGCGACGCCGTCGAATTGTTCAACAACGATCCCGACACTGACGCGATTGTGATGATCGGCGAGATTGGCGGCTCGGCTGAAGAAGAAGCGGCTGAGTACGTCAAGCAACACGTCAGGAAACCTGTGGTCGGTTTCATCTGCGGACAGACCGCGCCTCCGGGCCGCAGGATGGGCCACGCCGGAGCGATCATCGCTGGCGGCAAAGGCACGGCGGCTGAAAAGATGGCCGCGATGACGGCGGCTGGAATCCACGTCGTCAAAAGCCCCGCCGACATCGGGGCGAAGGTCAAAGAAGTTCTCAAGTAAATCTGCGCCTTTCAGTTCGCGCAATTTCAAAAAGGGATGGCAGGAGATGACGTTCAAATCGTTCTCCGCCATCCCTTTCATTTTCAGACGAGCGGGCGAACAGGCTACTCACAGGGCGCCATACCAGGCGCCGGCGTAGGGGTTGGCGTAGGTGTGGCCGTCGGAACTCTCACGGTTATTTGATTGTCAACCTGCTTCACGCCTTCCACCTTCCGGACAATGGTCTCGACGGCGGCGCAGTCTTTCTTGCTCGCCACTTCGCCTTTCAGAGTCGCTACGCCCTGTTCGACTTCGACCGCGATATTGCTGTAACCCGCGCCGACCAATCGCGCCTTGATCTCACTCAGCAAGAACGCTTCGCCAGCTTCCTTTTTCACCTCGCGCCCGACATTCTCAACCGCCTTCTCGGCCCGCCTCTTCATTTCATTTCCGGTCGGCAATCCTGTGTTGGCGGCGGCGGGGTTGACGATGATTTGATTGCTGACGCTCCTGACGCCTTCAACAGAGCGCGCGACCTGCTCCGCCGCCTCCTTCTCCTCCTGCGTAGCCGCCTCGCCTTTCAGCGTGACCTCGCCGTTCAAAGTATCCACATTGATGCGCGTAGGGCTGATGCGCCCATCGGTCAGCATCTGAGCTTTGATCCTGGCCGTCAACACTGCGTCATCCACTCGCTTCTCCGCGCAGGCGGCGATCAGGATTGAGAGGATAATCATCAGGAGCGCCACGCCGCGCGCGACATAGCTTTTCATAACGACCTTTCGATGGGGAGTGGTTCGAAGCTTTGGGGAGAAAACTACAACGAGAGTAAACCTGCAAAGACTGAGCCTCAGCCGCTGTTAATCGCCGCATGAATTGGCTTCAACTATGACACTGCCCGCTCAACCGCCTGTGCTAAAATCTGCGCGAGCCGGAGTCGCGTTAGCAATGGCGGGAAGCGCAGACCAGGCTTACAATGCCGACAGTTTCAACGAAAGGATCAGGTTAAGATGGCAAACGTCGCATATGAACAAGCATTGAAGGTCGTACGAGCGCTCACACCGGAGGAACGGCAAAAATTGCTGAGAGAAATTGAGGCCGAACATCGCAAGCAGACGCAGCCAATGAATGGCGGTGCGGTCGTACGCCATCACCGCGAGTGTGAGATGCGCTGGTTAAGTGAGCACCGATATGAATATATCGGACAATGGGTAGCGTTGGATGGCGACAGGTTGGTCAGTCACGACGAAGATTTAGGCAAGGTTTACGACAAAGCGCGCGCTCAGGGAGTGCAGGTTCCGTTCACGGCTTTCATGGAAGACCCGGATCAGCCAAGTATGGGAGGTTGGTGAAATGATCGAAACTCTGACCTTCGCCAGGACATACCGCTACGACATACGCAAATCAGGGATTACTTTGCCAGCAACTTTGACTTCTGGAGACAAATCCATTGAGTGCGAAGCCAAGCTGGATAGCGGTTCGAGCCTGTGCGTTTTTCCTCGGCGGTATGGAGAAGAACTGGACTTTGACATCGAAAGCGGTTTGCACCGGCGAATCAGCACAGCTACGGGCGGGCTTGATGCGTATGGTCATTGGTTAACGATTCAGGCGCTCGGTTTTGAGTACGAAGCAATGGTCTTCTTCGCCAAAGATCACGGTTACAACCGCAATATTTTAGGCCACCACGGTTGGATTGATCGCCTCCGGCTTGGATTGATTGCTTACGACGGCAAGCTCTACTTCAGCGACTACAATGATCCCCTCGAATAAGATTCCAGATGCTGGCCCGCATATGGCGTTTCATTTACGCCGGTTCTCAGATGCTTCAGGAAGCAATGTTACGCCCGCGCCAGCAACGAAGCCTGCTTCTGAATCTTCCTGACCGCCTCAGCGATTTGATCCATATCGGTCTTCGAGCCTAACAGCATGTTTTGCGTGAACCAGATTGCTTCCTGGCACAGCCTGTCGTTTTCGGGGCAGCGGTTGCGCTCTTCCAATTCGGCCAGGACCTTGGGCGAATAGATGTAGCGGAATGCGCGCGAACCGAGCGTGTTTTTCATAAACGGCTCTTTGTTGAGCGGCGTGTAGCCCGACGAGCACGGGACACCTTCGGCGCGGAGAGCTTTCAGGAAACGTTCGCGCGAGAGGCCGCTGAATGCCTGCGCGTCGTAGCGGAGCATGTACAGATGATAAGCGTTGCGCGTGCAGCCTTCGTACATTTTTGCCGGAGCGATGCCTGGAATTTCCCGCAGCAGTTTTGTGAGGTACTCGGCGTTCTGCTCGCGCGCTCGCGCCTGATCTTCCAGCCGCGTCAGTTGAGCGAGCAGCAACGCGCCCTGAAATTCAGTCAATCGGCGATTGTCGCCGTTGCGCACGTAAGCCATTCCAGCGTTCATCTCGCCTCGGCCCTGATTGTGGAAACTTTTGCAGATTTCGATCAACTCGGAGTTATTACTGATGACCGCGCCGCCTTCGCCGGAATTCAAGTGCTTCGAGGCCTGGAAGCTGAAGCAGCCGAGGTCGCCATAGGTTCCGACTTTGCGCCCGCGCCATTCGGCCAGATGCGATTGGCAGGCGTCTTCGATTACGAAGAGTTTGTGTTTTTTCGCAATCGGCAGGATGGCGTCGAGGTTTGCGGCGGCTCCGCCCAGATGCACGGGAATAATCGCGCGGGTGCGTCTGGTGATCGCGCGTTCGATCTTGCCGGCGTCAATCTGAAACGTCTCGCGGTCGGTATCAACGAAGACCGGCAACGCGTGTTGAAGCAAAACCGGATTGACCGTAGCGACGAAAGTGTAAACCGGCGCGATGACTTCGTCGCCGGGGCCGATCTCCAGCGCGTTCATCGAACAAACCAGCGCGCTGGTGCCGGAGGAAGTCGCCAGACAATGTTGCGCGCCTGTGCGTTCGGCCCAGACCTTCTCGAACTTTTCGACGTGACTGCCGCCGATCCGATTCCATCGTTTGCCGCGCAACGTCCCGATCAAATCCTGTTCTTCCCGCTCGCCGATCACGGGCCAGGACGGGAATGGTTCGCTGCGCACGGGCGTCCCTCCGAGCGCAGCCAGTTTGTCGTCAACCGGCGCTGTGAGTCTGTCCGCTCGCGCATCCAGCCCGCTCAATCCGGCTGCGGCTGCGCTGGCGCAGGTCGTTGACAGGAAACGTCGCCTTGTCAGATTACTTCGCATAGTTGTCCTCCTATGGATTCAGGTCTTCGGGTTTTTGTGGAAACTGCGGCTAACAGAAAAATCGGCTGAAAGTATGGCGCCTTTTACCTTCGCACGCGAGCCGCGCGCGCTCCCAGGCTGCTCCGTTTCTCCTCCCTCGAAATTGATTATCTCGTCCTCTTTGTGCGCAGTGACCGTTCGTGTACACTTTGGGCTTCTTTTTCAAACGCAAATTCGAGGAGGCTCGTCGAGAGGTTATGAGCAGTCGAGTCCGCGCCATCGTCGCGGGCGCAACAGGTTATTCAGGGCGCGATCTGATCCGGTTGTTACTCAATCATCCAAAGATTGAATTGGCCGGCGCGTTCGCTTCGCGTTCTGGCGAGACAATTCCGCTCGCCGCAATTCACCCGCAGTTGACCGGATTGGCCCGGCTCGATTGTCAGCCGTTTGACGAGGCCGTGATCGCCAAGCTCGATCCTGATCTGATCTTCCTGGCGACGCCGAATGAGTTCTCGCACGAAATCGTTCCGGCGTTGCTCGAAACCGGCGCGACGGTGGTTGACTTGAGCGGAGCGTTCAGATTGCGCGACGCGGCGCTTTACCCGAAATTCTACGGCTTCGAGCATGCGCGCCCCGATCTGCTGGAAAAAGCGGTTTACGGTTTGACCGAGTTTGCGCGCGAAGAACTGCGCGGCGCGAAGTTGATCGCCAATCCCGGCTGCTATCCGACTTCGATCCTCGCGCCGATGATCCCGCTGCTCAAAGCCGGATTGATCGCGGACGATCAGCCGATCATCTGCGATTCAAAGTCGGGCGTGACCGGGGCCGGGAAATCTCCGACCGCGACCACGCACTTTGTCGAAGTCAGCGAGAGTTTCAAGACCTACAACATCTTCAAACACCGCCATACGCCGGAAATCGCGCAAGGGCTGGGCGTCGTGAACGAATCGCGCGCATTGATCTTCACGCCGCACTTGCTGCCGATCAATCGAGGAATCCTTTCGACAATTTACGCGAAGCTGAAAACCGGCGTCACTCGCCGCGACATCCTGAACGCGTGGCGGGACGCGTTTGAAAACGCTCCGTTCGTGCGCGTGTTCGCTGAATCGCAGATGCCGGAGATCAAATTCGCCGCCAACACGCCGTTTTGCGACATCGGCTGCGCGGTTGATGAAGCGGCAGGACAGGCGATCATCGTTTCAGCCGAAGACAATCTGCTCAAAGGGGCCGCGAGTCAGGCGTTGCAGAACGCCAACGTCGCTCTGGGATTCGACGAAGGAGCGGGAATCAGATGACGCGCACGGTGATCAAACTCGGCGGCAGTGTGCTCGTTGACGCGGCGCTCCGCCAAAGACTGATCGCTCAAATCGGCGAATTGAGGCGGGCCGGTTTGGAGATGATCCTGGTTCACGGCGGCGGCAAACAGATCGCCGCATTGCTCGACAAACTCAAGATCGAATCGCACTTCCACGACGGATTGCGCGTCACCGACAAGGCGGCGCGCGATGCGGCGCAGATGGTTCTGGCTGGACAAGTCGGGAAAGATTTGGTCGCCGAGTTGGCGAAAGTAGAAGTCGCCGCTGTCAGCGTCACCGGTGGCGACGGCCTGAGCTTCCTCGCTGAAAAAATGAACGCCGAAGATGGAACCGATCTCGGCTATGTTGGCCGCATCGTTTGGACAAACGACCGTCTGATAGCGGGGCTGTTGAATGTTGATTTGACGCCTGTGGTGGCGTGTCTGGCTCTGGGCATTTCGGACAATGAGTATTACAACATCAATGGCGATCAGATGGCGGCGGCTGTTGCGGGCGGTTGCGAAGCTGAAAACCTGGTCTTCGTCACCGATGTCGGCGGAGTCAGAGACGCCGACAGCAGACAGATAGCTGAACTTGATCGCACCCGCATATTGGATTTGCTCGAAAGCGGAGTGGCGAGCGGCGGGATGCGTCCGAAGCTGCGGGCGTGTCTTGAAGCTTTGGATGCCGGTGTGAAACGGATTTTGATTATCGGCGCCGGTGAGGAGAATTCGTTATTGCGCGCGCTCAGGGCTGGCGAAGCTCTAGGCACGCGCATTTCCTGAGTCCAATAACCCTTGAATCCTAACAAAGGAGGTATCAGTTATGTCTGTTGATGAAGCTAAACTCAATCAATTGTTGGGTCGCGCCGTCGTTGATTTCGGCGCTGTCTTTCACGCCGCAATGGTTTTGATCGGCGACCAGCTTGGGCTTTACAAAGCCATGGCTGGCGCCGGACCTTTGACGCCTGCTGAATTGGCCGCGCGCACGGGCACGGCGGAGCGTTACGTGCGCGAATGGCTCTGTTCGCAGGCTGCGGGCGGGTATGTTGATTACGATTCGGGAACCGAGCGCTACAACCTTTCCGACGAGCAGGCTATGGCGCTGGCCGATGAAAACAGCCCGGCGTTTCTGCCCGGAGCTTTTCAGGTCGCCAGCGCGGCCATCAAGGCCGAGCCGAAGATCGCCGAAGCGTTTCGTACCGGCGCTGGCGTTGGCTGGCACGAGCACGATCCGGGGCTGTTTTGCGGCACCGAGAGATTCTTTCGTCCGGGTTACGCCGCAAATCTGGTTGGGTCGTGGATTCCGGCGCTCGACGGCGTCGAAGAAAAACTGAAGCGCAGCGCGCGCGTGGCCGATGTCGGTTGCGGGCACGGCGCGTCAACGGTGTTGATGGCGCAAGCTTATCCCAAGTCTAAATTCGTCGGCTTCGATTATCACGAGCCTTCGATCCAGCGCGCGCGCGAAGCGGCGAAGAAAGCCGGAGTTGACGACCGCGTGAGTTTTGAAGTCGCGAAGGCAAAGGAGTATCCAATCGCTTCGGGCGAAAAATATGACTT
This sequence comes from Acidobacteriota bacterium, assembly GCA_022072205.1. Classification (GTDB taxonomy): domain Bacteria; phylum Acidobacteriota; class Blastocatellia; order RBC074; family RBC074; genus JAJVID01. Next base: position 24,660 of record JAJVID010000034.1, read on the forward strand.
CGTGACTTTCTTCGATTGTCTGCACGACATGGGCGACCCGGTGGGCGCGTCGGCTCACGTGTTGGAGACGCTCAACGCTGACGGGACCTGGATGATCGTCGAACCGATGGCTGGCGACAAAGTCGAACAGAACCTGAATCCGGTGGGACGCGCTTTCTACAGCGCCTCGACGCTGATTTGCACGCCCGCGTCATTGTCGCAGGAGGTCGGGCTGGCGCTCGGCGCTCAGGCGGGCGAAGCGCGTTTGCGCGAGGTGGTGACCAAAGGCGGCTTCAAGCGATTCCGCCGCGCCGCCGAGACGCCGTTCAATATCGTGCTCGAAGCCAGACCGTAATTATGTGTGAGCATCTTTTCGCGTGCGGCACTTTGCGTCCGTCGCTGGCGCCGCCGGAACTCAAAGAAATGATCGGTCAATGGCGTTGGATCGGCGCCGGTTACACGCGCGGGCGGCTTTATGACCTGGGCGAGTATCCCGGCGCCATTCTCGATCCGGATTGCGACGCAACGATCACCGGCGAGGTCTTTCAACTGCCTGACGCCGGCGCGACGCTTTCGGCGTTGGACGCTTACGAAGGCTTCGACCCGCGCGATCCGGATACGAGCCTCTTTGCGCGACGCAAATGTGAAGTCGCGCTCGAAGACGGCGCAAAGCTCGAATGCTGGATGTATGTTTATAACCGGCAAGCGCCGCTGGCGACATTGATCACAAGCGGAGATTACTTACTCTACAAACAGGAGCGGGAAATTTAATGATGCAGGCGGAAGCGGAAGCGAAAATTCAGGAAGTCGAAGCCGGATCGCCGGCTCTCGAGCAGATTCAACAACTCGAATCGGATTATCTGATGCAGACCTACGCGCGCAGTCCGGTGATGCTCACGCGCGGCAAAGGCTCGACACTTTTCGACGACAAAGGCAAAAGCTATCTCGATTTCATTTCGGGCATCGGCGTGAACGTGCTCGGATACGATCATCCGCGCGTGCGCCGCGTTCTGCGCGAGCAGGGGAACCTGCTGCACACCTCGAATCTTTATTACCATCCGTATCAGGGACAGCTTGCCGAAAGGCTGGCGAAGGCATCAGGCCTGGCGCGCGTCTTTTTCTGCAACACCGGCACGGAGGCGAACGAAGGCGCGTTGAAGCTGGCGCGGGCGTGGCAGCGCCGTCAGGGGCGCGAAGACAAGACCGAGTTCGTCTCGCTCATCAATTCGTTTCACGGGCGCACGATGGGCGCGCTCTCAATCACCGCGCAGGAGAAATACCGCAAGCCGTTTGAGCCGCTGATCCCCGGCGTTCGCTTCATTGATCCGAACAATTCGGCGAACGATTTCGCCGAAGCGCGCGAGGCGATCAACGAGAAGACCGCCGCCGTCATCATCGAAACGATCCAGGGCGAATCGGGCGTCCATCCGATTAACGACGATTTTCTGAAAGCCGCGCGCGAGGCCTGCGACAAAGTTGACGCGCTGCTGATTCTCGACGAAGTGCAATGCGGGCTTGGGCGCACGGGCAAGGTTTTTGCTTTTGAAAACACATCGGTCAAACCCGACGTGCTGTGCGTTGCGAAGCCGCTCGGATTGGGGGTTCCGCTCGGCGCTTTCATCGTCGCCGAAAAAGCTGTTGACGGATTGAAAGCCGGAGATCACGGGACGACTTTCGGCGGCGGCCCGCTGGCTTGCAGGTTGAGTCTGGAATTTATGGCGATGCTCGAAGAAGAGCATCTGCTGCAACGCGTGGCCGAAGTCGGAAATTATTTCAGAAAGCATCTTCGCCGCTTGCAACGCCGCCAGCCCGGATTGATCAAAGACGTGCGCGGAATGGGATTGATGGTCGCCGCCGAACTGACATTCGCCGGCAAAGGCGTGATCGCGAAAATGCTTGAACGCGGTTTCCTGATGAACTGCACGCACGACACCGTGCTGCGCTTCCTGCCGCCGTACATCATTCGCAAACCTGAGATCAAAGAAATGCTGGCCAATCTTGAGGAGGTCATCGTCGAAGAAGCCGCGAAAGCCGGACAATCGTAAACAGAGATGGAAATACGCAAAGCCCTGACAAAAGACGCGATTCAGATTCACGCCCTGGTCAACAAATACGCCAAACAGGAGCAGATGCTGCCGCGCACGCTGCTCAGCATCTACGAGAACATCCGCGATTTTCACGTGGCGGCTGAGGCTGACCGCCTGCTCGGTTGTTCGGGGTTGCACTTCACCTGGGGCGATATGGCGGAGGTGCGGTCGCTCGCGGTTGATGAGAACGCCGGCCGCAAAGGCATAGGCCGCGCGCTGGTCGAGGCCAACATCGCCGAAGCGCGCGAGCACGGTCTGGTGCAGGTTTACGCGTTCACTTACGTCGTTGATTTCTTCGCCAAGCTCGGCTTTCGCATCGTCCCACACGAATCAATGCCGCGCAAAACCTGGATGGATTGCATCAACTGCCACAAATTTAATTGCTGCGACGAGGTGGCGATGGTTCTCGACCTGATCGAAGGCGCACAGCCGGAGCCTTTCGACATCAGCCAGGTAAACATCCCTATCGTTAAAATTGATGCGCCGATCAGGTGAGTCGCTACCGTGAGCGGTAGCGAGCGGGCGCGCGCTTCCCGGTTCTGGACACTCGATTTTCGAAACCGGACAACGAACGCTTAATCTGCGCGCTCACAGCCGGTGATTGGCCGGGCTAAGTTGAGCAGATAAGCCAACGGCGCTGCCGTCACGAAATGGCACGCGACTTGGAATAGAAATTTAAGATATGAAAGGAAGAGAAAAAGCGAGGCGGGCGGTTAATCAACACGCCATAAGCTTCGTTCTGAAAAGATGAGTGAGAGGAAAACTTCGGATCGGCTTTCGGTCACGGCGCCGAAAGGCTTTCTGGCGGGCACAGCCCGATGCGGTTTGAAAAAAGCAGGAGAAGACCTGGCGATAATTTTCTCTGAGCGTCCGGCAGTGGCCGCCGCCGTCTTCACGCAAAACCTCGTGCAGGCCGCCCCGGTTCTGGTTTCGCGCGAACATTTACGTTACAGAACTCATCGCGCAATCGTCATGAATTCAGGCGGCGCAAACGCCTGCACCGGCGAAGAAGGATTAAATGACGCGCGAGCGACCGCTGAGTTGGTCGCGGAATATTTCAACTGCGATGACCGGGAGGTTCTGGTCGCTTCGACGGGCGTCATCGGCGCGCGGCTGAATATGGAGAAGATTAAAGGCGGCGTGCGCGAGGCGACAGGCCAGCTTTCGCGCGAGGCTGGCTACCGCGTCGCTGAAGCGATGATGACGACCGATACAAAGCCGAAGCGCGCGAACAAGAGCGTCAGGCTCGGCGGCAAGGTGGTGAAGATCGCAGGCGTGGCCAAAGGCGCAGGGATGATTCATCCGAACATGGCTACGCTGCTCGCCTTCGTCACGACGGACGCTGCGATCAGCAAGACGGCGCTGCAATCGGCGTTGAAACGCGCGGTCAATCGGAGCTTCAATCGAGTTTCGGTTGATGGCGACACTTCGACCAACGACACGCTGGCAGCGATGGCGAACGGCGCTGCGGAGAACGAGCCGATCACGAAACCCGCCGGCGCCGATTTCGATCTGTTCACGAAAGCTTTGACTGAAGTCTGCCGCGACCTTGCAATCCAGGTGGCGCGCGACGGCGAAGGCGCCCGCAAACTGATCACGATTCGCGTCCGCCGCGCTCCGAACGAACGCGACGCCGCGAAGATCGCCGCGACAATCGCCACAAGCCCGCTGGTCAAGACCGCCATCGCAGGCGCCGACGCGAACTGGGGGCGGATTCTGGCGGCGGCTGGACGCAGCGGAGTGAAGTTCGATGTTTCAAAAGTCGAGATTAAACTCGGCGACCTTGTCGTCGCGCAGCGCGGGATGGGATTGCAGTTCGATGAAAAGCGAGCGCTTGAGATTTTGAAACGCGACGAGGTGACGATCACCTTCGATATGCGACAGGGAGAGGTCGAAGTCACCGAATGGACATGCGACCTGACTGAAGATTACATCCGCATCAACGCGGATTATCGTTCTTGAGTGGTGGTTGGCGGTTGGTGATTGGTGGTTGGTTTTCGAATAGCCAACCACCAACCACCAGCCACTAACCACCGCTTTCCAAGTTTTTTGCAACCCTTGCCGCTGAGCCTGCGTAAAGGCTGACGGCGCGTTATCTAATCGAATCAATTTTTCTGTAGACAGTTTTCACACGGAGAAGAGAGATGAAAATCATTCAGCAATGGCGGCTGTGGGCCATCGCCCGCAATTTTCTTAGCCTGAGTTTGGCCCTTTTCTGCGCATCGTTAATCTCGCTGTCTGTCGCAGCGCAGGATGCGCAGGCGCCGCAGAACTCTCAATCGCAGGATCAACAGCCTGTGGCTCGTCCGATTCCGCTGCGAACGGTGGGCCTCGAACCGGGTAAAGTCGTGAAATGGACGCTGCGCGACGCGATCCTGCTGGCGCTTGAAAACAACCCTGACATCGAGCTTGAGCGATCGAACGTGCGTCTGGCTCAATACGACCTTTTCGCGGCGCGGGGAGTCTATGACGTGACTTACACCGCGAGCAGCGCTTACAACGCGTTCACTCAGGGCAACACTAGGCTCTTCAGCGGCACCACAGCGACCACCACGAGCCAGCAACAACTCAGTTATAACGCCGGCGCCCAGCAGCTTGTCGAAAAAACCGGCGGCAACTATTCGATCAACTTCAACAATACGCGCAACACGAACAACTTCGGCACTCTGTCGCCGCAATACAACCCGCAACTGAGCTTCAATTTCACGCAGCCGTTGTTCAGGAATTTCAAGACCGACAACAACCGGCGTCAGATAAAGATCGCGAAAAAGAGTCTGGATTTGTCGGACGCGCAATTCCGCCAGCGGGCGATTGAAATCATTTCGTCGGTTCAGCAGGCTTACTGGGATTTGGCCCTGGCGATCCGCAACGAAGAGGTCGCGCGCGATTCGGTCAAACTGGCCGAGACGCAACTCAACAACAACAAACGTCAGGTCGAAGTCGGTACGCTCGCTCCGATTGACGTGGTTTCCGCCGCAACCTCGCTCGAATCGCGCCGCCAGTCGGTCTTTCAGGCGATGAATTCGGTGGCTCAGGCTGAAAACGCGTTGAAGGCTTTGGCCGTCAAAGGCCCAAATGACGACATCTGGAACGCTCAGATCGTCCCGGTTGAATCCTTCGAAATCCAACAAGTGACGTTGCCGCTCGATGACGCGATCAAACTGGCGACCGCGAACCGCCCGGAACTGAAGCGATTCGCGCTTCAAAAAGAGATCAATCAAATCAGCGTTGATTTCTTCCGCAATCAGGCCAAGCCTCAGATTGACTTCGTCGCCAGTTACACGATGATCGGCATCGGCGGAACGAGAAACGCCAACAACCCGCTGGCTCTGGCGACGCCGGCTTGCGTGCCCGGGCAACCGCCGCCGACTACGGGCGGATGTCTTCCGCCCGAATTTCTCGGCGGTTACGGCTCAGCGCTCAAAAACCTCTTCAAAAATGATTTCAGAAGCTGGTCGGTCGGCGTGAACATCAGCCTGCCGTGGCGCAATCGCGTGGCGAAAGCCAACCTCGGACGCCAGATCGAATCCGGCAGACAGATTGATCTGAACACACGCAAAATGATTCAATCCATTGAGGCCGAAGTCCGTAACGCCGTCCAATCGGTTGAAATGACGAAGATGCGGATCGAGGCGGCGAAGGCGGCGACCGAGTACGCAAGGCAGCAACTCGTGGGCGAGGAAAAGAAGTTCTCCGCGGGCCTTTCGTCCACCTTCCTGATCCTGACGCGCCAAACTGAACTATCGCAGGCGCAATTCACCGAACTGCAGGCGTTGAGTGATTACAACAAGGCGGTCGTGCAGTTGCAGCGTGTGGTCTCAACCACACTCTCAAGCAACAGCATCGAGATCAAAGCCGATGTGCCTGTGACAATCAAATAAAGCTGGCGAACAGGCCGGCAAAAAATTCAGGGATGGTTGAGCTGACGCTCAACCATCCCTGTTTTCGTTTGAAGAGAGTTGAAGCTGGCTCAGCGTTTGGCGCGTGATCGTGTGGCGCGGGATTTGGGAATAATCTCTTCCAGGCTCCTGGCTTCAAGAATTCGCTCTCCCCATCGCTCCAACGTGGCGGCGTCGGCGCTTTCCAACTGCTGCGCGACCCATTTTGGCAGTTTGCCGAAGCGCCATTCGAGTTGGCGTTGCAATAGGCTGGCTATGCCTTTCTTCTCACCTTTCTTCTCACCTTTCTTCTCACCTTTCTTCTCACCTCTCTTCTCACCTTTCTTCTCGCCTTTCTTTTCGCCTTCCAAAAAGATTCTGCGCAGGAACGAGTTGTTCTCAATGCTCAATTCCAATGACATCTGCTGGCCCTCCTTTTCGACTATGCTCTCAATTTCGCGCAGCCCGGATAATATCAGAAGTTGCTTCAACGCATCTATCCTTTGTCTTTCCGGCAGCCGCGCGATCTTCCGCAGGATGCGCCGCACCGAGGAACGCGTCGCCCCATTACGGCAGAGCAGCCCGATCAGATTGTCCGACAGCGAATCGCTCTTGAGCAATGGTTCGGCGTCGAACTCACGGATGTCAGCCACCTCATAGCTGAACTTGAGTCGCGGATGGTTGACGCGGCCTTTCATCTTCAGCGGCGAGCGTCCGATGTAGAGCACGTGCTGGACTGGCGGGCGTTTGTAGACCCGCCAGATGCGCGGGTAATACTCCAGCATCCGCACATCCATCGTCCGGTCGTTGTCGCTTTGCAATTCAATCTGGTGAATCTCGTCGTTGGGCAGGCGAAAGACCAGATCGGCGCTGCGCGACTCGATGGTCGGAAACTCGATGGCCAGCGCCTCGACCGGCGGCTGGCCGGTCAGCCATTCGATCAGCAGCGATGGAAGCGTTTGAAAGAGTTTCTTGATCGTCTTGTCGAAACGCTGAGCGGATGTTTGGCTGCGGCTTGAGGGCATAAACGTGAATAGTAGACGGAGAGACGGAAAGACAGAGAGACGGAACGCTTCTGTCTCACCGTCTCTCCGTCTCTCCGTCTACTTCTAAAAGATCAGCTTGAGCGCCAACTGGCCGATGCGCTGGCCGTCAATCGGCACGCTGCGCGGATCGAGGAAGTTCGCGCGGTAAACCAGCGCGGCGTTGGCCGTGTTGATTCCCGTCACGCTGTAGCGGGTGTTCTGGAGGTAGGAGGTACCAGCGAGAGCGGTGGAGATGTTCGTGTGGTTGAAGGCGTTGAACAATTCGCCGATCAACTGCAACCGCACCTTGTCTTCGCGGAAGCCGAAGCTCTTGGTCACTCGCAGATCAACCGTCTCGACCGCGTCGCCGCGAATCGTGTTGCGCCCGACGCCCGGTGTGCGGTCGGTGCGGTTGTTGCCGTCGTTGTTCAAATCGGCGCCGAGCAACTCGCTGAGCGGCTGGTTGGAGGCGATCTGAATGATGCCGCTGAATTCCCAGCCGTGCAGCAGCGCGCGCGCCGGGCCGTTCAGGCCGCTGAAGTAGTTCAACTGCCACAATCCGTTCAGCACGAAACGATGCGGGGTGTCGGCGGCGCCAGGGCCGCGATCATCGCTGAGCAGGAATGTCTGCTGCGCCTGTTTCGCGTCATCGCCGCCGCCGACCACCACCGAAGTCTGATCGGGCACATTGTCGAGCACCTTCGACCAGACGTAGGAAGCGTCAAGGAGGAAGTTGCGCGAGAGGCGTTTCTTGAACGTCAGCGCCAGCGCGTTGTAGGTCGAATCAGCCGAGCCTTCAAACTGGCTGATGCGGCCAAAACCCGCGACGGGGCGAGCCGGAGACGTCGTTCCAGGATTTCGCAGGAAGGTCACCGTCTTGCCGTCGTCCGGGCCACCCTGGATTTTGATTGTCGTCGGAACAGGCGCTCCCAGATTCAGATCGCGCGTCCGCGTCAGGTTCGTGCCTTTGACGTAAAGGTAAGACGCGCCGACCGAAGTATCCTTCGTCAATCCGTACTCGAAGCCGAGGCTGCCCTGCTGCGTGTACGGTTGCTGATAGTTCTTGTCAAAGACGTAAATGTCGGGCACGCCCGGTTGCGCGTTCCCGAAAGCGTTTTGCAGATCGGCCAGCGTCAGGAAGCGGTTCGGATAGGTGAACGGCAGTTGCACGTTGCTGAGCGTGATGCCGATGACGTTGACGCCGTTGTTCGAGTGCGCCGTGCCGAGCAGGATCGAAGGCGTGCGGCCAAAGAACAATCCGTAGCCGCCGCGAATGACCAGGTTGTCATGCGGGTTCCACGCGAAGCCGAAGCGCGGCGCGAAGTTGTTGTAATCGTTGTGAAACTGTTTGGTGCTGATGCCGGCGGCGGCCAGACGCGGATCGGGGTTGAACGTGGTCGGCTTGCGCATCACCTGCGCGTCGTAGCGCAGACCGAGATTGAGCGTCAGCCTGGAAGCCACGCGCCAATCGTCCTGAATGAAGAGTCCGAGGTCGTTGTAATCGGGGCGGGTCAGCGCCCCCGTCGTTCCGACGCCCGCGAACGATTGCTGGTAGCGTGTGACGCGGCGATAGCCCGCGCTTGCCTGATCGAAGTGGTTGGCGAATTCGGCGTAACCGTTCGCGCTCTGGAAGAAGTAACGTCCGCCGAAATTACCGGGGAAGAAGTTCTCGATCTTCTCGATGATGAAATCCACGCCGCCCTTGAGGCTGTGTTTGCCGCTGAAGTACGAGACGTTGTCAACGAATTGATACTTGTCTTCATTGGTCGCGCGCGGGCTGAAGAAGTTGCGCCCGAAAACGAGCACGGTGCTTCCGGCCTGCTGGATGGTGGCTTCGGCGTTGTCGGAATTGGCGAAGCCCGGCTCCTTGTCGAACGCCACCTGCGCGCGGAATTCGTTGAGGAAGCGGGGCGTGAACGCCGTGTTGAGCGTGACGGTGTAAGCGTTGGTCGTCACGTTGCTGTTGCCGGTGTGTTCCTGCACGCTGGTCGCGCCGCTGCTTTCGAGGTTGCGCCCCTGGAATCGCTGGCCGTTGTAGCGGAAGCCGAGGCGGTTTTCCGAACTGATCTGCCAGTCGAATTTGGCCAGATAGACATCCTGGTTGAAGCCGAGCGTGTAGTTTTGGACGAGCGGCAGAATGCGTTGCAAACCGGCCTGCGACGCGGCGTCAGCCGGAGCCGTTTGTCCGAGCGAGACGAAATTGGGCCGCGTGTTGCGCTGGCCGTCGTAGTTGAAGAAGAAGAACGCGCGATCTTTTTTGACCGGGCCGCCGATGTTACCGCCGAATTGGTGGAAGTGGTAAGGCTCTTTGACCGGGACTAACCCATTGCGCGAGGCGATGAAGTTGGGCCGTTTGGCGTTGAGCGAAGCGTCGCGGTAGAACTCGAAGCCCGTGCCGTGAAATTGGTTCGTGCCCGATTTGGTGATGACGTTGATCGCGCCGCCGGCTGCGCGTCCGAACTCAGCCGAGAACGAGTTGGTGTTGACCTGGAACTCCTGCACCGCATCCTGGCTGAACTGGTAAGGCGCGCGGCCTGAACCGGTGCGGCCCAGCGATTGGCCGAAGAAATTGTTATTGTTGTCAACACCGTCAATCTGGACGCTGTTGAACGTGCCGCGCTGTCCGCCGAACGAGAGGTCGCCGCCGCGCGTCGAATCGCGCACGACGCCTGGCGTGAGCGTGGCGAAATCGAGGAAGTTGCGCCCGTTGACCGGCAGCGAGCGAACCTGCTGTTCGCCGACCGAGCCGGAGACGTTGGTGCGCGTGGTTTCGAGCGCTGGCGCCTGCGAGGTGATCTCGACCGCCTCGCTGACGTTCACGCGCAGCGCGAGATCGAGATTGAGTTTCTGGCCGACCGTCAGCGTGACCGAGCCGTATTTGTTTTCGGCGAAGCCCTGGCCGCTGGCGGCGATTTGATAGGTTCCGGGAGGGAGAGCGGTGATGCGGTAGATGCCGCTGCTGTCGGTGGTGATCTCGCGCGTCAAACCGGTGTCAACGTTTTTAACCGTGACTTTGGCGCCGGGAACGACCGCGTTGTTCTGGTCGGTGACTATGCCTTCGATGGTTGCCGTCGCCGCCTGTTGCCCGAAGACCGGGACAGCCAGGACGAGCGCGAACAACGAGGCGATCATCATCGCCAGGAAACCGGCTCGAAGATGATTGCAATGTGTCATTGAGCTTCTTCTCCTTGAGGTGTCTGGTTGTCAGTTTGTCGGTCAGTGATTGACGTTGTGGGGCGCGGTCAATACTGAACGAGGTTGGATCGAGTTTTTTTCCCAGGCAAAGCCAAAGTCTAAAGCTTGAGTGTTAATTTGAAGCAAAGCGTTTTGATGGTTCTCGTTGTTGGTTCTTGATTGGCGATGCTAAATCAAGCGAGAGTGATTGGCAACAGGCTATTGATGGCGCATTAAGTTTGCGGGCGCCGTTGCCGTGTAAATCGAACAGGCCGTCTAATAAATCGAGCAATCCATCATTCAGTTCGAAGCCTCTTGACTCGATTCAATCACGCGCGTAGATTGTCCCCCGCTTCCCTTGAAACTCATCGTGCCCTCAACGATCAAGCCCTTTCTTCCTCACTCCGGCGGACGGCATCAATCACCTGATGTCATCAGTCTTTCCCCCTCCAGTGTTATCCGGTGTTATTCTGGCGCGGCTGTAATTCTCACCTAATTCAGTCACGCCTAGTTTCAGACATCTCAGCGCAAGCACGCCCGCCCCTTTATGCGTCTGGGCGCAATTTTTTCCCAACCTCGAACTTCGCAAGGACACGTCCGCGCCGATGCGTGAATAAAACGGCGCGCAGTCGTGATCAATCAGGTTGTGCCCCGATGTTTGGCGAAAAGGAGAATACACGTTTATGTACCGAACCTCGAATCACAGTCGTAAAGTATGCCTGTTCTCGTCCGCGTTACTCTTCCTCGCCGGTTTCGTGTTGCAGCCCTGGGGGGCGAGGATCAATTTTGAACCTTCCGTGAACGCGGCCCCTGCCGCCGCAAACCCTGCTATCGAAGGGACGGTTTTCGCCGTCACCGCAAGCAACAAGCTGGTCAGCTTCAATCAATTCGCGCCGAACGCGATCATCAAGACGACGGCGATCACCGGATTGCAGGCGAGCGAAAGCATTCTGGGCATAGACTTCCGCCCTCGCACCGGCGCGCTGCAAGCGGTCAGCAATCAGAGCCGGCTTTACACGATCAATCCGTCAACCGGCGCCGCAACGCAGGTCGGAGCGAATCCGTTCAGTCCCGCCGTCAATGGCGTGTCGCTCGGCTTCGATTTCAATCCTGTCTCCGACCGCATTCGATTGGTGAGCGACGCGGAGCAGGACCTGAGGCTAAACCCGGACACCGGCGCGCTGGCGGCGACGGACACAAACCTGGTTTTTGCGGCTGGCGATCCGAACGCGGCTGCGAATCCGAACATCGTAGGTTCGGCTTACACAAACAGTTTTTCGGGGACGACGACGACCACACTTTACGGAATTGATTCAAACCTCGATGTTCTGGTCACGCAGGGATCGGTTGGCGGCGCGCCGGTTTCGCCGAACAGCGGGCAACTGTTCACGGTCGGGGCGCTGGGCGTCAACACCACCGATCAAGTCGGGTTCGACATCGTCAATCCCGGCTGGCCCGGCGGCCTGGCGCTCGCATCGCTCACTCCTCAAGGCTCGACATTCTCATCGCTCTACTCGATCAATTTGCAGACCGGCGCAGCGACGTTTATCGGGCCAATCGGCGTGAACGAAATCATCCGCGACATCGCGGCGGTCGTGCGCGTCGAAACGATCTTCGCGTTGACGACGAACAACGGCCTGCTAAGTTTCAGTTCGGGTAATCCGAACACGGCTGGCGCCGTCACGCCGATCACGGGTTTGACCGCCGGCGAGACTTTGCTGGGAATTGATTTTCGACCGGCCAACGGATTGCTTTACGCTTTGAGCAATCAGAGCCGCGTTTACACGATCAACACCGCGACTGCGGCGGCGACTCCGGTCAGCGGCGCTCCGTTCGCTCCGGCGTTGGCGGGCGTCAATTTCGGATTCGATTTCAACCCCGCGTCTGATCGAATCAGAGTTGTCAGCGACGCCGATCAGGATCTGCGGCTCAACCCGAACACCGGCGCGCTGGCGGCCACAGATACAAACCTGACCTTCGCGGCGGGCGATGTAAACGCGAACGCGAATCCGAACATCGTCGGCTCGGCTTATACCAATAACTTCGCCGGAACGACCACGACGACTCTCTACGGCATTGACTCCATTCTGAACATCCTGACGACGCAGGGTTCGGTCGGAAGCGCTCCCATCTCGCCGAACAGCGGGCAACAGTTCACGGTCGGGCCGCTCGGCGTTGATCCCGGTGATGAACTGGGTTTCGACATTGCGCCTGTGACCGGCGCGGCGTTCGCTTCGATGACGCTTGGGGGAGTTTCGACGCTCACCACGATCAACCTGACGACCGGCGCGGCGGCGATGATCGGGCCGATTGGCGGCGGCCAGATCATACGCGACATCGCCATCCAGCCGCGCATCGAGACCGTCTACGCCGTGACCAACAGCAACAAGTTGATCAGTTTCGTCAGCACCGCTCCGGGAACGATTCAAAGCGTGGCTCAGATTACGGGGCTTGCCAACGAGACGATCATCGGGATTGATTTCCGCCCGGCTAACGGACTGCTTTACGCTATGGGCAGCAGCAGCCGCATCTATACGATCAATCCGTTGACGGGCGCGGCGACGCCGGTCGGCGCAGGCGACGCATTGTCGCAGCTCAACGCTATCGCTTACGGCTTCGATTTCAACCCGGCGCCCGATCGAATCAGAGTCGTCAGCACGACGACGCATAACCTGCGCTTCGCCCCGGACAAAGGAGACCTGGCGGGGACTGATACGCCGCTGGCCTATTCGCCGAACGATCAAAACGCCGGCAAGCAAACATTCATCACCGGCGCGGCTTACGACAACAATTTCCCCGGTTCGACTTCGACGACGCTTTTCGCGATTGATTCCAATTTCGATTCGCTGGTCAGGCAGGGATCGCCGGGCGCCGTGCCCATCTCGCCGAACACCGGGCTGCTCTTCACAATCGGGCCGCTCGGCGTTGACACGAACGAGATGGTCGGATTCGACATCGCCGATTACACCAACAACGCTTACGCCTCGTTGACCGTCGGCGGCGTCTCACAGCTTTACACGATCAATCTGGGCACGGGCGCTGCGACGTTGCTGGGAAACATCGGCGGCGGCGAAGTGATTCGCGGAATCGCGGTCGCAAACGGCCCCGCGCCTTCATCACAATCCGGCGGAATGGCGGTAGTCAACGCGGCGAGTTTCCTCGGCGACGCCATCGCTCCGAGTTCGCTCGCGGCGGTCTTCGGCAGGTTCCAGACTTCCGGAGGCGGAATGTTCCTCGCTCCGAGCACGCCGCTGCCCACGACGCTCGGCGGCATGCGGGTCACGATCAACGGACAGGACGCGCAAATGCTTCTGGCCAGCAACGGGCAGCTCAACATCGTCGCGCCGCAAAACGTCCCCGACGGCCCGGCCACGGTCGTAATCACGAACGCGGACGGCGCGGTTCGCGCGGGCGTTGTCACGATGGCGCGAGCGTCCGCCGGTCTTTTCTCGCTGAAAGCGACCGGACAAGGAACGGCGGCGGCGGTGTGGACTACGGACGGCGTGACTTTTCAGCCAGTGATGAACTCTGACGGCAGCGAACGCCCCATCACTCCCGGCACAAAAGCCAGTCCGACCTTCCTCGTGCTGTTCACCACCGGGTTGCGCAATGCGCCAGCGGCGAATCCGAACGACGGCAACGGCGTGGCCGAAGCCGTGACTGTTACGATCAAAGGCGTCAACGCGACGGCGACATTCGCCGGGCCGGCGCCGGGATTCGCCGGACTCGATCAAATCAATTTGATCATCCCGCCAGAACTGGCCGGATCAGGCTCAGTCCAGATTCAGGTCACGGCAGGCGGCAAGGTGTCGAACACAGTCACCGTGCGAATCGGGTGAGCAGAACCCGTAGTAAAAAGTTATCGTCCAATGATGGAAGGGCGCGTCTAATAGGTCGCGCCTTTCTCATTTGTGGCTTTGTTGATTGGCGCTCCGGCGCGGCCTTTTTGCTCGAATCCTTACTTGACAGTGAACTGAACTGACGGATAGATTGATGGCCGTTACGCCCCTGACTTCTAATCCGTAAAACTCACATCGTTACATACTGGCAATGAGTACGGGTTTGTGTGCTTTCCGTCATCCAGGCGAAAAATCCTGACATCCATAGGAGAAGACCATGAAAAAGACTTCGATGATCCGCTCGGCATTGCGGCCATTAACTCTCGTCACCCTGTTGCTCGTGGCTATGAGCGCCGGTGGATCGTATCTGAGCGGCTCCGCCCTGCGCGGCACGGCTTCGGCGCAACAGACCGTTACTGTGGTCAGCGCCGCCAGCTTCGACAAAGTGTTGGCGCCGAATGCGATCGCCGCCGCTTTCGGCGCATTCGTGACGCAGAACAACCAGGTTTTCCAGGCCACGTCGGTGCCTCTGCCGACGACGCTCGGCGGCGTGCGAGTTCGCGTCGGCAATACCGACGCCGGGCTGTTTTTCGTCTCGACGGGACAGATCAATTTCGAGATTCCCGGCGGGACAGCGGACGGAGCGAACATTGCGATCACCGTCACCAACTCCGACAATTCGACGCGCACGGGCACATTCACAGTAGTCCGCAGCGCTACCGGTATCTTTTCAGCAAAAGCCTCAGGCCAGGGCGCGGCTGCGGCCCAAACCACTTTCGATGGCGTGACTTTTCAGAACACCTTCGACGCCGCAGGAAATGAGAAAGATGTTGACGCCGGAACCAAATCGAAACCCAACGTTCTGATTCTTTATACAACCGGCGTTCGCAACACTCCCGCGGCGAACCCGAACGATGGCAATGGCGTTGCCGAAGCTGTGACTGTAAAAATCCAGGGCGTTCAGGCCCAGACGCTCTTTGCGGGGCCGCAGGGGTTGGTCGGGCTTGATCAGATCAACGTCATTATCCCGCCGGAGATGGCCGGACTCGGCAGCGTTCGGATCGTCGTCACCGCGAATGGCCGCGCCTCGAATACGGTGACGATAAAACTCGGCGGGCAGACGCCTCCTGTGCGCGTGACGGACCTTTCTTTCGGCCAGACGGCGACCGGCGATCTGGCGGTTGACGACCAGGTTCAGATAGACAACGCGACGGGCAATACCTTTTTCTTCGACGCCTACAGATTTACGACGACCACCGCAAACGCCACCATCGCGGCAGATTTGCGCTCCACGCAATTCGACGCGACCGTCCTGATTTACCGCGTTGATAACAGCTCGCTGACGTTTCTCGGCGCCGACGATCAATCGGGCGGCTACGGCAACGGCAAGATCGAAAACAACAATTCGCTGTTGTTGATAGTGCTGCAAAACCCCGGCACCTACGTGCTCTTCGCTTCAACGTCGGATCAACAGCCGAATGGAGTCGGCAGCTATTCGCTGAAGCTGTTGAACAACATCGCCACTCAACTCAACTACAGCGCGACTGCGACGAATCAATCAGTCACGAATACCGATCTTCAGACTTCGGCTGGAACTTATCTTGACGTTTACTGGTTCAACGGGGCCAGCAACGATAACGTCCAGGCCAAAATGGCTTCGACGGCGTTTGATTCCTTCCTGATCCTGCAACGCAACGACGGCGACCCGCCGCTTGCCAGCGATGACAACACAGGTGGCGGATTTGACGCGCAGCTTACTTATAAGCTGACTTCGTCCGGCATTCATCTCCTCATTGCGACGCCTTACGAGCCGAACAAAACCGGCGCCTACACGCTGACGCTCAATAAACTGTCCAGCTTCGGGGCTGAAACCGAATCCGACTTCATTTACAGAGCGCCGGGACGCGACATCTTCGATGATCGGCCGCGCGTGGAAGGCGTTGGCGGAACGTCGTTCGAGCGCTTCGGCAGACGCCGCATCGTCGAACAATAAAACGCCGGTAAAAACCGACCTGTCGCAGGGGAAGGAGGAAACTCCTTCCCCTTTTATTTTTTCTTTTCAGGGTTGAATTCAGTGAGTTGGTTGATGCGCACAATACGGCTTGCGCCATCTGGCTGAGGTTTATTCTTCCGGCTTTCAAATTTCTCAATGCCGAGGGCGGGACTCGAACCCGCACGGCCCTTTCGAGCCTCAGGATTTTAAGTCCTGTGTGTCTACCAGTTTCACCACCCCGGCAAGTTGGCTGCGAGTTTAAGGACTCGACCATTAAGTTGCAAGCAACCTGTAAAGCTTCAGGCCTGTGATTTCAGCGCAGCGACGATTCTTTCACTCGCGTGTCCGTCTCCATAAGGATTTATCGCGCGTGACATCCGCTCGTACTCCGTTCGATCATCCAGCAACCTCGCAGTCTCTTCGACGATTCTCCGCCTATTCGCGCCGACGAGTTTGACTGTTCCCGCCTCAACGCCTTCGGGGCGCTCGGTAACTTCGCGCAACACGAGGACGGGCTTGCCCAGTCCCGGCGCCTCTTCCTGCAATCCACCCGAATCGGTCAGCGCCAGATGCGAGGCTTTCATCAACTGCACCAGCGGTAGGTATTCCAGCGGGGGAAGTAATGAAATCCTCTCGACGCCGCTTAATTGCTCGAAGACCGCGTTGCGCACGTTCGGGTTCAGATGAACCGGGTAGACCAGATGGACATCGGAATAATTCGTGGCGATCTCTTTGAGCGCGGCGCAGATTTCCAGCAGCGGCTCGCCAAAATTTTCGCGGCGATGCGCCGTCACCAGAATCAATCGTTTGTCGCGCGGGACCTGAGCCAGTTCGCCTTCGCGCCAGTCGTAATCGCGCCCGGCTACGTCCAGCAACGCGTCAATCACTGTGTTGCCGGTGACCACGATGCCGGACGCGTCAACGCCTTCGCGCAGCAGGTTGTCGCGGGAAGCAGCGGTCGGCGCGAAATGCAAATCGCACACGGCGTCCGCTATCTTGCGGTTGATCTCTTCCGGGAACGGCTGGAATTTATCCCAGGTGCGAAGCCCGGCTTCGACGTGCCCGACGCGAATGCGGTGGTAAAAAGCCGCGAGCGCGCCGACCATCGCCGTCGTCGTGTCGCCCTGCGTCAGCACCCAGTCGGGCTTTTCCGCGCGCAGCACCGCGTCAAGCTCGGTCAAAGCGCCGGCTGTGATCTGCGCCAGCGTCTGATCCGGCTTCATGATGTTCAAGTCGTAATCCGGTCTGATGTCGAACAGCGACAAAACCTGGTCGAGCATCTGCCGGTGCTGCGCCGTGACGCAAACGACGCTGGTGAATTGATCCGGGTGTTTGCCGAGTTGTTTGACGACCGGAGCCATTTTGATGGCTTCAGGGCGAGTGCCGAAGATCGAGAGGACTTTCATAACGGAGAGGCTAAC
>JAJVID010000034.1:42155-71850 GCA_022072205.1 Acidobacteriota bacterium
TTCGACGCGCGAAAATCCGAGACGCCGCATCAACCAGATCAACGCTTCGCGTCCCGGATAAAGCGAGATTCCCACCGAACCGGCGGCGGATGGATCAGATTCTTCCGTCTGGTCAATCAGAGCGAATGATCCGCGCAGTTGTTTTTGCGGGCCGTGAATGGCCAGATCAATCTGGCCGCTCGCTTCAGGCGCCAGCGGCGTTTCGATCACCAGCAATCTTTTCGTCAATGCTTTGGCGAGGCGGATGGCGTTGATCGGATTCTCGAACGAAGAGAGCGTATCCAACATCAGCACGACATCGAACCGCCCGCTTTCGCCGGGGCTGAGACGCCGCAAATCCGCGTGGCTGAAACTCAGATTCGGCAACCCGCAGAGTCTTTGAATCAGCGACGCGTCTTCGATCTTATCCGCGTCAACGTCAACTCCCAGAACCTTGTGGCAGCCGCTCTCGGCCAGCTTCAACGCGAAAAATCCCTGATGGCAGCCCACATCAAGACACGAAACGCCGCGCCAGTCTTTTCCGTAAACCGGCTCCAGAACCGAATGAATCATCGCCAGCCGGTCGTCATGAAGCCTGATCGTTTCTTCCGGCAAATGACAGGGGGCGAGTTTGCCGCCTGGCAGTTCGAAACGATAGAGCCACTTTTTCTGATTGACTCTCTCGTCGAGCGACAACTGCGCGCCGGTAGTTCCGCGCGCCTGATTCGATTTCGCGGGCGCGGGGGCGCTGGCTTCCTGATATTGATTGACGACGGTTTGCGCGTCGCCGAGCGCGCGCAGTTGACCGTGATCCAGCCAGACCGCGCGATCACAGATGCTGGCCACCTGTTTTGAATCGTGAGTAACCAGAAGGATAGTCGTCCCGCTCTCACGAAACCCGTCCATCCGCGCCGCGCATTTTTGCCGGAACTGTTCGTCGCCGACTGACAGGACTTCATCCACGATCAAGATGTCGGGCCGCATCGCGGTCGCCACTGAAAACCCAAGCCGGACAGCCATCCCGGTCGAATACGTGCGAAGCGGGGCGTCAATGAAATCGCGCAATTCGGCGAAGTCAACGATCTCATCGAAGAGCGATTCCATCTCGGCGTGCGTGTACCCGATCAACGTCCCATTGAGAAAAATGTTCTCGCGCCCGCTCAGTTCGGGATGAAACCCGGCGCCGAGTTCCAGCAAAGGCGCGATCCGGCCTTTCACCCAGACGCGCCCTCTGGTCGGTTTCATCACGCGCGAAACCAGTTTGAGCAGCGTGCTTTTGCCCGCGCCGTTGTGGCCGATGACGCCCATGACCTCGCCCTGGCGGATTTCCAGGCTGACGCCGCCGAGCGCCTTGAAATTGTCATGCTGAACACGGCCCTGCACGAGACGGATCGCATACTCTTTGAAGCTGCGGATCTGTTCGCGCGGCACGCGGTATTCGACCGTGACGTCTTCCAGGCGAACTACGACCTCTGCGTCATCTCGCGCCTTGAGGCCATCAGCCGCGCTGTCAGATATGATTTCAGATTCGATAAGCAAGCTCATCCGCTTTCCTGGAAAAAAACCACCAGCCGAAGACCAGCGTCAGAAGGGCGGCGGCGGCTGCGGCGGCCCAGGTCTTAGGCCCCGCCATGCGCCCGACGGTCAAAGGCTCGCGAAAAATTTCCATCAGGTGGTACATCGGATTGATTTTGAACAGCCAGCGAAACCGCGCCGGGATGATCTCCTTCGGATAGATAATCGGAGTCAAATACATCCACGCCGTCAGCAGTATCTGATACATCTCCATCACGTCGTGATAGTAGGCGGCGATGCGCGAAAGGAAAAACGCGACGCCGAGCGCGAACATCGCCGTCAGAATGATCGGCCCCGGCAGGATCAGCGCTATCGGGCGGATCGGAACTCCGGTGACGATCATGATCAGAAACAGCGGAATCAGAGATAAGAGCAGATTGACCAGGCTCGTGCCCAGCGCGCAGACGGCGAAGATCGCCCTGGGCAAATAGATGTGCCTGAGCAACCCGCCGCCCCAGATCAATTCGCTCATCGCCCCCATGGTCGTTTGCGAGAAAAAGTTCCACAGCAACAGCCCGGCCAGCGCGTAAGCCGAGTAAGATCGCGAAATGATTGAAGCGCGAAAGACCTCTGAAAAAACGAACGTCAGCACCAGCATCATCAACAGCGGATTGAGCATTGTCCACAAAATGCCCAACGCCGAACGTTTATACCGGGTCTTGATGTTGCGCGCGATCAGATGCTTGACCAGATCGCGGTAACGCGCCAACTCTTTGAACTCTTCCACAAACGGGACGACCAGCCGGGCCGAATCGTAGACCGGCCTTTCATCCGGCTTTCCCGCCTCTGCTGTTATGGAGTAACTCCTGGCAGCCATAAAAAATCTACCTCAGGCGTCTTTTCATTACCTTAAAGGAGAAATCT
The DNA here is from genome assembly GCA_022072205.1 of Acidobacteriota bacterium. Lineage (GTDB taxonomy): Bacteria > Acidobacteriota > Blastocatellia > RBC074 > RBC074 > JAJVID01. Next base: position 44,574 of record JAJVID010000034.1, read on the forward strand.
GAATTTTCTGGGGCGTGTCGGGATGGCTCGCTGGCAGCCTGCCTGACCGGAGCCGTCGGGTGATGACGAAATAGTGATGCGCCAGCATGCCCAGCGCGAGCCGGTTTTATATGGCGCCATCCTGATTCTGTCAAACCGGCGTGATAACGCGCATCGCGGACTGATTCGCAGTTTGGTTTTATCGGCGGCGTTGTAGTATATTCCCGCCCGGATTTGGAGCGCCTACCGTTGATGGGAGCCTTCACCTCCTGCATCCTTCCCGACCCACTGTCGAAGCTATAAGTGCGCTGTTGCGATAAGCTGACACCCTGGCAATTTTTATTGCGCTATTCAGACGGTGGAGATGCGCCCCACAACGAATCCGATTTTTGCTCTTTAGCATTGTGCGCTTTTATGGAAAAGAGTAATTCACAATACCAGCAGGTCAGAGCGGCCTTCAGACAGCCATCTGTAAGCCTTTACGCAGCCTTCCGCGAATCTCTTCGTATTATCATTCCCTACGAATGGCGCCGCCGCACGGTCAGCCTGGCGCGGAGCCGGCTGGGATTGAAGTCGCTGTATCTATGGGCGTATGACCGAATCACAACAAAGAGATCGCCTTATAGGGAGAAACTCAGGCGCGGCGATTTTTATGAAGCGGTGACATTGCTCCCGCATCTGCCGGAATCCGAAGTCGAGGCGATCCTGAACCGCCCGGTCGAAAAGGCCAGAACCACTAAACCTGACGTGATCTGCTTTTCAATTGTTGACTGGTCGTTCCGGTTTCAACGCCCCCAGCAGTTAATGGCCCAATTCGCCGCCAACGGGCATCGCGTCTTCTATCTCAGCACTACGAAATTTTGCGGCGTTTATTCAAAGGCGAAATTTCAGGCCGAGCAACTCAGAGAAAATCTGTTTGAAGTTCAGATTGCAGCCCGTGCGCAGCCCGATCTTTACGGCAAAGTCATCGAAGAGAAAGATCTGGAAATCGCGCTTGATTCTCTGGATAGCCTGCGCCGCGAGTTCAACATCAACGAGGCGATCAGCTACGTTATGATTCCATCGTGGGGCCGCGTGGCTCTGCGAACCGGGCGGGAATGGGGATGGCGCGTCATCTATGATTGCATGGATGAATGGGAGAACTTCCCCGGCATCAAAACGCCGCTGCTCGAAATGGAAACGAAGCTGGTGGAGCGTTGCGACCTGCTGGTCGTCACGGCTCAGCGGCTTTACGACAAATGGCTGCCTTACCAACGCCCGATGGTTCTGGCGCGGAACGCCGCCGATTACGATTTTTACCAGCAACGGCTCAAACAGAATAACCTGCTCGACGACCTCTCCCACCCGATTATCGGTTATTACGGCGCAATCGCCGATTGGTTCGACGTTGATTTGCTGGCGGATGTGGCGGTGCGGCGCCCCAACTACAATTTCGTGTTACTCGGAGGAGTTTTCGATACTGACGTTTCCCGGCTGCGCAAACTGCCGAACGTGAAGCTGCTCGGGCAACAGCCTTACGAAACAATGCCGCAGTACCTTTATAACTTCGATGTTTGCGTCATTCCCTTCAAAATCAACCCGATCACCGAAGCGACCGATCCGGTCAAACTGTACGAATACCTGAGCGGCGGCAAACCCGTCGTTTCGGTAAACCTGCCCGAACTCGCGCTGTACCGTGATCACATTTACATCGCCGGAAACGCGGCTGATTTCGCCGACAAGATTGACAAGGCGATTTCAGAAGACAACCCGAACCTGACCGAACAGAGGAAACAAATTGCTCGCCAGCATACCTGGGAATCCCGCTACAGGCAGATTGAATCTCGGTTAGTTCAAGCTTCCCGCCGCGCAAGCATAATAATTGTGACTTATAACAATTTGTCCCTAAACAAGCTATGCCTGGAAAGCCTGTTTCGTAACACCGATTACCCCGATTATGAAGTAATCGTAGTTGACAATAAGTCTTCAGATGGCACGCCGGGTTACCTGACAGAATTAAATGGTAAGTACGGAAACCTGAAAATTATCCTGAACGAAACCAATTTCGGCTTCGCAAAAGCCAACAATCAAGGTATTCGCCAGTCCTCCGGAGATTACATAGTATTACTCAACAACGACACAATAGTACCTCGTGGATGGCTCAGCCGGTTACTGAAACATCTGGATGATCCGAAAGTGGGGCTTGCCGGGCCGGTCACCAACTTCGTCGGTAATGAAGCTAAACTGCAGGTCAATTACCGAACCTGGGCAGAGATGGAAGAGTTCGCTCAGGATCAGACCTGGAATAATCACGGGCGAATCGCCGACATCCACATGCTGGCCATGTTTTGTGTTGCGATGAGGCGTGAAGTGTTTGAAGAGGTCGGCGAACTTGACGAACAGTTCGGTATAGGGATGTTCGAGGACGACGATTATTCGATTCGCGTAAAACAGAAGGGCTACAGGGTGATCTGCGCGGCGGACGCTTTCGTCCATCATTTCGGACAGGCGGCCTTCGGCAAGCTCATTCGCACGGGTCATTACGACCGGCTCTTCGATGAGAACAGAGCGAAGTTCGAGCGAAAATGGAACGTCACATGGAAGCCGCACAAAAACGCGGAGCTTAAGTTTGAAGAACACGGTTACGATTCGTCTTCCGCAACTGATTTTTAGGGACACCGCCACCAACTGAAATGCGCGCCACACTTCAAGCAATCGCCGGTAGAAAACCTCATTGGGTCTTGTTCTTCGCCTTGTTCGCCTTCTATTTGTCGTTTACCCCCGGCACGATCAACGGCATGGGGTATAACCAGGAGAACCTCATCGGCGCCAATCAGATCGTAAATAACCTGATCAACCTGGTTCGCCGCCTGCCTCTTGCGCCGATAGGGTGGCCGCGACACGGCCTTCTCGAAATGCTTTTCGACCTGCCTTTTGTGGTTGCGAGCAGGCTGCTGTTTGGCGACTCGCTCGAATGGTTCGGGCGAGTCGCTATAATTCAACCAATCATGTTTACCGCGCTGTCGTGCGTGGTGGCGTTTCTGTGGATTCAACGACTAACGAAGAGCCTGGCCTGGGCCTACTGGCTGAGTATGACGGCGGCCATCGCCACAATGATCTGGCCATACACTTACATCGGGCTCGAAACCACGCAATCTCTCTTCGTGATTTTATCGGCATATCTGGCGCTCGCGGCTGAAAATCGCTCTTCGCGGTTGCGTCTGGTGACCTTCAGCTTCGCCTGCGCCACAGCGATTTCGGTCAAGAGCAACGGAGTTTTTCTAACGCCAGCGATTATCTATCTGATCTATTGTTATTTTTTTCGAGGTCATAAGACAGTCGCCGATACGCTGCGGCTGGAATGGGTAAGGATGATTCTGGCGTTTGCGATAGTCGGCGGCGTTTATTTCGTTAATCGTCATTACAGTTCGAAATACTGGGATGCCGGGTACGGTAGCAGCTCAGGTTACTTTTTTACCTTGCTTGCGGATGGCTTCGCGCGCGTGGCGTTCAACTTTCTTTCGTACTTTGGCTCGGTCAATAAAAGCTTGTTACTTTACGCGCCTGTTACGGCTCTCGGCCTTTTTATGCTACCTCAGGCATATCGCAAGCATCCTCGCATCGCGGTCTTCGCCGTTTTGACTCTGGCGGGGATGGCCGGAGGATTTTCGCTAACTTATATGTGGGCTGATGAAACCTGGGGGCCGCGATACCTTCACGAAGCGATACTCCCATTGACCGTCTGTTTCGCGTCGGCTAAGGCCGCCTGTGGCAAGGCAGGCGCCGAGTTTCGATGGAGCAGAGAAACCCCGCTATTGGCCGCCGCTGTCCTGGGCGTCGTAATTTCATTCCTCGGATCGTTTTTCTACTACGGCAATCTGCACATTGCGGCTATGGAGGTTTCGCAACCTGCGCTGGAATCGTTGCAGCACGATCCGAGAATGAATCATATCGAATTCAACGCCAGATTATTGAAGGTCTGGGTCAGGAAGAAATTCGGCGGAGTGGATAATCCTGAACTCTGGCCCTCTCACTACAACTGGTGGTTTCAAAAGCCTCCGGACGTTCCGAAGGAAAAGACTTTCGATCTGCGCATACTCGCCAGCCCGCTTCCCGTTATGGCGCACCTGTGGGACGGGCCGTTCTTCGTCTCACGGGACATCTATCAAATTTTGCGCCTGTTGCTGCCCTGCTCTCTGTTGCTGAGCCTCGCGCTGTTTGCGTATCTGGCGTTTTTATCCGTCAGGCAGCCCATCGAGTCCGGCCAGACAAGTTCGCAACCAACTGACGCAAAGTCCGGCGCGAAAAGCGCGCCCGTCAATGAGCGCCAATGGGATTAACAAAATTGAGGTTCGGCATGATAGTATGAGCCGTCTTCACCGGATTGATTGAATCACTAAAGGTCTGCATTTCATTGCATAATCACTGGAGGATACAGATGCTGATCTGCCCAGTTTGCCGTAGCCAGAACATGGATACCGCCAAATTCTGTGGGAATTGTGGCAATTCTTTTCCGCGCCCGATGGCCCCAACGTCTTCGCTGATCAATTGCGCGCAGGGCCACATTTATAGCGCGGTCTATGAACACTGCCCTTACTGTCCGCAGCCGGAAAATCGGGATGCGGAATTCGCAACGCGCGTGGAAGAACCGATCACAGCGATTGATCCTCCTGGTCAGGCGGGTCAGGCGGGTCAGGCGCCGTTTGCATACACAAAGACGCCGAATGATTTTGCGACGCGGATTGATTCGGGCGAGACGCTGTTTGAGACTGCGGAATCTCCGATTGTCGTTCCGCCTGTGGCCCCGCCACCGACGCCTGCATACACCCCGACTGAAGTGATCGGAACCGTTTCCCCTCCGGAAGGAATTAACTGGGCGAACGCCGAAGCATTCAGCCCTGCGAAACCGCAGGAACCGTTGGCGCCGACCCTGGAGGAACTGTCTCCCGAACCGGGACCTCCACCGCCGCCAAAAGCTCCGGTTCCCGATTCAAATCGTCACACGATAGTGATGGGCGATGAATCCGCGCCACTGCGCAAGACCAAAGGACGCATCGTAGGCTGGCTGATCACATACAGCCACAATCCCGATGGACATGATTACCGCATTTACGCCGGGTATAACCGGCTCGGCGCCAGTCCCGGATGCGACATCCTGCTTGAGGACGAGACGGTCAGCGGGTCGCACGCGCTCATCGTTTATAAAGACGGGCGCTGCCTGATCAAAGACAATCTTTCGCGCAACGGCACATTCGTTAACGGGCGGGAGATATCCGAAGCGCATGTGCTTCAAAGCTACGATCAGATTCGCATCGGCAACACGTATTTGACATTCGTCGCGGCGCAGCGCGTTTCGTAAACGCGATTGCAGTAGGTCATCCCCACACAATCCACGTCGCCCCAGGGCGATCCATGTCAGCCCATGAGACATCAGGTCATCGTCGCTCATCGCACCGACGCAGGGCAGGAGCGACGGGAAAATCAGGATTCGGTGATTCACATTTGCGACGAGCGGGATGGGTGTCACCTGCTGGTGATCGCTGATGGCATGGGCGGGACAGCTTGCGGACAGGAGGCCAGCCAGTTGGCCGCGCAAACGATCAGGCAGAGCTTCTTCAGCGCATTCGGAGCGAATCTCACCATCAACCAGAGACTCGAAATGGCAATCTCCGAAGCCAATCGTATGATCCTGCGTCGCGCCGAACGCGACCGGCGATGTCGCGGGATGGGTTCGACCTGCGCCGTGCTCGTCCTCGCCGATCAACAGGCCCACCTGGCCCACGCCGGTGACAGCCGGATATACATGATTCGTGACAGCCGGATCATCCAGCTCACCCGCGATCATTCCCGCGCTCAGCGAATGCTGGACGATGGTTTGATCACCGAAGAGGAGGCCGCCAACCATCCTGACCGCAACTGGCTCGATCGCGCGCTGGGCCTGCGCGCCGAAATCACTCCCGACATCAGACCCGAACCGATTCGCTTATCTGAAAAAGATACCTTCATCGTTTGCACGGATGGATTGACGAACCTGGTACGCGACGAGGAGATTTTCAGAATCATCCAGCGCGCCCCGGCGGAACCGGCCTGTGACGCGCTGATCGCTCTGGCCAACGAGCGCGGCGGCCATGACAACATCACAGTAGCCATCGCGCGAATCGGAGCCGACGTCACGCTCACTTTCTGAATGCGGAATGCGGAATGATTTTGCCTATCGAGCTGGAATTTGCCTGAACTGGAATAGATACAACGAGGCGAGATATGAATATCGAATCTGAAACGCGATTCAGCATTCCGCATTCCGCATTCCGCAATCTGCTGATCGCTACGTCGAACAAAGGCAAAGTGATTGAGATTGCGGCGCTGCTCGAAGGACTGAACTGCCACGTGATCGGCCTTGAAGACCTGGATCAGATTCCGCCTCCGGTCGAAGAAACCGGGACGACATTCGTAGCCAACGCCCTGATCAAAGCCGATTATTATCATGCGGCCACCGCATTGCTCACGCTCGCCGACGATTCGGGATTGGAAGTTGACGCGCTCGATGGACGCCCCGGAGTTTATTCGGCGCGTTACGGCGGCGAAGGCCTGAGCAGCGCGGATCAGATTGCGTTGTTGCTGGATGAAATGAAAGACGTTCCTGAAGAAAAGCGGTCGGCCCGATTTGTTTGCAGCGTCGCTCTGGTTGGAGTGGTGAACGGAGCTTCGGTCAGACAAACTTTTGAAGGCCGCTGCGAAGGCCGGATCGCCTTTGCCCAACGCGGCTCCGGCGGATTCGGTTACGATCCGGTCTTCATTGATGCGGAAACCGCGCGCACATTCGCCGAACTCTCGCGCGAAGAGAAATCGGCGCGCAGCCACCGCGGAAAAGCGCTGAGACAGACAATCAAGTACATTGAAATGCTATTGAAGAGGGACAGAGGCGCAGAGAGATAGATGGATGTGGGAACGGAGAGATAGAAGGATTGGGCATCCTCTCCGTCCCTCCATTCCACTGTTCCTCTGTCTTCTTCACCCCGCGTGAATCAGAGTCTTCACTTCCCTGCCGAATTTCACGTCAATCTTTCCAGCGCGAACCTCGACGACGACCCCGACTCCGAATTTCGGATGATCAACGCGGTCGCCGGCGGCGAACCTCTCCTGCATTGAATAAGCTCGCAGCGGCCCGATGTCTTCGATGACGGATACGGACTCTTTTTTCGCGGCTCTCGTCGAAGATCGAGTGGTAGATGTTTTGGCCGAGCGCTCACGATAGATATGATTGCTGCGACAGGTGCGGCATTCCACACGTCCGATGGAGCCATCTGGGTTTATTGCGGCAATGACATGTTCACGAGTCTCTTTGCACTTTCCACAATACGCGTCCACATCGCCCCCGAGTTGAGGGCGTTTAACTATACCAAGCGAATTCTTCAGCATTACTTTGATTCCGTTTCTATGTTTTCGTTTTACTTTCAAATAACCGGGGCGACGGGGCAACCGGGGGTCACGACACTATTGCTTCCCCAGGATCAGAAACCGCCCACGACCAGAAACTCCCTGGCGAACTAATCCTCTAAAATTTCGATTCACGATTTTTCTCCTTAAATGCAGGCATTGATCCTGAAATCCATCTGTACCCCTTTGAGCAGTGACAGATTGTAACATCATTCCGGCCCTGTTGCAGACGCTCGTTTGCGTTTTACGAAGATTTATGACCGCAGGTCGCGCGATTCGAGGATAAAACAAATTGCGAGACAAACGGTTTTCCAGGTGCTATGATGCGCCCGCATTCGTCAGTCCGTGCCCTTTCCGCTTCCCATCGTTGGCCCCGCAGCAGACAAAAGACTAAAACAATTTGTGATCGCGAAGAAATAATGAAAAGACGGGTTGTTGAAAAAGTTATCTGCTCCCTGCTTGCAATCGCTTTTTCCGTTTCGTCCGCGTGGGCGCAAAATCGCGGGTTCACCATTCAAGTCGCCAGTCCGACGTCAGAAGCCGAAGCGAGATCAGTCATCGCCGACCTGCAGGCGAAAGGCGTGGAAGCTTACTGGGTGAAGGCGGAAGTTCCAGGTAAAGGAGTTCGTTATCGCGTCCGCATCGGGCGGTTCAAAAGTCAGGCGGAAGCCAAAGTAATGGCTGATCGGATTCTTGGTCGCGGCGCAATCAAAGAATTCCTGGTCACGCCTTACGATGCGCCACCCTCTGATTCCGTAGCGCGAGCAGAATCGAAGCCAGCGGGGAAAACCCCGGCTGACACAGACAGGCCGTCTCCGGTTTCCGAACCGGTCAAGGAAATATCTAAAAACGAGGCCCAGGCTAAAACGGCGCCAGCGACGGAAACCGCCAATCCCAACGCCGAAAAATCCGCACTCGCCTCTGTTGATTCCATTTCGGAATCAAAGCCGGAAGGAAAAATCGCTGAGGCGAAACCGGAAATAAAAGCCGACGCGGCGCCGACGCCGCCTGAAAAAGTCGCGGCGGAGAAGGTCGCAGGCGATCCGGCGAAAAGTGATCGAACGGACAAAAACTCTTCTCAATCGGCCCAACTCGATTCCCGTCTCGCCCATCTCGCCAATCCTCCGTCGCACAAAGCCCTGAACGCCAACCCAGCGATTGCCACTCCTGCGGTGGCGGACGCTCTGGCGGATGTGACCATCAACAACAGCGCCTGGAAAGTCGTCAAGCGCAGCGTCGAAACTGACAAGAACTTGCGCGCTATCTACTTTGTTGATTCGATGACCGGGTGGGCTGCAGGCGACGCCGGCGTCGTTTACCGCACGACCGATGGCGGCAGAAATTGGAAGCCGCTGCTCAGCGGCGCCGCCGCCAACATCAACTTCATTTACTTCATTGACTGGAATCACGGCTGGATGATCGGCGAATCGAGTGGCAGGATGTCCGACGAAAGCGAGGGCGAGAACGTCCTGCTTCTCACCACCAACGGCGGACGTTCGTGGACGCGCAAATCATTGCCGAATGTGACGAGCCTCTATTTCACCGACAGCAAAACCGGCTGGGCTGTCGGCAGGAACGCCACCTTGTTGAAAACAACCGACGGCGGATTGGAGTGGAGCAAAGTCGAAAGCGCGGAGAAGCTGATCGGATTGCCGATTGAATCATCCAATTACAATTTCGGCTTCCGCGACATCCATTTCCCCGATGCTGAGCATGGCTGGTTGATCGGCAATTTTTACGGGCGCGCGCGCAGCAACATCGGCGGAATCTTCGCCACCTCGGACGGCGGCCTAACGTGGAAGCGCGTTCCGATCACGTTTCAAACCCAGTACACATCGGGCCGCTTCACTCCGGGATTGCTCCATTCGATTCGCTTCACGGACGCGAACACGGGTTCGGTGACCGGCGAGATGTATGACGGCGAGGGCAGATTCTTCTTCGTGCTGCACACGCGCGACGCTGGCAAAACCTGGGAACAATTCCGAACGCCAAGCCGCGCCACGCACAGCACTCAGTTCCTGGATATGTACAACGGCTGGACTGCGGCGTTCGCGCCTCGTGAAGGCGGAGCCGAGGCGGTGGTTTACGACACGACGTTGATGCGAACTGACAACGGCGGCATGTCGTGGCGCAACGATTTCATCGCGCGCGGACGCCGCATTCGCAGCGTCTTCTTCCTATCGCCGACCAAAGGCTGGGCCGTCGGCGATCGCGGGATGATTCTCTCCTACGAAGAAAAATCGAAGGCCAATTAAGAAAAGAACACGGAACAAATCCGTTATTTCCGTTTGTTCCGTGTTCTTTCTTCTCTTCCTTAGCCTGCTGATTCAGCGCCAGAAGGCCAGAATCAACTCCACCAGAATCAGAATCACGATGACTAGCTCAAGCGCCTGGCTCTGCGCCGTATGCACGCGGTCGTTCAGCAACGGGTAAAAGCCGGAGATGATTTCCAGCTTGCGCGAGATGATCCGATCCCATTCGTGCAAATAAAACCGGCGCGCCGCGGAATGCAGTCTCGCCAGATAAAGATCGCCGATGAGTTTCATGCGCTGAATCCGGGTTTGCTCATTCTCCCAAACATTTGCCTGGAATCTGAATGTGGTGCTAATCTCTGGCCGCTATACATCCACAATCATCTGGCTTTCACATCATTTCATACGCGCGATATTTCAGCAGTCAGTAGCAACAAACTCGTTTTAGCTGAGACAAGCTCCCAGTTCGCTGTCGAACCCTGACGGCAATCCAACAACCACACTTCTTACCCACAAAGGAGAAAAACATGAACGAAAACACGCGCGTCAATTATTTGAGCAAAGCTCTGCTGTTGGTTGGGATCATCTTCGTCGCGGGAATTTACCCCCTCACCATCCTCTGGCCTTCAGGATGGGCCTGGCATGGGGCTGGGCAGGACAATTACCTCCAGATGATTCTTGGTGTTTACGCCACACTCGGCGTATTTCTCATCATCGCCTCGCGCAATCCGCTGGAGCATCTAAGCCTGATCTGGTTCACAGTCTGGTCAAGCATAGTGCATGGCGGGATTATGGCCGTGCAGTCAATCACCAACACTCATCACATCGGTCACCTGTGGGGAGATGTTCTGGCGCTGTTCGTTGTCGCAGCCGTGCTGGCGATGCTTACTCCACGAAGCGGCGCCGCAGAAGCCCACCAGGCCACAGCCTGATACTGCCGCGCCGATTCTCTATGACGAAGGTGGGGCGATTCGGCGAATTGCCTCACCTTTTCATTGGCCGCTGCGCGAAGCCGGGGCGGGAGCAATCTTCGTTTATGCCTACATCGAGTAACAAATGAAATCTCCTCGCAACCCTGCCGATGTCTTACCGAGTCTGTCATTCAAGCGCCAAAAAGACTGGGCCGTCTGGCTGGATAAAAACCACGCGACGTCCTCCGGCGTCTGGCTCAAGCTGGCCAGAAAGGCGTCCGGCGTACAATCCGTAACCTACGACGAAGCGCTCGAGGTGGCGCTGTGTTACGGCTGGATAGACGGGCAGAAAAAAAGCCATGACGAAACGTCGTGGCTGCAAAAATTCACGCCGCGCGGCCCGAAAAGCATCTGGTCAAAGATCAATACCGAGAAGGCGCAGCGACTGATCGAGAGCGGGCGGATGAAACCGGCGGGGCTGAAGGCGATTGAGAGCGCGAAGCGGGATGGGCGATGGGACGCGGCCTATGCTCCGCAAAGCAAAGCCGCTGTGCCGGACGATCTTCAGATTGAGTTGGATCGCAACGCGCAGGCGAAGACGTTCTTCGCCTCGCTGGACAGCCGCAACCGTTACGCGATCCTGCACCGGATTCATACGGCCAGGAAAGCCGAGACGCGCGCCAAGCGCATTGAGAAGTTCATCCGCATGTTGGAGAAGAAAGAGAAGCTGTACCCGTAGGCGCGGCCTACCGCCAGACCGGCGCTGGCGGTATAATTCAACCGTTTTTACGACAATCCAATAAGAAATCCGCAGAGGAGTTATCGGTGATCAGCGCCATTATCAAACCATTTCCAATTTTCAAATTCGCTGTAGTCGGTGCGACTGCGCTGCTGTTCGCTATCACGGCGCACGCGCAGAAGGCCGATCCGAACGACCCCAGGAACGCCGAGCGTGGCGCCGAGATGGTCAAACAGGCGGTTCAGGCGCGTGGCGGCGAACGCTTTTTGAGTTATACGAGTATCATGTCTACCGGCATGTTCACGCCGTTCGACAAAGGCATGTCGCAAATTCCCGTTCAGTTTGTTGACTGGATCGTCTATCCCGACAAGGAGCGCACCGAATTCGGCAAGGGCAAGAAGAAAAATCGCCGCATTCAGGTCAATGTCGGCAAAACCGGCTGGGTTTATGACGGCGAGGCTGAAACACTGAAAGACCAGACTGACAAACAGATCGAAGAGCATCTGGATGGACTGGAATTCGACATTGATCGCATTCTGCGCGCGGTGTCGAAAGACCCCGGCATTGAAGTCAAATTCGCAGGGCGTGAAGAGATCAGGCCGGGCGAGCGCGCCGATGTGGTCTCGATCAAATTGAAGTCTGAGCAAATCGTCTATCTCTGGCTCGACCGGCAAACGCATCTGCCGATGAGCCTGATATACGAGAAAAACGACAACGGGCTGACGAAACACGAGACTCGGTATTTCCAATACATTGATTACGACGGAGTGAAGTTCCCGAACATCGTTGATTATTACCGCGACGGCGTGCAATCGAGCCGTGTCAACATTCAATCGGTGAAGCTCAATGCGCCTGTCAGCGACGAACTGTTCACAAAACCGGCGAGCGTTAAGGCAATCAAGTAGCCTGATGAATTCCCAAACATTAAAAGCGGATCGTCCGCATATGCCCGGCTATGGCGTTCTGAACGCCGAAGACGGCGCGGGTTTGCTGCCGTGGAGTTGGGCGGTTGAGCGATTGACCGGCTCGCACAATTACTGGATGGTGACGACGCGCCCAGACGGAAGACCGCACTCGATGCCGCTGTGGGGCGTGTGGCTGGATGACGGATTTTGTTTCAGCACGGGGCGGCAATCGCGCAAGGGGCGCAACCTGCAGGAGAATCCGAATTGTGTCGTCTCAACGGAGAACGCCGCCGAAGCGGTGATCGTTGAGGGAGTGGCCGAGCAGATCGCCGACCGCGCGGCGCTGAAGCCGTTTTACGAAGCTTACAAAGCGAAATACGGCTGGGATTTGGAGCAGGGAGAGTATGCGAGTGAGCCTGTTTATGTTGTCCGGCCTCGCATCGTTTTCGGTATACGAGAGCAGGATTTTACCAGCAGCGCGACCCGGTGGACGTTTGACGCCGCCGGCGGTATTTGACTTCCTGTTTTTGCAGGAACCTTTCCACGGCCCGTCTCGTTAGGCCCTGACGGAGACAAGGATTTGACGACCCGGGCCAGGCGCCAAAATAATGATCAGGAGAGAACAACCTACAGTGGGAGCCAATGCGGCATTGATTAAATCGGATGCAGAATTGGTGCGGCGATGCCGCGCCGGAGATAGCGCAGCCTGGGAACAGGTGGTGCACGAATATTCGCGCCGCGTCTACAACCTCGCTTACCGATTCACCGGACGACACGAATCGGCTGAGGATTTGACGCAGGAAGTTTTCGTGCGCGTTTACCGTTCCCTGGACCAGTACGACCCGCAGGCCGGGGATCTGGCCAACTGGTTGATGCGGCTGGCGCGCAACCTGGTGATTGACGATTACCGTCGCCGCAGCCGCACCCCGACCGACATCGGCGACGATATCGGCGATCACGAATACCACCTCGAATCGCGCCACGACGCGCCGGATCGCGGAGTCGAACGGTTCGAGCGTTCAAAGCAGGTTCACGCCGCAATCGCCAGGCTTCAACCTGACTTGCGCGAATGCGTGGTGCTGCGCGACATCGAGGAACTGACCTACCAGGAGATCGTGGACATCCTCAAGATTCCCATCGGCACGGTCAAATCCCGGATCAATCGCGGGCGAATCGAACTGGCGAAGATTTTGCGGCGAATGAAAGTCGTCGAAACACTTTAGGTTTTGGCATGCAGGTTTGGGCCATGTAGGTTTTAAATGAATTGCGTAAGGTTTCAAGATTCACTCTCTGATTACATCGAAGGCGCGCTCGATCCGCGCGTCCGCGCTGAATGCGCGGCGCATCGTCTGATCTGCGGCGAATGCCGCGAGCTTTACAGCGATGTTCGGGCGACTGTGCAGGCTCTCAACGCCGTCGGCGCCGGAGATTTCACCGAACCTGAGGGCTTGCGAAATCGCATCCTCGCCGCGACAGGCGCCGGTGAGATGCTCAGTTGTGAAGAATTCGACAGACTGCTCGAACGCTATTTCGACGGCGTAATCCTCGCGCCCACCTTCCAGACTTTCCAGTCGCACTTTGAGAACTGCTTCAAATGCCGCCGTCTGCTCAACGGCATCGAAGAGGCTGTTGAGATGTGCCGAGAGGTCAAGGAGACCGAGGTCGAAGTTCCTGACTCGCTGCACGACCGGATTGTCGCGGCCACAGTCGGAAAGGAGACCACAAGCTGGGTCTCTCGCGCGCAATCGGCCATCGTTAATTTCGCGCGGATTCTGATGTCGCCGCAGATGGCGGTGGCGGCGATGATTCTGGCGGCGATCAGTTTGCTGGTCATCTCGCGTTTCGGCAGCGTCGGCAACATGACCGATCACGCCGAACAGAAAGCCGAAAACCTGGTCAACGAAGGGCAGCGGAAGATCAACTCCACCGGGGCGATGGCTCTTTCAGGTTTTCAGCGCGTCTCTTACGGGTTAAGTTCGTTTATGTCCAATGGCTCAAGCGGATCGAGCGTAAAACCGTCTCCGGTCAGGATTCGCCCAAACGCCGCCAGGACGCAACCTTCCCCTCAACCGCGCCCCCAGCACGACCCCGGCTCAACACCGGCGCCCGCGCAGCGTGATGATCGTCAGGGCGGGCAGAAACAGTGACGGCGAACGGCGGCGAATTGCAAAGGCGCCGCTCCAGAATTTGACCGGAATTTGAATTGAAAAGTTTCAGTGATTGTCGAGAGGCTTTCTTGGGTAACGTCGAGATGAAATGTGTTTACCATCCTGCCAATTCCGCAAGCGCGCGGTGCAGCGCCTGTGAGCGCCCGCTCTGTCCCGCTTGCGACCACCGGATCAAAGGGATTCCCTGCTGTCAGGATTGCATCGTAACCGGTATTGAAACGTTGCGGCGCAACACCGCCGCCGGGCAGCGCATCGTTCATCATCAGGAAAAATCGCCACTGCTGGCGCTGCTGCTCGGCCTCATTCCCGGCCTGGGCGCGGCTTACAACGGACAAAACATCAAGGCGCTGGCTCATTTCGTCGCTGTTGTAGGTTTGTGGGTTCTCGCTGACATTTTCGACTCGCCTCTTGAGGTTGCGTTTGAATTGGGGGGAGCCGCTTTCTACTTCTATTCGATTTACGACGCGTTCCGATCAGCGCAGCGTTTGCGCCGAGGCGAGGATTTAAGCGTAGAAGACGACAGGTTGAAGCTCTTTCTGCAGCAACGCATGTATCTGTTCGGCGGCCTGCTCATCTGCGTCGGCGCGCTTGCGACATTGGACTTCATATTCCCCAAACTGCTCAACCATTATTGGCCGAGTCTGCTGATCATCGCAGGCGTTTACGTCATCTGGAACTACCAGCGCAATCGTCGTGATTCGCAGGCGCGAACAGCTTACCGAACTCCGCCGCCTTCCGTGATTCCATCGAGTTTCGATCGCGGCGCGAGCGATTATCAGTACCGCGAGCGGTAGCGAGCGGTCTCGATCAATAACCGGCAAATGGGACCGCGCTCGACGCCCCTCGCCTCGAACCACAATGCTCAAACGCCTTGCGACATTGCTGCTCGGAATCGGCCTGATCGGCCTCGGCGTGTTGTTTTTCGTCGCGCCGGAGCGGGCTTTTGCGGTTCAGGTTCTGATGCGGTTCTGGCCCATCTTTCTGATTCTGGCCGGGATTGTCCGCGTCGCGGGGTATTTGATTGATCGCCACCCGCGCTCGCCGCTCGGCGGGATGATGATTGCGGCGATTGGCGGGATTCTGCTGTCGGCTAATCTGCTCGGCCACAATTCCTTCATTCTGATTCTGGGCAAATACTGGTTCTGGATTCTGCTGGCCTTCATCGCGGGCCGGGTGTTGAAGCAGTACACCCACCGGATCGAGGACGGTGCTCGTGCGAACGCTTTCTCGCCCGGCGCGATTGCGGTGATGCTGTTGATTGTGGGCAGCGGCTTGGCGGCGAGTTTCGCCATCCAACGCGGCCAGACCGGATTCAATCTGCGCATCGGCGGCTTTGGCGATGTGGGCAATTACGTCTTCGGCAATCAACTTTCCATCGAAGACGAACCGCCGCAAAGTTTCGCCATCGCGTCGAATTCGCGCCTGTTCATCAACAACGTGAACGGCGACGTCGAGGTCAATTCCGCTCCGCAGCAGCAAGCCACCGCGCGGTTGATCAAACACATCCGCGCCACGAGCGAAGAAGAGGCCAGGGAGATTGCGAAGAATATCCACCTGCAAATCACACCCAACGGCGCCGGCTATCAATTCAACGTCGCCGCCGAAGGAGTCCAACAGGACTTCAATGTTTCGGTGATCGTCACCTTGCCGCAAAATCTGACGGCGGGCGTCGAGATCAATAACGCGCACGGCGCTGCGAAACTCACCGGCTTGCTGGGCGACCACACAATCCGAGATTGCGAACACGTCGAAATCATCCGCAACACCGGACGCGTGACGGTCGAGAACCCGCGCGGCGCAGTCGAACTCGATCAGGTTCAAGGGCAAGTCAGTTTGACCAACTCGCGGCGCAACGTAAATCTAAGAGCGATCAACGGCGCGATCACGCTCGACGTCAGAGGCGGCAAGGTCAACCTCGATCAATCTTCAGGCCCGGTTCAGTTGCAGGCCGTTGACACGCAGATCGAGATTGACAATGTCGGCGACGGCGCGCCCGCGCTGGCCAATCAGCGCGTCGTCAACATTCAGCAAGCTCGCAACAGCCGCATCAGAATTCAGGAGATTCACGGCGCTGTCGCGATCAACGCCGAACGTTCGCGCATCGAGGCCGAAGAGATCAACGGTGATTTCACGATTAACGCTTCGTCGGAGCGCGTGAAAGTAAATCGGATCAACGGCGCGCTGCGGATCAGATCGGACGGCGGCGCGGTCGAGATCGAAGAAGCCAGAGGCGCGACGGCGATTGACGCCACGCGCGATGTGACGATCAAAAATTTTCGAGGGCCGCTCAACGTAACCTCGCGGCAGGGCGCAATCAGCCTGGAGACTTCCGAAAAGCTCAGCGCCGACGTCAAAGCAATCAGTGATCGCGGCAGGATTCGCGTTTCGATTCCCGAAGACGGCGGCTTCCGGCTCGACGCCAACACCGGCGCTGGGCGCGTGAAAGTGCGCGGGTTCGACGGCATCGTCTGGTCGCGCGAGGAGCGGTCTTACGCCGCCGGGTATAACATCTCAGAATCCGCGCCGCTGGTTTTTTTGCGTTCGAGCGGCAGCGAGATTCAACTGCAATCCTCCGGGCTGGCGATGGCCAGCCGCGATGACAACGACGAATGAACTCGGTCAGGTGAACTAATGGCGGTAATCTTAAAAATTCTGGCGGTGCTGACTTCGCTGGTGACGACTGTCCTGATCATCGTCACAGGCGTGCGGCAAGGATTAATGATCGCATTGACGATTTTCGGTGTTGTAAAAATCATCGTTGTAGTACTATTCGCCGCGTTGCTCTTACTGATTCTTTACCTCCTCCTCACCACCAAAAGAACTTCCCCCAACCCCTAGCCCCGGCAATCCGTTTCTTCGCGCCTTCCGTAATCTCGTCCAGAAGTCATAGGAGAGATCATCGAGGAGGTCACAGAAGAAGATGCCGTCTAACAACTATCAATTCCTGACCGAATGGCAGGTTGATGCCCCGCGTGAACTGATCTACGAAATCCTGAAAGAAGGCAAAGACTATCCGAACTGGTGGCCCGACGTTTATCTGAACGCCAGCTATCAACCGTCTGGGCGCGCCGACCGCGTCGGCGACCGCGTGACGTTCCTGACCAAAGGGTGGCTGCCGTACCGTTTGCGCTGGACCGCTGAAGTCGTTCGCCACGAACGCCCGCACGCCATCGAGATCACCGCCACAGGCGATTTCGTAGGCCGGGGCCTGTGGCGATTGGAACCGGCGGGACCGGGAACGCGCGTCTCTTTTGATTGGCGGCTTCGCGCCGACAAACCGCTGCTGCGATGGTTTTCGCCCGTCTTCAAACCCATCTTTGAATGGAATCACAAATGGGCTATGGCCAGAGGCTACGAAAGCCTCTGCCGCGAAGTGAAACGGCGGCAATCGGCATAGCTTCAAAATTTATCTCGAACACTCTTTCGCCGCTCGGCGGCATTCACATAACTGGAGGACAAAACGTGAAGAACATCAGAATCCTGATCTCAGGCTTGTGCCTGCTGACGATCTTTTCCGTCTCTGCATTCGCTCAACAAAAATCGCTCTACGAGCGGCTTGGCGGCCAGCCCGCGATTTCTGCCGTAGTTGATGATTTCGCTCAGAACGTGCTCGGCGACGCCCGCGTCAACAAGAAATTCGCCAAGAGCGATCCCACGCGCCTGGTCACCAATCTCAAGGCTTTCGTCTGCATGGCTACGGGCGGCCCGTGCCGGTACACCGGCCTGGACATGAAAACGTCTCACAAAAATATGGGTGTGACGGCGGGTGAGTTCACCGCTCTGGTCGAAGACCTGGTCAAAACTCTGGATAAATTCAAAGTGCCTGACGCGGAGAAGAATGAACTGCTCGGCGCGCTGGCTGGATTGAAAGGCGACATCGTCGAAAGCGAATCGTCCGCCACTGGCACGGCGCTGCCTGCGAACTTCAAACCCGCTCCGCCGTTGGGTGAAAAAGGCGCCCCTGCCGCCGCTCATGCCGCTCCATCCGCCGCGCCGAAAACCGGATCACTTTATGACCGGCTTGGCGGCATGCCCGCAATCTCAGCCGTTGTTGATGAGTTCGCCGGCAATGTGCTCGCCGACAACCGCATCAACAAGAAATTCGCCAGGAGCGACGCCACGCGTCTTGTCACCAACCTCAAAGATTTCGTTTGCAACGCCACAGGCGGCCCGTGCCAATACAACGGGCTTGATATGAAAACAGCTCACAAACATATGCGCGTCACGACAGGCGAATTCAACGCGCTGGTCGAAGACCTGGTCAAGGCTCTCGACAAATTCAACGTCGGGGAAAGAGAGAAGAGCGATCTGCTCGGCGCATTGGCCGGCTTGAAAGGCGACATTGTCAAATCCAAATACGACACGTCAGCCACCGGCACGGAACTTCCCAGCAAGTTCAAACCCGCTCCGCCCCTGGGAAGCGCGAAAGGCTCCAAGGCTATGAAAAAGAGCAAGAAGTAACCCGAAGCTCCGCTGGACTTTTTTCAACGTAACTGCTCAGCCTTTCTTCGTCCCAGCGGGACGGTTTGATTTTAGGCAGGTCGTTTACGGCCTGCAGGCAAAGGCAAACGATTTTCACGTCGCGTAGCGACGGTTGAAACCGGCGTCGCAATTGATTCAATCGTCGCTACGCGACGAAATATATTATTCGGCGTCTCATGCAGGCCGTAAACGACCGGCCTAAAATCAAACCGTCGCTACGCGACGAAGAGCGCTGAGCAGTCACTTTTCAACAGCCACACCGATTGCCATTCGCTCGGTGTGGCTGTAATTTTATCCGTCACAAATTTCCACCAGACACGAGGAGGCGCAACTTTGCAGCGCGATTTATCGGTATATCACGAACCGATCAGCGGCCTGTTTCCGCCGCCTGCGAGCAAGCAGGATTGGGAGCGCTATCGGTTGAGCGACGAACAGGTTCGATTCTTCAACGAGAACGGCTATCTGGCAGGCGTAAGAATTCTGGACGACGAGCAGATCGAGCGGCTACGCGAAGAACTGGTCGGCCTGATGAACCCTGACCATCCGGGCCATCATCTCTATTACGAATTTCACTCGAACGAATCGAAGGACCCGGCGAAGGTTCTCTTCCACGCGCTGGGCGCCTGGCGCATCGCGCCCGGCTTTCACGACGTGTTGTGGAATCCGGCCTTCACGGTTCCGGCCTCGCAGCTTCTTGGCGGCGCGGTGCGGTTCTGGCACGATCAGTTGTTTTGCAAACCTGCGCGACACGGCGGAGTGGTCGCGTGGCATCAGGATTATTCTTACTGGACGCGCACGACGCCGCTGAAACATCTGACGTGCTGGACAGGGCTTGACGATTCGACGCGCGAGAACGGCTGCGTGCATTACGTTCCGGGCAGCCATCTCTGGCCGGACTTGCCAATCACCGGTTTGACCGGCGACATGGAATCGGTGCAAACGATCTTGTCAGACGAATTGAAGGAGAAGTTCAAGCCAGTCGCCATCGAACTGAAGAAAGGCGAATGCTCGTTCCATCACGCGCGGATGATGCATGGCTCTTACGCGAACACGACGGATCGCCCGCGCCGGGCGACAGTCATCAATGTGTTCAGTGACGGCGTGATGTCGAATTCGGATGAGCCGTTGCTGGAAGGTGTGCCAGTCATCCCAAAGGGCGAGAAGATGGGAGGGCAATTCTTTCCGCTGCTCTTCGATCCTTCCAGAATTGCCCCTTGATCAATCAAGCTGAGCCGGATTTCCTATCTGCCAACGCGGCGCGATCTGAAGCCGCCTCTGCGAATCATCGAGCGAACCGGCTTGGAAGGCAGCATAATACCGCCATAGCCCGGCGTCATCACCCTTTCCACTTTTTGGCCGGTCAGCTTTTCAATTTGCAGCATTGACAGTTCGTCAACCGGCGTCAAAAGCGTCATCGCGTGCCCCGCGTTCCCGGCGCGTCCGGTTCTGCCGATCCGGTGGACGTAATCTTCCGGTGTGGCCGGAATGTCGAAGTTGATGACGTGCGTGATCGAATCCACGTCAATTCCCCGCGCGGCGATGTCGGTCGCCACCAACACGCGGCAACGCCCATCCTTGAAACCGCGCAAAGCGGCCTCGCGCTGCGACTGCGAACGGTCGGCGTGGATGCGATCCACCTTGACGCCTCGCGCGGCGAGCAGGCGCGAGAGGCGTTCAGCGCCGCGTCTGGTGCGCGTGAAGATCAGAGCGCGCGAACATTGTTCGCGTTCGAGCAGGTGCAGCAACAATGGCGTCTTCGATTCAGTCGCAACCGGGTAGGCCGTCTGTCTGACAGTCACTGCGGCCTTGTTGCGCGGATTGACTTCGACAATTTCAGGCCGGCGCATGTATTCGCGCGCGATCTGTTCAATCGGCGGCGCCATCGTCGCGGAAAATAGCAGCGTCTGCCGCTCCTTCGGAAGTTGTTTAATGACGCTGCGAATCGCAGGCAGGAAGCCCATGTCGAGCATCCGGTCGGCTTCATCCAGCACCAGCGTTTCAACGCGCGAGAGATCAACAGTTCCGTTTTCCAGATGGTCGAGCAACCGTCCCGGCGTAGCGATCACGATTGAAACTCCGCGCCGCAACGCGATGCGTTGTTTATTCATGCTCGCTCCGCCGACTATGGTGACCGAGCGAGTCTTCCTTTTCGCATCGAGCATCTGCAGGTTCTCAGCGATCTGCGCGGCAAGCTCGCGCGTCGGGGCCAGAATCAAAGCGCGCACATTGTTGGACTGTTTGGCGGAGAGCCTTTGCAACATCGGCAGCAGGAACGCCGCCGTCTTGCCTGTGCCTGTGGCGGCGCAGCCAATCAAATCAGAACCGTTCAAAATGATGGGGATCGCTTGTCGTTGAATGGGGGTTGGATCAGTAAATTCCAGGGACGCGCATCTGTTTGCGAGGGAAGCGTGCAGTCCCAGTTCGGTAAATGTCATTATGTTTCTTTTTCTATTTCCTTTCGGCTGCGCCGCAGATCGTGATCGCAACGCGCCTGATGTAATTTGGATGTAACTTTGATGCGATTTGGAAGTGATTTAAACAAAACGCCTCCGGCTGTTATCACATTACCGGAGGCGCTTTGTATTAAGAGATACCGGTCATCGAAAAACGCGGCGCATTAATAGCGTCCGCCACCGCGTCCACCGCCAAAACCACCACCGCGTCCGCCACCGCGTCCACCACCGCGTCCGCCACCGAATCCGCCGCCGAACCCGCCGCCGCGATTTTCACGCGGTTTGGCTTCATTGACGGTCAGATTGCGCCCGTTTACCTCGACGCCGTTGAATTGAGAGATAGCGGCCTCGCCTTCGGCCTTCGAGGCCATCTCGACGAAACCGAAACCGCGCGAGCGGCCTGTGTCGCGGTCAGTCACAATCTGGGCTGATTCGACAGTGCCGGCTTGCGAAAATAGTTCTTGTAAATCCTCGTCGGTCGTCTGGAACGAGAGGTTGCCAACATAGAGTTTCATGGACATTGAATCGTACCTTTCCCCTGATGGGATGTTAGGAGAAGCTTTGGATCAGCTATGCTTCGGTGTAACGGTGGCAGCGAAAGCGTATTGATCGGACGTTCTAACGAACGGCTTCTAAAAGTTTAAATTAGCCTGCTCTCGAACTATCCATAACGCCGCCGCTAAAACATCAGAGGCTGGTGGCGCATCACCGTTGATGCGCGAGAGAAGGAATGAACAGTGGGAATACTGCCCTACAGTAATCCGTTTTGCAAGTAGACATATCGTAACCGAGATCTCACGTCATATGTCTATTTCCCATCCATGCGTCTGAGCGTCATCTCGAAAAACTTATTCCAAATCATTCCATCGCGCGAGATTTCACCAATCTCGAACCATCGTCCGGCTGCGTCCAATTTAATCGTGAATCTAATCTGCCCGGCGCGCGGGTCGCGGAATCCCCAAACCAGATTTTTGTCGCCGACCACGATATCGGCGTCCACCGAATCACCGGTTGCGCGCCAAGCCATCATCCGAAAACGCTTCGCGCCGCTATCGTACCAGACGGTGGCAAAAGCGCTGTGAACCACGACCTCTTCACTCTTACCAGGCAATTTAGCCTTGCCCATCCCTTCAATCAGCAGGACGGAGCCGCCGGCTTTGCCCTGAGCCGACTCCTTCACTCTGGACGTACGGCGTTGCCCAGACCCAAATTCCATCCAGCCTTCACCTTCCCACGAGCCAAGCAGAAAATCGAGTTTGCGCATCTCGACGGAATTCGCCGAGCCGTACGTCTGGGCGGACGCCAGCGCCGGCAGCGCCATCAATATCAATACCGCAAAAAATTTTTTCATGTGATCCTCCTTGTTCACTCGCCAGAAATCATCAGACGCCTGACCGCCGGGGCAATGATCATGCAAGCGGTTCCGGCAAAGACCGCATACCTCCACGGCATCACGCTGAACGCCATTGCGATATAGAACAGCGCGCCGACTGTCCGTAGAATGTGTGCAACCGCATTTGCCGACCTGATTTTTGTGTTGATCTCCTGGGTTTCCATATTGCGCTCTCCCTTTGAATTTTTACGGCCTGACCGCGCCGCGATTTCAGCGTAATTTACGTCAGCGACCCACGAAATCGCCGGGTGATCTTCTGAATGGTCGTTTTTAGCGACTGAACTGTTTAGGCTCGGCTGGCAAGCGACTCGCCTTTCTGCAAAAATCCAGTGGCGATGAGAGAAGAGTGGAAAAATTATTGGTCTGAATTGGTGAAGCATTTGTGGCGGCTGCCGATCGGGCTGCTCATCGCGCTCGGGTACTTTCTAATAGTGATGCCGCAATGGCGCCAAAGCGGAATGCTGTTGACTGGCCTGATGGTTTCCGCAGTTTATGGCGTGATTATTCCGGTAATCATCGTTCTTTGTTTTGCCGCGGCATACGCCGCCCGTTTGCAGATCGCGCTCAGAACCGGGTACGTCTTCAAAGTTTCAATGTCCTTCAACGTTCTGATCAGCGTCATCGGCCTGGCTCTGGGCTTAAGGCTGGGTATGTGGGTTACTCACCTGAGCTTCGGCGTGACAACAACCGGCGAAAATTTCACTGGCTCGATAATCTTCGGCGGAATTGTCATCGTCGTCTTCTCCTTCTACCTGGCTTACAAACAGGCGAAAGAGGAGGCGCTGGCGACGCGCGCCGAAGCGGCCGAGGCTCGTTACCATGCGCTGGAAAACCGAATGCGCCCGCATTTCCTCTTCAATGCGCTGAATAGCCTGGCCGAACTGATCGAATCGGGGCAGGAGAACGCCGCCGAGACCACCTACAAACTTTCAGACCTTTATCGCCGGATTCTGGTAAATTCGGGATTGAAAACGGCCCAGCTCGATTCCGAGATCGAGATCGTCCGGTCGTACCTGGAATTGGAGCAACTTCGATTCGGTTCGCGTCTCAGTTTTCGCATTGAGCAGCCGGAAAACAGCCACACGATTTTTCTGCCGAGCCTGACGCTGCAAACGCTCGTTGAAAACGCCATTAAGCATGGCATTGCGTCTTCAATCGAAGGCGGACACATCGAGGTGAAAATCGCTCAACAACCCGGCAATTTTTACGGCCTTTTCGTGATGAATACAGGAACGGGCTTTCAGTCGCAGGAATCTAACAACGACAATGGCAACGGCACGGGGCTGGCCAACACGCGCGCGCGGCTGGATATGCTTTACGGGAAACGCCATGAGTTCAAGATCGAAAGCGATCAGCAAGGCCGCACGGTCGCAAGCTTCTATTTCACCGGAGAGAAGATTGACTGAGCCGAAACGCATACTCATCGTTGATGACGAAGCATTGGCGCGGCAGCGCGTGGCGCGTTACATCCGCCAATCAGAGCGAGAGTGCCTGATCGAAGAGGCTGAGAGCGGGATCAAGGCCGTTGAGATGATTCAAAATTTTCACCCCGACATCGTCTTTCTGGATGTCGAGATGCCGGGACTCAATGGATTCGAGGTATTGCAACAATTCGCAGAACGTCCTTTTCACGTCGTCTTCCAAACCGCTTACGATCAATTCGCCATCCAGGCGTTTGAAGAAAGCGCCTGCGATTACCTGCTAAAACCGTTCACCGCCGAACGATTCAACCAGGCGCTTTCACGCGCGCTCACCCTGGCGGCGGATGAAGAAAGGCTACGCGCGCTCGAGGCCCAACTGGACACGCGCGGCGGCCAGAAATGCCTTTGGCGATTGACAGTCAAACAAGGCGTGAGGCTACGCGTGGTTGAAATGAAAGACATCTTCTGTTTCGTCAGCCGCGATCATTACACGCTCGTCCACTTCCGTGATCAGGAAAATCATCACGAGGCAATCTGCGATCTATCAATAGCCCGGCTCGCTGAGAGGCTCGACCCAGCGGACTTTCAGCAATTGCACCGCAATAGCATCGCGCGCGTAGCGGCCATTGCTTCCCTTTCGCGCTCAAGGGTGGGAGAACTCGTGGCGGTGTTGTCGAACGGAATGAGGCTGCCCGTTTCGCGCGCCAATCAGAGAGTGGTGAGAACATTGATGAAGAGCAAGTGAGGCAAAAATCAAAAGGCAAAAGACGAAGAGCAGCGGGCTGCTTTTCGTCTTTTGCCTTTTGATTTTTGGCTTTTGATTATCTACTGAGGCTTCTTGTATTTCTGTACCAACTCCTTCAGCCCGTCGGTTTTTCCTTCGTGACGGAATGAATAATACGACTTCAGTTGTTCCATAATCTGACCGTTCAACGCCTGATACTGCGCATTGCCTTCGGTGGCGGCGGTGGCGCGCGCCAGCCAGTCAATCAACTCATCCATCTTCTGCAACGCCTCATTGAGAATAGCCTGCTTCTTTTCGGCCTGATAACGCTCGCCCAGCTTCGTATATTCGTCGTTGAGGATGTTGCTGAGCATCAGCAACGTAGGCGGGTCGTATGGATCAAGTCCGGCGGCCTTCTCGAGTTTATCCTTCGCTCCGGCCTTATCGTTGTTGACGAGCAGGATCACGCCCTGAGCCTGATAAAGACGCGGCAGCCACGATTCGCGATATTTGTTCCAAAATTCCGCGTCCATCTTTTCTGGCTTCTTGTCACCTTCCATCAATTCGACGGCTTTCGCGCCGGCCTCCGAAGCCTTCTTCAAGATAGGCGCCGGCGCAGCCTGTCCTGATTGAGCCTTCTGTTGCGCGTGATTGGCGCCGGCCCAGGCCAGATTGGTCAGCACGCCGATGTCCTCAGGTTTCTTCTCCAGATATTTCGCGGCCTCGCTGAACCCCTCGTCGAGCTTGTTCGTGTTCAGCAGAGATTCGATCAGGGCGGGTTTGACCAACTCCGCCTCTTCCGGCTGATTAAACGTCTTAGTGAAATTTTCGATCAGGCTGACGCGCTGATTGTGATCAGTCACTTTGGCGATCTCGTCAGCGACGTAACCGGCGACGCGCGGGCGCATCTGGCTCTTGCCGTTCTTTTTCAGATACTCGGCGGAGGCTTTCAATTTTTCAGAGACGCCGCTGGCGGCCTGGATTTTCTCAATCGCCTTCTGCTCGCCTTCGGAAACTTTAGGCGCGTCGCTTTTTGATTGCGGCTTGTCCTGAACCGACGCGAGCGCCGCAGAACAGACCAGGAGAACGCAGACAAACACCGCCAACGCTCTTAGTTTGGGAGCAAAACCTGATTTCATTTTGACCTCGTTATGTTGGGATTTGAATGATGACGATGTGAACCACCCGTCACATCACTGCGTCGCATTATACTCAACATCTCTGCGGCTGGCTAATGCTACCGCCTTGTTCTTTCTTTGGCCTGCCGCTGAGCCTGTTTCAAAGCGTCCCTCAATGCATCATGGATCGCCGCCGGCTCCGCCTTTTCGACTTCAGCGGCTTGCTGCTGGCTGGCTTCAACCTTCGACGGCGCCGGCGTCGCAATCTCGGCCGCTTTGTTCGCTCGCGGTCGTTTCAATTTCACTGCTCGCGTTTCACGAATCTGTTCGGCTCCTCGTTTCAACTCCGGCAATACCCGCGCGGAGATCAATCCGGTGTGCAGTTCCAACACTTCAATCAATAACAACACGGTCGCAAGCGTCAACAACCAGGGCGCAAGCTCGATCAGACGCGGGCGTCGCGGCAAATCCTTCCATACGCCTGCAAGCTCCACGCGCTCCTTGCCGGCCGTCGCCTGAGCCAGTCGCGCGAGCGTCGTTTGCCCTTCCTCGCTTGACGCCGGTTTGAATTCCGGCGAGTAAGGCAATGTCATCGGCGCAAGCGTCACGCGACCTGCGCCCGAAACTTCAACCGTCGAAAGCGCGGTTTCATTTCCGCGCAGAGGGATTTCCAATTCCAGCGTGTCAGCCGATGCCCAGCGCATCTCAGTCTTCTCGCTCGCGGGCTTCGATCCGGCGGCGCCGCGCAACGTCGTCACTTTCGGCAATTCGTTGAGCGATGGCGCCGCTGAGCCATCGCCATCGCGTTCAGGATCGAGATGAAGCTCGATGCGGCCTATGCCGTTTTTGACTTCCTGAGTGATCACAATGTTTCCAGGCAAGCCGCCAGCGTCTCCCGCAGTCCATCGCGCCAGGCTGGTGAAAAAATCGCCCGCGTCTTTCCACCCCGCCATCGCGCCCGCGTATTGCCCATCGGCTTCGCCGAGATAACAAAGCGCGCGCCCGCTTCCAGCTTGCCATGAAGCCACGACCGGCGCCTTGTACTCATCGGTCGTGACAGCCGCCAGATTCGCCTTCGGTCGCAAATAGGTGAGATTGTAACCGCCGACAGATTGTAAACCGGCGAACTGTTTCCCGGTCAACGTTACCAACCCGCCTGTGAATTGGATCGGAGTGGCTTCATCCAGAAACATGCTGCGGGCGACGATGATCGTGTCCTGGGCGAAAAGTCGCGGCAACTCGCTGGCGTTTTCGGTGAAGAAGATCTGGCCATTGCCGCGTTTGGCTATGTCGCGCAACAGATCGGCGTCAACATC
>JAJVID010000093.1:0-5734 GCA_022072205.1 Acidobacteriota bacterium
GAACGAACTGAGCGGTGAATATCAGGCAGGCAAACGCCGCCAGCAGAATGCGTCTTTTCATCGAGCAATCCCTTTCTTGGCTTGTCAGGTTTATCGGTTTCTATTTTGTAGTCTTCGCCGCGCCCGCGCCTTCAATCACTTTGACGTAAGTATTGATGGGCGGATTCTCCAATCTGTCCACTTTGCCGCTCGGCCATCGAATCTCGACGCTGTCAATCTTCGTCGCCGCGCCGACGCCGATCACTTCGCGCGGATCGTGCGAGGCCAGATAACTTCCGCCGGCGGTCTTCAACCGGCTGCGTTTCATGCCGCCCGCCTTCCACGTGATGATCGCGCCGGCGGCTGCGGCGTTGCTCGCGGTCGCGCTCAATCGCAGCCCGATCCAGTTGTTCCGATTGCCGCCTTCGTTGCGCAGCAGCAGCGGCGCTTCGCCGTTGTTTGAAATCAACACGTCGAGGTCGCCGTCGTTGTCGTAATCGCCAGCGGCCATTCCGCGGCCGGAAAAATCTTTGGCGAAGACAGCGCCCGATTGCGCGCTGACGTTCTTGAAACCGCGTCCGGTGTTTTCAAACATAAGCAGCGGCTCTTTGTATTTCACGCGCGCGACGCGCATCTCGATCAGATCGTCCGGGTGGCCGTTGACCAGAAACAGATCAGGATCGCCGTCGTTGTCGTAATCGAAAAACTTCAGCCCCCAGCCGCTCAACAACTGCGTAGCCGAGCCGATTTCGCCCGGCTCGTCGGTGAAGGTCAGGTCTTTCCCGTTGCGGTAAAGGCTGAAGAATTCCTGGTCAATGTTGGCGACGAACAAATCCTGCCAGCCGTCGCCGTCATAATCCGCCGCGTCCACGCCCATTCCCGAACGCGGCTTGCCCGCGTCGCTGTATGCGACGCCCGCCCCCAGCCCCGCCTCCTCGAATTTGCCCGCGCCTTTGTTGACGAAGAGAAAGTTGGGCATCGTGTCGTTGGCGACGAACAGATCCATCAACCCATCGTTGTTCGCGTCGGTCGCCACCGCGCCGAACGCCTTGCCAGGATGATCGGCGATTCCTGATTCCCGGCTGACATCGGTGAAAGCGCCGCCGCCGTTGTTGTGAAAGAGCCTGCTCGGACTCGGTTTGAAAAGGCGTGGCACGCAGTAATAACGCTGGCTGCGTTTTTCGTCGGTGCAGAGCGTGATCTGCGACTTGTCGTAAACGACGAAGCCGGAGACGAACAGATCGAGTTTGCCGTCGTTGTCGTAATCGAACCACACGGCGCAGGTGAACCAGCCTTGCGCGGCCACGCCGGCCTTTGCCGTCACATCGGTGAACGTCCCGTTGCCGTTGTTGCGATAAAGAATGTTGCGCCCGTAGCTCGTGACGTAAAGATCAACCCAGCCGTCCGCGTCGTAATCGGCTGCTGCGACGCCCATCCCGAATGTGCCGCCCGCGACGCCCGCTTTTTCAGTCACGTCGGTGAATGCGCCGTCGTGATTGTTGCGGTAGAGCGCATTTTTCGGCGGCGTCGCGGGAGCGAAGAAATCCGATGGCCCGCTGTTGACCAGATAAATGTCCATCCACCCGTCGTTGTCATAATCGAAGAAAGCGCACCCGGCCCCGACCGTCTCCGGCAGGAAACGTTCCGGCGAATGAGCGTTGTCGTGCGACCAGTTGACGCCGCTGATTTTTGCCGGGACTTCTTCAAAGGTCACCGCAGGCTTCACCGTCCCCGGCTTTTGCCGGGCTTCAGAGGTGAACGTCGCCGCGACAGCGGTAGCGAAGAAAAACAGGAAAATGACCGCTCTCTGGTTGACCAAAATTTTCATTCGGTTATAAACAAGCGCGCGGCGGTACAGCACAGGGAGCGGCAGCGGCCAGATGTTCCCAGCACGCGCGTCTCCCGCGTACACCAGGTCGCTACCGCTCCCTGTGCTGTACCGCAGCCTGATTTTATTGCGTGATGACGAACGGCGATTCGCGCGTGATTGCTTTGTTCGTCACCATATCTCTGGTTTCGATGATTGCCGTATATCGACCCGCCGGTAATCCAGCCAGTTTGATGAATCTCGCAAAGTTCAGGCGCGGCGACGGCTGCGCGGTTACCTCGGTCAGCACGTAATCCGCCGGCGGTCGCGCCAGCTTGTTGTCTTTCATCAGCTTCACCGTAACGCGCGCCATCGGCTTGCCCATCTCTTTATTTATTTCGGCGTTGTACACCTGGAAGAAGATGATCAGATTGTCAGTGGCGCGAAACTCGCGGCTGGGCGAAGGGCGAATCTGTCCGCCGTCCTGATAAAACACGTCAGCAGGCGCGGCGGCGCCAGGCGTTTGTTTGACGGGTTCGATGTGGCGGCTGAGCGTCACGCCGCTGATCGAAAAATCAGAGTTCGCCGCAGGCAAATCCAGCTTCTCTTTTTTCGCCGCAGTCTTGCCCGACAGCTTGTCTCTGAAAATCAGCTCGATGTCGTAACTGCCCGGCGTCAGTTCCATATCCTGCCGGACGAAGATGTTGTTTTGCAGAATGCTCTGATACTGCTCGTTGGTCAGCCCGATGTTGAACGCGCCTCCGAGCCGCGCAATCAGCTTTCCCGACGCGTCACGAATCGCGCCGATCACGTCGAACTGGGCGATTTGTTTGTCGCCCTTGCGGTCGAACTTCACCGCGCTCGGCGGGACTTCGAGCGAGAGCGGGACGATGTAGCTCTCTCCCTTGAACCTGAACGGACTGAGTTCGACGAACAACGGCAACGCGGGATTGGCCTGCGCCTCTGCGACACTGGCGAGCAGCTTTTTCTCTTCCGGCGAAAACGAAATCACCTCTTCGCCCGCGTTGGCGTAATAGCCCGTGCGCGCTGCGACCTTCAATTCCGGGCGCCGCGTTTCGACTTTCAGCTTGCGGAAAGCGCCGTCGAAATTTTGATCCGTGCTGTACCAGGCCAGCGTGTAGCGGGCGCGAATGTCGTCGTCAATGCGATTCAACCCTCTGGACAGGTCGTTCGTGCCTTTGATGAATTCGCCGCCGGTGTCGCCGGAGATGCGGTAGAGAATGTCGTATTGCCGGTTCTGGCCTTCGTGCCGGACGTTGTCGAAAACGTTCTCTCCGCCGACCGCGCGGATGCGGTCTTCCTTGTCGGCCAGCCCGGAAACGCTGTCGAGCGGCGACGCGGGAACAGGCGAAGTGGAAAGCGGCCCGCTCGTGCGCAGCCCGGCTGAATCAATGATGTAGATCGAGACGTTGGCGCGGTTGGCCAGATCAATCACGCTTTGCGCCTGCCAATCGAGTGTCGAAGAAGTGATGAAGCCCTGCGAAAACAGCACGATGGTTTTTTTGCCCGGAAAGCCGCGCTGCGCTGCGCAGATGGCCGCGAGCGCAGCCAGCACGGGACGCGCCTGTTGCGTGGTGAGTTGCGCGCGCAGCAGCGTGAATTGCTGCAGGATGCGGCTGACGATCATGGCTCGCGCCGCCGCCGCCCCTTGAGCCGCCGCCGCCGCCGCTCCGCCTGCGCCGGTTGGCGCTGACGGCGCGCTGACATCGCCCAGGGTGGTTTGCTCAGCCCGCATTTGCGCTGTGGCTTCCGCAAGCTGACCGCGTTCCAGATTCAGATTCGATGGCGCCCTCGTGGCGGCCCGCTCCACCGCCGCAATGAGTTTGGTCTTGTCCTGCGTGAACGATTGGAAGAGTTGCAAGTCGTTGGCGATTCCGAAGACCGCGACTGTGTCCGTGTCGGTGATTCGCTCACGGATGTATTTGATCGTCCCTTCGCGCACCTGTTTGAAATTCGTCTGATCCGTCGTCGCCCCATCCAGCACGAGCGAAAGAATGTTCGACTGCCCGCCGCCGGAATCTGCAATCGTCGCGTCGCCGGTCTTCGGTTTGGTCGCCTCGACGCCAAGCGGCGGCTCGAAGATTTCGATCTTCTGCGCCACACCGTTTTCAAAGACGGCGAAGTCTTCGGCTTTCAGGTCGGTGACGTACTTTCCTTTTTTGTCCTTGACGATCACGTCGGTCGTGACCAGCCGCGTTTCAATCCTGATGGCGTCGTCCGGCTTCTTCTGCGGCTCCTTCTGCGATTGAGCCTGCACGTGCGGCAGCGATACGGCGAAGGTCAGCAGCAAACCGGCGAGCGTGCGCCGCGACAAGTTCATCGGGTGTGAATTTGAAAAAGGTCTTTGGATAAACATGATGTTTTAACGTGGTCGCGGCGATGGCGGCGTGATCGCGTCGCCTTCTGCGGTCTGCCCGCTGCTGTTTTTCAATCGTTCGACGATTCGCATTTCTTCCTGCGCCCGCTGCGGGTCTTTCAGCCGCGTGTAAAGCAGCGCCAGGTTGTAATGCGCCTTTGAATCGTCCGGGTTCAACTTCACTCCGGTTTCGAGCGAGGCTTGCGCGCGCGGATAATTTTTCAGCTTCAGATAAGTCGCGCCGAGCGCGATGTGCGCGTGAGCCAGCGACGGCGCGAGGCGGATGGCTTTTTCAAACAATTCCACCGCCCGTTCATTCTCGTTCTGTTCCTGCGCGATCAAACCCAGGTAGTAAAAAGTGTCGGGCGCGGCGGCGTCTTTCGCGGCGCTCCGCTCAAGCCACTCGCGCGCCTCGTCATACTTCTTTTGTTTGAGCAGGCTGTAGCCCAGATACATCTGTCCCTGCGCGTGATCGGGCCGCAGGCGGATGAATTCGCGGAAAGACAGTTCGGCTTCCTGAAGGTCAGGTTTCCTGAGCCACGCCACGCCGGACAGAAAATGATAAGACGGCTCATCGGGGCGGAGTTCGCTCGCGCGTTTGAGCGCCGGCATCGCCTCGCCGTTCAACTGCAAATCGAGCGCGAGGAGCGCAAACTTGTAAAGCAGTTCGGGCGAGTTGTTGACGCCGCCCCGCGCGCGATTCAGGTATTGCGCGGCGGTTTTCCGATCCGCCCTGATTCGCGCGACTCCGGCCAGTCCCAGCAGCGCATCGGCGTTTGCGGTGTCCGCGTCGAGCGCCGCGAGATAACTCGCCTCCGCTTTATCAACCGCGCCTTTTTTGCTGTAAGCGTCGCCGAGCACGGCCAGCGTCGGCGCGGACTTCTGTCCGGCCTGTTCAACGAAGCCGATGCATTCATCAAATCGTCCAAGCGAAAGCAGCATCCAGGCCAGCCTGTAACCGGCCTCCGCGTTGTCAGGCTCCAAACGCAGCGCCTCTTTCAACTCCGCGACGGTTTTTTCCGGCGCGCCTTTGAGCAGATAAAGCCGCGCCAGATTCAGATGCGCTCCGACCAGCCGATTATCAGCGCGGACGGCGCGCGCGAAGAGAGTTTCAGCCTCGTCAAGCTTTCCTTGTTGTGCGCGAATCGCGCCGAGCAGGTTGAACGCCGCCGCATCGTTCGGTTTGACTTTCAAAGCCTGATTCAACTCGCGCTCCGCTTCTTCGATCCGATTGTTTTGAATGAGCGCCGCCGCGCGCTCAAGATTGTCGGCGGCGCTTTGCGCCCACGCTGGCGAAGCGAGCAGAGCATTCAACACAAAGGGACAAAGGAACAAAGGAACAAGGAGAAAGGCCTTCGTTCCTTTGTTCCTTTGTCCCTTTGTGTTGAATGCTTGTTCCATTTCGCCGCTCAATTGCGAATTGATCTAACGGCTCGTTGTCAGAGTCGTCTTCCTGAAATCTTTCTGCTCGACCAATCCCTGGCCCTCCTTGATTGTCAGCAACTGGTTCGCGTTCACGTTGGCGATCTTGTCAACGACGCCGCTCGGCCAGCGAATTTCGATCAGGTCAA
>JAJVID010000093.1:5834-20769 GCA_022072205.1 Acidobacteriota bacterium
TCGTAATCGCCGATGGCCACGCCCATGCAGCCCTGCTCGGCTCCATCCGCGCTGAGCGCCGCGCCGGAAACGAATCCGATTTCCTTGAACGTGCCGTCGCCGTTGTTGTGATAAAGCAGATTCGGCGTCGAATCGTTGGCGACGAAAATATCAATCAGCCCGTCGTCGTCGAAATCGCTGCACGCTACGCCCATCCCGAAATAGCCGTTGGGATCGTGGACGCCCGCTTTTTTTGAAACATCGGTGAATGTGCCGTCGCCGTTGTTGCGAAACAGCGAATCGCCCGAGCCGCGCATGCCGCGCGGGCCGCATTGAACCGCGACGCCTTTGTACTGACAGGTTTTGTCCTTGCCGAATTCGGGCAGATTCTTCAGATCGTATTCGACGTAATTGGCGACGAAGAGATCGAGCTTGCCGTCGTGGTCGTAATCAACAAACGCCGCGCCGGTTGACCAGCGCGGATCATTCACGCCGGCGGTTTGAGTGACATCGGTGAACGTGCCGTCGCCGTTGTTTTTGAAAAGATGGTTCGCGCCCAAACAGGTGACATAAAGATCAATGAAGCCGTCGTTGTTGTAATCGCCCGCAGCCGCGCCCATTCCCCAGCCGACATCGCCGATGCCAGCCTTGTCCGTGACATCGGTGAACGCGCCGTCGCCGTTGTTGCGATAGAGCGCGCTCCGCGTTTTTCCGCCCGTCTTCATCAAATCAACGCTCAGCGAGTTGACGAAGTAAATATCCAGCCATCCGTCGTTGTCGTAATCGAAAGCGGCCACGCCGCCGCTCATTGATTCGACCAGATATTTTTTGTCAGGCGATGCGACGTGCCGGAATGTGATCCCCGCCTGCGCGGTGATGTCGGTGAAGCGAACCGTCACAGGCTGCTGGCCGATGATCGGGATGAAGAACAAAGTCAACGCAAAGGAACAAAGGATCAAAGGGCCAAAGAATATGGGGGAGAAAGATGGTTCACATCTACGAACTATCTTTGCCCCTTTGATCTTTTGCTCCTTTGCGTTGAAAAAAAACTTCCTCATCCACATACAGTTCCGAATGTCACGGATTTGTCTGCCCGCGTTCCTTCGCTTTCAGCCGGTTGGAGATTTCGATCTGGCTTTCGCCTTCGGCCTTGCGCCCGGCGGCCAGATAAGCGCGGCCCAGTTGATAATGAACAAAAGCCTCGTCCGGCTTCAGCTTCACAGCCGTTTCAAGTCTCTCGATTGCTTCTTTCGTGGCGCCTTGCAGCAGCAGCGCTTTGCCCAGTTCGTAATGCGCTTCGCCGTAATCGGGACGCATCGCAATGATTTCGCGCATCAGCTTGACGCCGCGCTCGCTTTGTTGATTCGCCAGCAGCGCAAAGCCCAGGTGATAGCGCGCCTGAATGTCGTTCGGATTGATGGCGATCTCGCTCTCGAACTCGCGCGCCGCATCGTCGAGCTTGCCCTGGTTGACGTAAATCATACCGGTGTAGAAGTGCGCCAGCCGCGTCTTGCCATCCATCGCCAAAGCTGTTTTCAACTCTTCCAGCGATTTCGCCGTCTCGCCCTGGTCGTAGTACATCTGCCCCAGCAGGATGTGAAGCTGCGGGCTGCTGCCGTGCAGCGCGATCATCCGCTCGACGATTTGATTCGCGGCTTCGCGTTTGTTCTGTTTGATGAGCGAGATGCCGAGCATGTAATACAGTCCGGCGTCGTTGGTTTTCACGGCGACCACTTCGGAGAGCAAGTTGGAAGCTCCCGCGTAGTTATCGGTCATGAAATAGCTGGTTCCGAGCAATTGCTTCGCCGCGATGTTGGTCGGGTTGGCTTTCAATTCGGTTTCGAGCG
Source organism: Acidobacteriota bacterium (assembly GCA_022072205.1). Taxonomy (GTDB): domain Bacteria; phylum Acidobacteriota; class Blastocatellia; order RBC074; family RBC074; genus JAJVID01. The sequence continues at coordinate 7,661 of JAJVID010000093.1, forward strand.
GCGCAATCGCCTGCTTGTACAACTCGGCTTTGTAACAGGCCAGTCCCCAGTTGAAGTGAATTTCTTTGAGTTGCGGATTCCAACGTGCGGCTTGCGTGAACTGTTCCGCTGCCGCGCGAAAATCCTGCCGCTCGGCGCGCAGCAATCCGATGTTGTTGTGAGCGCTGGCGACGACTTTGGCGTAATAATCCGCGCCGCTCTGCAATTCAGCGGAGGCTTTTTCATCAACCGCTTTCGGCTTCGCTGAAATCATTTCGCTGACTTTGCGGTCAGGCTCGCCCGCGCTCGCCGGGTTCAGGTAAAGCGCGGTCTTCATCGCTTCGCTTTGCAAACCTTCGGATTTGATCTCCGCCGCCAGCTTCAACTCTCGCTCGCCTTCTTCCGTCCGTCCGGCTTTGAGCAGCGCCTGGCCAAGCTGGTAATGCGCCCGGCCAACCTGATAATCGTTGTGGCTGACGGAAGTGTTCAGGGCGATGCTCTTGCGGAGCGATTCAATCGCGCGGTCGCGCTGATCCAACGCCTGATACGCCTGGCCAAGCTGAAAGCAGGGATCGGGATTGTCGGGTTGCAAGCGAGATGCCTTTTCCAGCAAGCCGACCGCCGATTCCAATCGCCGTTCTTTCAGGTGAATGATGCCGAGATAGTAATTGGCAAAGTATTCATCCGGGTTCGAGGCCAGCGCGATTTTGAATTCTTCGGCGGCTTCGCCAAATCGGGCGGCTCCGTCTTTCAGCAGGTAAGTCAGCCCGAGATAGTAATGAGCGCGGGAAGATTTGGGATCGAGCGCGACGGCTTTTTTGAACTCTGCAATGGCTTCGGCCAGAAACTCAGTTTCGCGGTAAGCCCGGCCAAAGCTGATGCGCAGTTGTGACCGGTCGCCAAGTTCGCGCAGCATCCGGTTGAAAATTTGTCGCGCCGGAACAATCTGGCGCTGTTTCAGGTAAGCCAGTCCCAGCGTGTAAGCGACTTCATAATCGCGCGGCGCGATCTTAAGCGCCGTTTCAAGCTCGATTGAGGCTTTGGCAAACTCTCCGCGCATGAACCAGGTCTTGCCGAGCAGTTGGCGCGCGGCGGCGTTTTGCGGGTTGCGCGCGAGAATCTTTTGCAGCGGCTCGGAAGCTTTTTCGTATCGCCCGGCGTCGAAATAAGCAATCGCCAGATCAATGAGGGCTTCTGATGAATCGGGTTGAGAAAGAGCGGCGGCTTCAAAAGTCGTCACGGCTTTTTCATACGCCTTTTGCGCCAGATAGATTTTCCCAAGCTTGCCGTATCCTTCGGCCAGAATGGCGATGTATTCGGCTTCGGCGGCGATCAGATCGCCCGCGCGTCTGCGCGCTTCCGCAGTTTCATAATGCCGTCGGATTGAATCCTGAGGGGAAGGTGTAACGACGAGCAGAAACAGAAGGGGAAAGAAGACCGAACTTAGATACATAGCTACCCAGGCGTCGCTTTCACTCAGGATAAGGCAAAACGGAGGGCCGAATACTGCCAGCCCTCCGTCTTGTGTTTGCGAGGCCGGATTGTCTCAGAAAGTGAGCTTCAATCCGAACTGGATTTCACGTGGGCCTCGGTTGCCGCCAATCTTGCCGAAGTTCGTGTTGGTTGATTTACCGAAGTCCGCATTTGCAGCGACATTCTGCAAAGACAGGCCGGTATCAACCGAAGTGAAGTTCGCGTGGTTGAAGAGATTGAACATCTCAGCCCGGAACTGGATGCCGAAACGTTCGCGCACTCGCCAGTTCTTGTTGATTGAGAAGTCAACGTTCTTGAGGCCCGGCCCGACCACGACGCCGCGTCCCAGAGTGCCGAATTGTCCGACACCGGGCAAGGCGAACGCCGCCGGGTTGAGGTACTGCAGCGGATTGCCCGTCTTGAGATAGATCGGGACGCCTGAAACCAGGTTTGGACGCTGAGAGCCGGCGCCGCCCAGTCCCGCCGTGTCCGCTCCGCTGATGACGTCAATCGGCCTGCCGTCAAGCAGCGAGAGAATCCCGTTGACTTGCCAATCGCCCAGGATGTTGCTGGCGAACGCGCCCCAACTCTTGAACGAAGGCATCACGTAGACCGCATTGGCGACAAACATGTGCCGGCGGTCGAGGTCCGCCGTGCCGCGATCAATCTCGTAATTGAACGGGTCGGTCGTAGCGCTGGTGTATGAAGTCAGCGGAATGTTCGTGATGGCGTGGCTCCAGGTGTAAGCCGCCTGGAACGCCAGCCGGTTGGAGAATCGGCGATTGACCCAGAGCTGGAACGCGTTGTAAGACGAGTTGCCGGTGGACTCGGTTCCGTTGATGGGGCCTAGTCCCGTGCGAACGCGGTTGGCGTCAACCAGGCCTTGAACAGCATCCGGATCCGTCCGTTGGGCCTGGGCGACCGCTGGCCGGGCGCTCAGCTTCAGGGGATTGTATTCCACGCCTCGCCGCCAGATGTGGGTACCGTGGTTGCCGATATAAGAAGCTTCGACCACCGTATCCTTCAGGACTTCGCGGGAGACGGTGACATTCCATTGCCAGCTCTCAGGGGGACGGAAGTCAACATTGGTCGCCTGGAACGTGGTGCTTGAACCGACGCCCGCGACCGCGTTCTTCAATTCGGGGCCGATGGTGTCCAGACTGCGGCAGGTCGGGCAATCAGTCAGAGTCGTTCCGCCCTGCCAACCGGTATCAACCGTAGTTGTCCAGGGAGGATTGCTGGCCATTCGGAGCAGGTCTTCAATGACCTGTGAACGGCTCATGTAGCGCCCGGCTCCCAATCGGAGCGCGGTCTTGCCGTCACCGAAGAGATCCCAGGCGATGCCCAATCGCGGCTGGAAACCTCCGTTGTAGGGGTTGACCAGCGAGCGGCTCAGCCCGGCCTGGCCGGCCTGATTGGCCTGAACCAGACCGCTCAGCGGATTCTTGCCGTCATAACGGCTCAGAATGTAGTTGCTGACGCGATCATTGTCCGAGTAGGCCGGAGCGTAGCGCGACCACCGCAAACCCAGCGTGAGCGTGACACGCGGGCTGAATTTCCACGTGTCGTTCCCGTAAAATTCTATGTCGTGCCAGCGGCCCAGAGTCCTCTCCTGATGGTCTTTTTCAGTGTACTCGGTCAGCGGCAGGTCTTTGAGCAGAAGCTCGGAAATCAGATTGCCGGTTCGTCCGTTGCTTGATTGAACAGTGTAAAGACCGCTCGCGCCGTCGAAGAACTCGTCCTTGATATTGTGGCTGAAAAGCCCGCCGAATTTGAGGCTGTGGCCGCCCGCGACCTTCGAGAAATCATCCTTGAAAACCCAGAGGTCTTCGTGGTTGTCCCAGGGCGCCTGATGCCACAAGGTCGGGTAGCCGTCCGTGCCCCAACCGACGGTCGGAAGGCCGGTGCCTTTGACGCGCGGGAAGACAGTAGGGAATTTGGAGGCGATCTCCTCGTTGAGCGCCTCGCCCGCCTTGTTCGTGGTCACGAAAATGTCGTTGCCCGAACGTGAGAACTGAAACTCGTTGACGATGGTCGAGGTGATCGTGTTCGTCAGCTTGACGACGAAACTCTTGCTGGGCTGATTCCAATCCGAACTCAGAGTCGGGAAGGGAGTGTTGCCCCAGAAATTGCCCGCCGCATTTTCACGATCCCAGGCTTCGTTGATGAAGCGAACCATCAGGTTCATTTTGCTGTTGATCGTCACGTCGCCGCGAATCAGGTCCTGGCGCGTGCGTACCGGCTCCAGCGTCGAGGTAATCCAGTTGGTTCCCGTCGGATCGGCCAGATTATTGGGGAGCGGGAAGATTTTCATGATCGCCAGGCCAGCGGGGCTGAGCCGATTGGCCGGAATCTTGTTGCCTGGAAAAGGCTGGCCGGTCACCGGGTCTGTCGGGATCGCCGCCGTGTGAATCGGCCCGCTGAAATCTCCGACGCGCTCCTGCGCGGTTGGGACTTTGGCGGTCAACACGGTGCCGCGCCCTTCACGGCGCCATTCTTCCGACCAGAAGAAGAAAATCCGGTCTTTCTTGATCGGCCCGTTGACGTTGAAGCCGAAGTTGTTATATCTCAACTTCTGCTTGGGCTGTCCCGCTGAATTCAGGAAGAAATCGGTGGCGTTGAGCGCGTCGTTGCGCAGGAATTCAAAGGCCGCGCCGTGATAGCTATTGCCGCCGCCTTTGGTGATCAGGTTGATGACCGCGCCCTGCGCCTGGCCGTATTCCGCGCTGAAGGCGTTGCGTTCGACGCGGAATTCCTGAATGGCGTCAACCGACGGAAAGACCAGCAGCGTGGCGTTCGATCCCACGTCCATGTTGTTGACGCCGTCAACCGTCCACAAATTCGCGTTCGACTGATTGCCGTTGACCGCCATGTCAACGTTGGAATCAAGCCCGGTGCCGCGAGCGGCGAATGACCCGGCGGTTGAAACGCCGGGAATCATCGTGACCAGCGCGGCGTAATTGCGCCCGTTCAGCGGCAGTTCCGTGACCTGTTTCTCCGAAACCAGACTGCTCACCTTGCCGCCTGTGGTGTCCACCTGGGCGGCCTCGCCGGTCACGGTGACGGTCTCCGACACTTCTCCGACCTGAAGGGAGAAATTCACAGTCAGACTTTCGCTGACGTGCAGTTCCAACCCCGTGTTGGCCGATTTTTTGAATCCCTGAGGAGATGCGGTCACGGTGTAAACGCCTGCGGGCAGGCTCAGCGCCGAATAGAAACCGTTGTCATCGGTTTTGACGGTTCGCGAAAACCCCGTCCGCTCCTCCTTTAATATGATTTCAACCTTGGGGACGCCGGCGCCCTGCGGATCCCGCACAGTCCCGTTAATGCTGCCCACCGTGCTGGTTTGGGCCTGGACTGCGACAACCGAGAGCAAGCTCAGCAGAGTAATCGCTGTCAGGTAGACCAACCCGCGTAATGCGGGCCGACCTCTTTGGCTTAACATAAGGGTATACTCCTTGTGGATTGGGTTAGAGTTCATCGCCAGCGCAGATACCGCCGGTCGAGACACTTGAGTCCCGGCCAGCGGGAGGCGACTGATTGCTCTGGTGGTCAACGGTTATTCCGCATCACGGAATGTGAATCGGTTTCATGCCCCGGAAATCGGCGATTAAATTTGTTACCCAGCAAGGCCCGTAAAGTGGAGAGCGTTCTGCTTTTTAACTATAATTCGCAGTGTCATCCAGTCGGCGGTAGTAATACTGAAGAAGGAAACGTGGTCAATCTGTTTACAGCCGTTTAACGGTTAATGAGCTGATGAAAGCGTTCCAAATAGAGCCTGTCAACGCAGGGAGAAAAGTGATGATTTTTGGTCTGACTTAACAGTTAAGACCACCTCTTAACAGGAAAATCTTCCAATTTTCAGTAGTCTCGCACGCGGCTCCCTGGGAGCCACAGACTTATCTACCGATCAGAGAACCCCACAGACAATTTATGTCAGAGCACGCGCCTAATCATTCGACTGACTCAACCGCGATCAAGCCAGCGGAAGTACGGCAGACGTTAGAGACGATTTTAGACAGTAAGTATTTTTCGCACTCGCCCCAGAAGCGAAAATTCCTGCGCCTGATCTGCGATTTTTATCTCAATGACCGGGTAAGAGAATTGAACGAATACCTGCTTGGGCGCGAGGTCTTCAATCGCGGAGCGAACTATCATCCGGCTGATGACCCGATTGTCCGCGTCGTCGCGCACGACGTGCGCAAAAAGCTGGAGATGTATTATCAGCACGAAGGGAATGATGACGCGATCCGGCTGCAAATTCCCATTGGAAGTTACGAGCCGCAATTCACACGGCGACAACCCCGGCAATCGGAAATCGCGCCGCTCGTCGCAGTCGAAGCGATTACTGCCGAAGCGCCTCCTGCTGAAACGTTGACCGCTGGGGCGTCATCCGCTGAAGTAATGGCTGCGGAGCCAAACCGCTTCCGGATGTGGGCGTTAGGCGGCGGCGTGATCCTGCTGGCAGGCGCCATCATCTTCTTCGCAGTCTCCAATCGTGAGCTACGCCGGCAAATGCAGGCGGCTGAGGCTCGGAAGATTCAAGCTCTATCCAACGCCGTTTGGGAGCCGTTTCTCAAGAAGACTGATCCGACTTTGCTGGTGTTGAGCAATCCGCTGAGTTGCCTGATTGTCGCGGGCAACGACCCTCAAGCACAGGTCAAACGCTCGATTGGATTGAATGCGGCGCAAGCCGCCGAGATCACCCGATTCGCTCAATCGTCGCGCTCCACAACGGTCAGCAACATCACGCCCGATCCGCGCCTGATTCTTTCGCTCGACACTTTCACCGGAGTCGGTGAGGCGGTCGGGCTATACCACCTGACTGACCTTTTCCGCAGCGCCGACCGCAGCCTGATCCTCAAGCAATCCCGCACCGTCAGCGCCGAGGATTTGAAGAATCACGATGTCATCCTGCTCGGCGGCTTCCTGTCCAACGACTGGTCGGGCAAGCTGCCCGTCACCGAAGATTTCGTTCACACCGTCGGCGCGATGATTGAAAATCGCCATCCGCAACCGGGCGAGGAACAGTTGTATCGCCCCAGATTCAACCAGCAAACCGGCGACCTGATCGAAGATTACGCGTTGATCACGGTCAAGCCGAACATCCTGTACGAAAACACCGTCATAGTGTTCGCTGGCAGCCACAGCGCGGGCACCGAAGCCGCCGCAGAATTTGCCACGAGCAAAAATTATCTTCAGGAGTTCACCGAGCGTCTGCGTCGGGTGGGCGGCGCGGCTGGTACGCCGAAGTATTATCAGGCTCTCTTGAAAGTCGGCGTTGAGAACGGCATCCCGACAACCATCTCTTTAGTTACAATCCACGAGCTTCGCCCATCAAGCCGGTAGCCACTGATCGCCAAAATCGGCTGTCCAACCGAGGAGGTACAAATCGAAATGAATATTTTGTCGCGAGTGTTTGTTCTGGCGGCAATGTGCGCGCTGTTTGGACTGACCGTCATCGCCACGCAGTCGCGGGCGCCGCTGCCCAAAATCACGCAGCCAGTCTTATTCGACACGCCTGAAGCCGACCGCATCCTGGCGGCCATGCAGGTTTTCCCGCCGGACAACCCCTGGAATCAGGATATTTCGGCGCTGCCCGCGCACGCCAATTCAGCGGCGATCATCGCTTCCATCGGCAAAGACAAGCGGATTGATTTCAACCTGGACATGAACTTCGTCATCGTCCCGCCCGACCAGCCGCGCGTGCCGGTGAAGATCAGTGATTATCCGAACGAATCCGATCCGGGGCCGTATCCCGTGCCCGACAACATGCCGATTGAGAATTGGCCGCTGCAACGCAACGAAGACATCGGGGCGTTACCCAAACCGGGTGGGGCGCTCGATTTCATTCAGCGACACGGCACGGGCGACCGGCACGGCATCGTCGTTGATCCGGTGAACGGATTGCTCTACGAGTTTTACGTGGCGCGCAGGACCGACGCGGGGTGGGAAGCGGCGCAGGCTTCGATCTTCGATTTGAAGTCGAACAAAATGCGTCCCGAACGCTGGACTTCGGCGGACGCGGCTGGATTGCCCGTCTTTCCCGCCATCGCGCGTTACGACGAATGCGAGCGCGGAATGGTCACGCACGCGATGCGCTTCACGGTTCGGCGGACGCGGCGCGCTTACGTTTATCCGGCGCGGCATTTCGCCAGCCGGTTGACTGATGAGAATCTGCCGCGCATGGGCGAACGGCTGCGGCTGCGGCGGGATTTCGACATCACAGGTTTCCCGCCGCACGCGCAGGCGATCCTCAGAGGACTGAAGAAACACGGCATGTTCGTGGCCGATAACGGCGGCGACTGGCGATTATCCATCGCGCCTGATCGGCGGCTGAAAGGATTGGAAAGTCTGACGCGGCTCAAAGGCTCCGACTTTGAAGTTGTGGACACTGAATCGAGCGGCTCCAACCGAAAAGCGCAATAACAACAGAGGCCGCGCAGACCCGGCGATTGAGCCGATCATTCGTTATTCCCGGCGCTTTTTTGAGGCGCCGGACGCGGAGCGGCGCGGCGGTAACTATGCCGCTTGGCGCTCCACCTGGCGCCCAGATACTCGCCCAGATCGAGCGTGCCGGAGATGGCGTCTTCGCTCACCGTTCCCACAAACTCATAGGAGAGATTATCCCCGTTCTCTTCGGTGTAGGAACTGGAGAGGCGAACAGCATCGCCGTTAATCGAGCCATACACATCGCGCGACACATAATCGCCCTGATGCGATCCGGTGATGCGGCCGTCCTGCTGCCGCAGGTGTAGAGTGTGATTGGAACTGCCGCCGGCGTATTCGATATGCACATCCCACTGGCCGCTCAGATCAGCCACAGGCGCTTTCGGCGGTTGTGGCTGCGTGCGCGGAGGATTTGAGAGCAGCGCGTGCAACCGATCAGCCGCCACTTTCTCATCGCCCGGCTGCATCATGTAAGCCGTGATCGAAATGCCGGTTTCAGTCGTACTCGCGCCCGGTCTGCCGCCTCCCGCGACGGTGATGCGCGGCTCGGTGGTGAATAGAATTTTGCTCAACTCCGCCCCGGTGATGCCCAGTTTTGCGCTGTCCCAGCGAATGCTGAGTCCGGGGCTGCGATTGGAAAGTGGCCGCTTGTCAGCCTGCACGGTGGCCGTGACGCCCGGAACTGCGGAGACACGTTTGGCGATGTGTTCCATCCACGCCACCCACTGATTCCATTCGGCCTGATGATCGCGTTTCACCCACATTTCGACGGCGGCCAGCATCCCCATGACTTCTTCCTTGCCGACTTTCATGCTGCGGCCATAACCGTGATGCGGCGCGCTGTGAACCCACGCCGCCTTGATCAAATCCTTGCGCCCCAAAAGCAGCCCGGCGCACTGCGGCCCGCGCAGACATTTGCCTCCGCTGTATCCGACCAGCGCCGCGCCTTTTTGCAGATGCACATTGGGGATGGTCAAAACCTCCGCCGCCGCGTCCACCAACACCGGGACGTTTTTCTTGTTGGCCATCGCGGTCAGAACTTCCAGCGCCATCGGGCCGGTTTCAGCGCGCGGCCCGGCCAGCACGTAAACCATCGCCGTGCGCGGCCCCAGCGCCGCTTCAAATTCTTCGGGCGTGTTGACCTCGATCACTCGAATGCCGACCGAACGCACCGCTGAGTCGTAAACGTTGCGCGAATGTTTGGGGATGATCACTTCGTCTTTGGCGAAGCCGCTGAGGTTGGGAATGCGGACGTGTTTGTCGGGGTTGCCTCCGGCGACGCAGGCCGCTGTAGCGTGCGCGAGCGCCGCCGCGCAACCCGAAGTGACCAGGCCCGCTTCCGCTCCGGTCAATTCGGCTATCCGTTTGCCGACGGCGTCCGCCAGTTCATCCAGATTGACGTAATGCATCGCGGCGGCCTCTTTCGCCGCGCGCACCTCAGGCAATTCCAGCGAGCCGCCGATGATGGTGAACGTTCCCCGGCAATTGATGATCGGGCGAACGCCAATCGCCTGATAAATGTTCTGCCCTGTTTGAACCGCCTCGGCGGTCGTTGGAGCGGCGTTGGCGGAGCCGCGCAGAGCGCCCGCAAAAAGAGCCAGCAACCCGCCCTGGCGAAACATCTCGCGCCGGCTCAGGCCGCGCCCAAGCCACTCCCACGCATTCTTCGATGAATTCATAACTAAGCGCCTCCGGATGGAAATTGTTACAACGGCGGATACTGCAACGCGAGCCAGAGATTTGGCAATGGATTTCGAGCAAAGTTCGCCTTACTCGTGCCGCAGCGCGACCAGCGGATCTACTCTTGTCGCGCGCCGCGCCGGGATGTAACAAGCCAGCAGCGCCACAACGGCCAGCAAAAAAGCCCCTCCGAAAAACGTCAACGGATCAGTCGCGCCGACGCTGAAGAGCAGCGGTTCCATTAACCGCGTCATCGCCCAGGCCGCGAGCAGGCCAATCGCGATCCCCGCGAGCGTCAGCCGCATCCCCTGTGCCAGCGCCATCCGCAACACGTCGCGCGCGGTCGCCCCCAACGCCATCCGCACGCCGATCTCATGCGTGCGCGCGGCGACCGTGTACGACAACACGCCGTAAATCCCAACGTTGGAGAGCAGCAGCGCGAGCGCCGCCAGCAGCCCGGATAGCGCAAGCGCAAACCGATCCGGCGCGACGGAACGCTCGATCAACCGTTCCATCGTGTTGACCTGGCTGACCGGTTGCGCCGCGTCAAGATCGCGCGCCACCTGCCGCGCCGCGCCGGCCAGTTGCAACGGATCAGCGGCAGTGCGAACGACGACATTCATCGGCAGGTAGGCGTTTTGCGCGTGCGGGATGAAGACTTCGGCCTGCGGCCGGCTTTTCAGGCCATAATAGCGTATGTCGCGCGTGACGCCGACGACTTCGTATGCGTACTTGCCGCGCGTGTAATCGAGCATCAGTTGTTTGCCGACAGCCGAAGCGCCCGGCCAGACTTTCCTGGCGAAGCTTTCGCTGACGATGATGACGGCGGGCGTTTCGGCGCGATCCTGCGCGGTGAAGTTACGGCCTGCCAGCAGCGGGATGCCGAGCGTCGGGAAGTATTCCGGCGTCGCCATCCGCACAGAAACATTGTCCGCCGCCGCGCTCGGTTCCGGTTCGCCCGCGCGCCAGTACGGGCGCTCGAAATCCGTCCCCGCTCTGCTCATCGGCAAAGTCGTCACCGCCGCCGCCGACACCACGCCGGGCAAGGCGCGTAGCCGTTCCAGCAATTGTTGATAGTAGATCGCGGCTTTCCCCTGCCCGTATGTTTGCCCGTTGAGCGAGATGTGCATAGTCAGCAGATTGCGCGTCTCGAAGCCCGGCTCGACCGCGATCAACCGCGCGAAACCGCGCGTCAGCAGTCCCGCGCCGACCACGAGCATCAGCGCCAGCGCAATCTCCGCGACGACCAGCGCGTGGCGGAAGCGTTGCGATGCTCCGCCAACCGCGCCCTTCTCTCCGCCATCCTTTAACGTAGCGGCCAACTCAGTCCGCGCATTGCGCCACGCCGGGAACAGTCCCGTCAACAAGCCTGTCAACGCCGTCACCGCCAGCGTGAAGAGCAACACGCGGCGGTCAATCGTCACTTCATCCAGCCGTGGGATGCCCTCGGGCGCGAGCCGGAGCAGCGCGGTCAATCCGTATCGCGCCAGCGTCAACCCGAACGCCCCGCCCGCAAGCGCGAGCAGCAGGCTTTCCGTCAGCCACTGGCGCACGAGCCGCGCGCGCGTGGCGCCGAGCGCAGAGCGGACGGCGACCTCTCGCCGTCGTCCGGCGGCGCGCGTCAGCCACAAACCCGCCACGTTGGCGCAGGCGATCAACAACACCATCGCCACAGCCGACATCAACAACAGCAGCAGCGGACGAGTCTTGCCGACCTGCTCTTCCAGCATCGGCGTCGCTTGCAATTGCCAGCCCTTGTTTTCTCTCGGATGGCGTTCGGCCAAACCGGCGGAAAAGGCCGCCAACCGCGCCTGCGCCTGCTCCAGCGTCACGCCTGGTTGCAACCGCGCGACGATTTTCAAAAAACGGAAATCACGCGGCGGCCCATCCGCGAACCGCGGCGCGTAAGTGCGCGAAATGTCCCACGGCGCCCACAAATCCACTTCGCGGTCGGGCAGCGCGAACTGCGGCGGCATGACTCCCAGGATGCGCCAGTCAGTTCCGTTGATCGTGACAGCGCTGCCGACAATGTCTGGCGACGCGCCGAAACGCCTGCGCCACAGCGCGTCGCTGATGACGACCGTGCGGTCGCCCGCCGCGTACTGCGTCGCCAACGTCATCGAGGAGCCTTCAGTCTCCGCCGCCGAAAAGACGCGCCCACTGGCCGCCTGCGCGCGCAACGTCGTGAAGAAGTCGGGCGTGACCAGCGCGCATTGCGCCTGCTCGGCGTCCTGCTCGCCCGTCAGCGTCCGCGCGGTCACGTACCACGCCGCGCTGGACTCGAAGACGCCGCTTACGCCGCGCAAGTCCTGATAATTGCCGGGCGAAGGACCTTCGTGCAGCCGGTTCAATTCGGCGTTGTTGTCCCACACCATCACCAGGCGGCCGGCCTCCTCGTAGGGCAGGGGATTGAGCAACACGCTGTTGACCACGCTGAAAATGGCCGTGTTCGCGCCGATGCCGAGCGCGAGTGTGAGCGTGGCGATCAAAGTGAACCCGGGTTGTTTCAGCAGCATTCGCGCGCCGAAGCGCAGGTCTTGTATGAACAATCCCATTCGCATTCCTCCTTTGCGTTCGATCAATTCCGGCGGTGTTTGTATAGCTCGCGCCGCTGGCGACCGTTCCACACGGCTCAATTCACATTCCAGCAACCGCCAGTCATAACTTCGCAAAGCGCGCGCCTCGGCTTCCGATTCCGACAAACCGGCGGCGAGCGCGTCTTCGTAGGCGGCTTCCAGGTGCAGCGCCAACTCTTCGACGATCCCGACCTCGCGTTCGGGCGCCAGGCGCAGCGACACGAGATGCTCGCGCACGATTTGGTTCCAATTCGGATTCATGGCGCCTCTCACGCTGGGTTGATCCTGGCCACGCGATCCAGCGCGGCGAAAAAGTCCGCCCAGGTTTGCCGTTGTTCGTTCAGGACTTTTTTGCCTTCCGGCATGAGCCTGTAAAACCGCCGTCGCCGCTGCCCGGCCTTTTCGATCCACGCGCCTTTGATCAGGCCGCGTTTTTCCATCCGGTAGAGCAGCGGATAGAGCGACGCCGGGTGAAATTGCAGCACGCCGTCCGACCGCTCCTCGATCAGCTTGGCGATTTCATAGCCGTGACGCGGGCGATCTTCGACCAGCGCCAAAATCAACATTTCCGTACTGCCTCGTTTGACTTCTTTATCCAAAAGATTGGGCATAGCAAGCGCCTCCATATATTGTGGCGCTACATATAGTCGCGCAACTATGAAATGTCAACGGCGTGGCGCGGAGTGGCAGGGTTTGGCTGAAAATAATTCTTTGTTTGAATCGCGCGCTCCTAACGGAGCAGGAAGGATCACGTGGTTGCCGATAGGACAAGCCCTGAGCAGCTTTTCCGACAGACTGGTGGAGGATTTCGGAAATAATCCGGCCGGCCTGGAACGACATTTTTCTGTCCTGCATTTGGGGGCTGCGCTAGCTACTTAGCCGGTGTCATGTGCCAGCCGGGATTGACCCAGGCGCCCTGGCGACGGACAAAGATTTCAGTCGCGCGCCCTG
>JAJVID010000093.1:20869-23272 GCA_022072205.1 Acidobacteriota bacterium
CGGCCTGGAACGACATTTTTCTGTCCTGCATTTGGGGGCTGCGCTAGCTACTTAGCCGGTGTCATGTGCCAGCCGGGATTGACCCAGGCGCCCTGGCGACGGACAAAGATTTCAGTCGCGCGCCCTGCGCTAGTGTGGCGTGCGCCTTGCGGATTTTCCAACTCATACAAATAGGTTGTGTAGAGGATGGCCGTATCGCCATACACCTGCATTTCGGTTTGCGGGAACTCCAATCGGACGAGTTTCTGGCCGCTTTGCGCAAGTTGTTTGGCCGCCGCCATGATCTCAGCTTTCTTCACGAACGGTTTTTCCTGCGCGGCTTCCAGCACGATGGTGTCAGCCGGAACCAGTTTGTCCAATTGCGCCTGATCGTTGGTGAAGAAGGCGCGCCAGACAGCTTCGCGCGCTTGCAGCAATTGTTGTTTCGCCTGCGGCGGCAGAGTCGCGGGCAAAGTCATTTGCTGCGCTCGCCAGGCGGGGTCTATCACCGTGTGCGAAGCCGCCTGATTCCATTGCCCATTCCGTTTGGCGTACACGTCCATGATCCGGTATCTGACGTTGGTAATGAGGTCGCCGCCGGACTTCTGTCCGAAATCCACATTGAAGCAAACCACCGCCAATTCCGGGCTGTAAAAATGCGCGTCGAAATCAAAAACCTTGAAGCCTCTTGACGCGGCCTCCGGGTTTGCCGCGCGCTTGGGAGCGTTGGCAGGCTGCGGCCAGGGAATGCCATTGGCGCGCATGTATTCATCTATTCCCTTGATCGGCGTCTGCGAGCGTTCCAAAAAGCCGCGCCAGTCTTCGGTGTGAGTGGCGCGGATTTTATCAATGTCCCAGTCAATGAAAGCCTGGCAGATGCTTTCGATGTGCGCGCGAATCGCGGCGCGGTCAGCCTCGCGGTTGTCATTGACCGCAGTTGGGGCGGCGGTTTGCCCGTAAGCCGTAACGGCGAGCGCAACAAACGCAATCAGGAAGAGCGAGCGTAGCGGGTTCAACATCGTTGTCTCCTCTCAAGAGTGGTGGAGCAGGTTGGTAACCTGCTCCACCATAAATTGTGATCGTTGTACAGTATCAGAAAGGATGCGGCATTCTACGCGGCTGAAAATTGACGAGACAACAAGCAATACGTGAACGGCGCGTCTGCTGACGCGAACGGTCAAAAGCGGCGGCGATGTCTTCATTTTTCTTGTCCGATGGCGGCGGCTGCGCTAGCGTAGCGGCGCGCGCAACGCTCAACGTCTTCAATCACTGCAACCCATGAAACCTCTCAATTCACTGAAACCATGGATGCTCGTTTCGGCGGCATGGATAGCGCCCGCCGGATTCGCCGCCATCAATCGCATCGCCCAAACGCGGCTTAACGGCTGGGATCCAGTGACGACGCGCGATCTGTTGTGGGAAGGCGGCGATTGGCTGCTTTACGGCTTGCTCACGCCCGCAGTCTTCGGCCTCTCGAAACGCCTGCCCTTGACCGGACCGCGTCTTGTGCGGAACGCGTTCCTGCATTTTGTCCTGTCTCTGCTGTTCTGCGTCGCCTGGGCGACAAGCGGCAAACTGTTCCAATTGGGGCTGGGGTTGGTGTTCGATCCGCAGGCGGTGCGCGCGGCGCTGCGAATCGGGACGGCGCAGCTTTTTCGCGCGGTCGGCGTGGATTGGCTGAGCTGGGTCTTCATCACGCTGCCTTTCGGCGTCGCCGTGTACCTGAGCGTCGTCGGCATCGAGCACGCCATTCGTTACTTCGTCGAAGCGCGCGAGCGCGACGTGCAACTGGCGCGTCTTTCCGAGCAACTGTCGAGCGCGCGTTTCGCCGCGTTGCAGGCGCAGGTGAACCCGCACTTTCTCTTCAACACGCTCAACACCATCGCCGTGATGGTGCGCGACAACGAGCGTCAGGCCGCCGTGCGCATCGTCGAACAATTGAGCGAGGTCTTGAGAACGACGCTCAGCAGCCATCGCGCGAATGAAGTCCCACTCGGCGAAGAACTCGAACTCGTCAGGCAGTACGTCGCCATCGAAGAGGCGCGCTTCTCTGACCGGCTGCGGACTGAGTTCAACGTCGCTGGCGCGCTCCTGTCCGCGCTGATTCCCAGTTTCGCCTTGCAACAATTGGTGGAGAATGCGATTCGCCACGGCATTGCGAAACATCCTGACGCGGGGCGCCTGCTCATTGCCGCGCGGCGCACGAATGAAATGCTCGAACTCACAGTGACGGATGACGGCGTGGGGATTGACGAGGAGTTTGTCTTCCCGCAAGGCCACGGCATCGAAAACACCCGCGAGCGATTGCGCGCCCTGTACGGCGAACGCGCTTCGCTCGAACTGGCCAGGCGCACAGAAGGCGGCGCGATTGCTACGCTGCGCCTGCCCTTTCGAGAGAGCGCTTCGGAGTCGAATCGTGAAGCA
>JAJVID010000093.1:23372-27609 GCA_022072205.1 Acidobacteriota bacterium
GCAGAATCAGCCCGACATCGCCGACCAGCCTTTCCTTGAGCGGGACAATTGTTCGTAGTTGTCGAAGCGGCGTTCCCATTTTCGGGAAAGCGGCAAACGCTATGATAACGAATGCGTTTCCAATTTTGTGAAGTGGAGCCTCGGCGCCGCGTTTTTTTTCAGCCCGATGAAGGCCGAGCTTGCCAACTGCCCTTGACGTTCTACAAGAAGACTTCTATGTTGCCTCCTGTAGATAATCTAGGAGGAACAACCAATGGCCAAAACCAAATCCGATCTCTTGCAAGGGACGCTCGACATGCTGATTTTGAAGACGCTCGCGTTGGAGCCGATGCACGGCTGGGGCGTCTCGCAACGGATTCAACAGATTTCCTCAGGCGTGTTGAACATCAACCAGGGATCGCTCTATCCGGCGCTCTATCGGCTGGAGGATCAGGGCTGGATCAAGTCGGAGTGGGGCGCCTCCGACAACAACCGGCAGGCGAAGTATTACAAGCTGACGCGCGCCGGGCGCAAACAACTCGACGAAGAGACTGCGAACTGGCAGCGGTTGTCGGCGGCGATTGAACAGGTTTTGCAGGCCGGTTAGGCCGCAATGAGCGAGGCCCGGAAGCAATGAACAGAGGCAGGTTCGGAGGAGTTCAGCGTATGCCAAACAGTCTGTTGCGCAGCCTGCGCACGATATTCAGGATCAAACGAACGGAACGCGAGATGGAACGCGAGATGCGCTTCCATCTGGAGATGGAGACCGAGGAAAACGTCCGGCGCGGTATAAGCCCTGAAGAGGCCCGTCTGGCGGCGCTGCGCAGTTTTGGCGGAGTCGAGCGGTTCAAGGAAGAGTGCCGCGACGTCAAACGTAACCGGCCGCTCGAAACGCTGTGGCAGGACGCGCGTTTCGGCGCGCGCGTGCTCGGCCGCAATCCCGGCTTCACATTGCTGGCCGTTTTGACCCTCGGTCTGGGCATCGGGGCGAACACGGCGATCTTCAGCGTGGTTTACGGCGTGTTGTTGCGCCCACTGCCTTATCAGCAAGGCGGGCAGTTGGTCGTTTTGAAGCAACAGGCCCCGCTCGCGCGCAACGATAATTTGAACTTCTCGGTCAAGGAAATTGAGGAGTACCGCGCTCAGAATCAGACGCTGGCCGATGTGGCCGAGCATCATTCGATGGCCTTCACGCTCTTCGGCGGGCCGGAGCCGGAGCGCATACAGGCGGCGGTTGTCTCGGCCAACTTTTTCGAACTGATGGGCGTTACGCCGCTGCTGGGCCGGACCTTCGCGCCGAGCGATGAGGCGCACGGCGCGGACGCGGTATTGATATTGAGCTACAAGTACTGGCAGCGCAGCCACAAAGGCGATCCGAGCGTTGTCGGCAGAGTTTTCAGAATGAATGACCGTCCGCACACGGTCATCGGCGTGTTGCCGCCATTGCCGCAATATCCGAACGAGAACGATGTGTATATGCCCACTTCCGCCTGTCCGACGCGGTCGAGCGAGCAATTCATCGCCAACCGCCAGGCGAGGATGATGAGCGTCTTTGCGAGACTCAAAGCGGGCGTGTCGGAGTCGCAGGCGCGGGCCGATCTTTCGATGATCGCCGGACGAATGAAGGAAAGCTATCCAGACGACTATCCGGCCAACGCCGGCTTCGGTCTCACGCTGGCCTCGTTGCACAAAGAACTGACACAGGGGGCGCAGCCAACCTTTCTGGTGTTGTTGTGCGCGGCCGGGCTGGTCTTGTTGTTGGCCTGCGCGAATACGGCCAATCTGACTCTGGCGCGGCTGATGAGGCGCGAGCGCGAGTTGGCGGTGCGCGCGGCGCTAGGCGCGACACGCGGGCGCTTAATTCGACAGTTGCTGACTGAAAGTATGTTGTTGTCGCTCATCGGGAGCGCGCTGGGCGTGTTGCTGGCGGCGTGGAGCCTGAGGTTGCTCGTCAATTTCGCGGCGCGCTTTACGCCGCGCGCGGCTGAGATCAGCCTGGATAATACGGTGTTGCTCTTCACGCTGGTCGTATCGGTCGCCACTGGACTTGTCTTCGGCCTGGCGCCTGCGCTCTCGGCGCGGCCAAGCCTGGTTCCGTCGTTGAAAGAGGGTGGCGGCCAGCCGGCGGTCAGCGCGGGACGCCAACGGTTGCGCGGCGCGCTGGTCGTGGCGCAGGTGGCGGTTTCATTTGCGCTGCTCGTCGGCGCGGGATTGATGTTGCGCAGTTTGTTCAAGCTGCGGGAGGTCAACCCCGGCTTCGATCCTGAACGCGTGTTGGTGATGCGCGTGACTGGCAATTGGTCGAAGCATACGACGGGCCAGCAATACCGCGATCTCAGCCTGCGTCTGATCGAACGCGCGCAAGCCGTGCCGGGCGCGCTCTCGACGGCGATGGCTTCGACCTATCCGCTCAATCCATTCGGTCTGGCCAATGGGCCGAACAACGTCAACTTTCAAATCGAGGGCCGCGCGCCGAATCCGAACGAACCCACGCCGCAAGTGGATTTCCGTATCGCCAGCGCGGACTACTTCCGAACGATCCGGTTGCCGCTGCTCAAAGGACGCTTGTTCACGGAGGCCGACGACGCGCAAGCCCGGCAGGTGGCGGTCATCAATCAAACGCTGGCGCGCCATCGTTGGGGCAATGAAGACCCGGTGGGCCAGCGCATCTCATTCAATCAGGGACAGAGTTGGATCACGATTGTCGGCGTGGTCGGCGACGTCAGGCAGTACGGCTTGAATCGGGAACCGGCGGATGAACTTTATCGCCCGATGCGGCAAACGAGCGGCGCGGGCTATCTGCTTGTGCGAACAACCGTGACGCCGTCGGTGATGATGGCGCAATTGCGACAGGCGGTTTACGCCGTTGACCCTGAGAACGCGATTGATCAGACGCAGACGCTGGAGAATGCGCGCAACGAATCCATAGCGTCGCCGCGCCTGACGACAATGTTATTGGGATTGTTCGCGGCGTTGGCCGTGTTCATTACGGCCGCTGGCATTGCGGGAGTGATGGCGCTCGCCGTCAGCCAGCGCACACACGAGATCGGCATTCGCATGGCGTTGGGCGCGTCGGCGAGCGGCGTGTTGCGGATGATCTTGCGGCAAGGCTTGACGCTGGTCTTGATCGGGTTGGCGCTGGGCGTGGCGGGCGCGTTTGCGCTGACGCGGCTGATGTCTACGCTGCTTTTCGCAGTTGAGCCGACCGACCCGCTGACCTGGCTGGCAGTGGCGGTGACGCTGGCAGCGGTGGCGGCAGCGGCCTGTTTCATCCCGGCGCGGCGCGCCACAAGGATTGATCCGCTGGCGGCTTTACGCAGCGAGTAATCGAAATCGGGCGCCGTCTCGGAGGAACAACGGAGATTAGGCAGTGGTGGAACCACCGGAACCGTATCACGAGGAATAAGAAAGGATTTGTCATGCCTGGAAAAACTTATGTGAATAAGCTGTTGTTTGTCTCGGCGCTGCTGCTAAGCGGCGCATTGGCCGGTCAAACTTATGCGCAACGGCAGCCGCCGTTTGACGCGCTCGGAGGGCTTGACCCGGTCATGCTCGCGCAAGGCAAAGAGGCGCAGGGCGAATTGAACATCACTGTGACGCGCGGGTTGTTCCGCTACATGTTCGCCAACGCCGCGAACAAAGCGGCGTTCGAGCAGAACCCGGCGCGCTACGAAATCCAACTGGGCGGCCATTGCGCGCGCATGGGCGCGCCGACCAGTGGCATTCCCGATCTGTTCACGGTCTATCAAGGGCGCATCTACCTCTTCGGTTCGGACGAGTGCAAAAAGCTTTTCGAGGCCGCGCCGCAAAACTTCTTTGAACCGGAACGCAAATCGGCCACGAGCGCGGCTACGGCGGCGGCGCTGAAGAAAGGGCAGGCGCTGATCGAGCAGGCCGTCGCCGCAATGGGCGGCGCGCAATTGCTGGACGGACTGCGCAGTTATCAGGAGAAGAACATTGTGACGCCGGAAGTTGACTTCGGCTACGCGCTGGCCTTTCCGGACCAGGCGCGCAAAGACCAGCGTTACGGCAATTATCAGGACGCCGCCGTGCTCGATCGGGCGACTGGCGCGGCGCTGCTCATTGCGCGACAAAACTCGCGCCCCCTGACGGCGCAACATCAGCAATGGCTCTGGCAGGAGATCAATCGCAAGCCGCTGATGCTCTTGCGCGCGCGCAAACAAGCCGATTTCAGGGCCGCCGCGCTTGGCGCCGGCCAGGCGAGCGAGGCGGTTACTGAACAAGTGGCGGTTGAAGT
>JAJVID010000093.1:27709-35660 GCA_022072205.1 Acidobacteriota bacterium
TGCATTGCCTGAACAAACAGACGGGTAAACTCGTCTGGTCGCGCGATCTGTTCAAAGAGTTCAATGGAACCGTGCGTCCGAACGGCTATTCGTGCAGCCCGCTCGCTTACAAAAACACGGTGATCGTGATGGTGGGCGGACCGGGCAGCGCGTTGATGGCTTTCAATCAAAAAGACGGCGCGGTGGTGTGGAGCAAACACGACTTCAAAAACTCGACCTCCTCGCCGATCCTGATCAACGTTGACGGGCAGGAACAACTCGTCGCGTTTATGTTCGGCGAGATCGTCGGCGTCGAGCCGGCGAGCGGCGCGTTATTGTGGAGCCATCCGCATCCGACCGATTTCGGCCTCAACACCAGCACGCCGGTGTGGGGCCAGGACAATCTGCTCTTCGTCTCGTCGGCTTATGGCGGCGGCAGCCGCGTCATCAAACTCACGCGCAGCGGCGACAAAACGACGGTTGAGCAAGTTTGGGCGCACAGCCTGATGCGCGCGCATTTCGGCAACTGCATCCGCGTCGGCGATCTGGTCTTCGGATCGAGCGGCGATTTCGGTCCTGCGCCCTTCACCGCCATCAACGTCAAAACCGGCAAGATCGCGTGGCGTGATCGCAGTCTGGGACGCGCGAGTTTTCTTTACGCCGATGGCCGTTTCATCATCCTTGATGAAGACGGACGCCTCGCGCTGGCGACGCCCACGCCGGAAGGATTGAAGACGCACGGCAAAATAGAATTGATGTCCGGGCTGGCGTGGACGATTCCCACGCTGGTTGGCACGAAGCTCTACGTGCGGGATCGCAAAACGATCCTGGCGCTCGAATTAGGCTGAAAACGGCTCGCTCTGCGTCGTCCTCGATGGCGATTGGCATTGCTCTCTTCGACACGGATCGCACTTATTCCTGCCGCAATGCGATCATCGGATCAACCTTCGTCGCACGCCACGCCGGAATAAAGCAGGCCAGCATCGCCACCGTCGTCAACAACAACGCAATGACCACGAATGTCGCCGGATCGGTCGCGCTTACGCCGTAAAGCATCTTCGCCAGCAGCCGGGTCAGGCCCAACGCGGCCAGCAGTCCCAGCGCCACGCCGCCCAACGCCATTTTCATCCCGTGATTCAAGACGA
This sequence comes from Acidobacteriota bacterium, assembly GCA_022072205.1. GTDB lineage: Bacteria > Acidobacteriota > Blastocatellia > RBC074 > RBC074 > JAJVID01. The sequence goes on from JAJVID010000093.1 coordinate 28,834, forward strand.
GACGCAGCACGTCCCGGCGCCCGGCTCCAAGCGCCAGACGAATGCCGATTTCGCGCATGCGCTGGCCGACCAGATACGAAATGACGCCGTAGAGGCCGACGCTCGCCAGCAGCAGCGCCGCCGCCGCGAAGGCGTTGAGCAGGATCATCGCAAAGCGATGGCGAGTGAGCGAATCGGCGACCACTTCATTCATCGTCTGCGCGCCGAAGACGACGTTCTCGCCGTTCTGGCTTTGCACGACGCGGCGGATCGAATCAAAAAAAGCAGGCCCGGCGTTTCCGGCTGCTCCCTCGACGCGAGCAACCACGCCCACGCCGGGAGGTACGCCCGGCGATTGCCTGAACGGTTCGTAAAGTTGCGCCTGTAACGATTGCTTGTCATTGGCGTCAAGATTCCACTGGTTCACGTGGCCGACTACTCCGACGATCTCGAGCGCGCCTCTATCGTCTCCCAGGTTGATGCGCTTGCCGATGGGATTTGTGTTCGGGAAGTATTGACGTGCGAAAACCTCGTCAATCGCCACGACGGGCCGGGTCCCCGTCTCATCCTGCGCAGTGAAAAAGCGTCCCTGCTTGAGCGGGATGCCCATGGCCGTCAAATAGCCGGGTTCGACTCGGTAGACCAGCGACATATGCATCTCGCTCGCGCTCGCGGGCCTGGGCTGGCCGTCGAGCCAGAAGAACACGTCGTCTTCGCCCTGCAAGGGAGCCGCGCCCGCCGAGAACGAAGCCGCCCGAACACCCGACATCGAGTTGAGCTTGTCGCTCAGTTCGCGCAAGTTGGCGCGCGCCGCCTCCGGGCTTGCCGACCTCATCGAGGGCGGAAAGCTGATTCCGAAGGTCAAGACATTGTCCGGACGAAAACCCGGATCAACGTTCCAGAGCGCGCTCAGGCTGCGGATCATCAAGCCCGCGCCGACGAGCAGCACCACCGCCAGCGCCATCTCCACTGCGACCAGAACGCCTTGCGCGCGATGGCGTCCGCCGCCTGCTCCGCGCCCCCCTTCCTTGAGCGTTTCGGATAAACGTCCTTGCGAAGTCTTCAACGCCGGCGCCAGTCCCGCAATCGCTCCCGTGAGCAGCGAAATGGCCAGTGTAAAAATCAGGACGCGGCCATCCAGCCCGACCTCTTCCGCGCGCGGCAATCCGCCGGGCAAAGCGGCCAGCGCGGCTTTCGTTCCCCAGGCCGCGATTGTCAATCCGAGTCCGCCGCCAATGAGCGCCAGCAGCACGCTCTCGGTCAGCAGTTGGCGCAGCAATCGCCACCGTCCAGCGCCCAACGCGGCGCGAATGGCGAATTCGCGCGTCCTGCCGGTCGAGCGCGCGAGCAGCAGATTGCTGACGTTGACGCACGCGATCAACAGCACGAACCCGACCGCGCCCAGCAGCATCCACAGATTCGGCCCGACATCGCCGACCAGCCTTTCCTTGAGCGGGACAAGCGATGCGCCATTGCCTCGATTCGCGTCGGGGTAAGCTTCGGCGAGACGGCGCATCACACCGTCCAGATCGGCCTGCGCCGCTGCGAGCGTGACGCCGGGCTTGAGCCGACCGATGCCGTGCAGCGACAAACCGGCGCTGCGATTCTGCAATGCGGGGTTGTTCCATTGGCCGATGGGCGCATAAACATCCGTGCCGCGATACAGATTGAAGCTCGCCGGGAGCACGCCGACAATCGTGTAGCTCTTGTCATCCAGCGTCAGGCTTTTGCCCAGCGCATCCGGCGCAGAGCCGAACTTGCGCCGCCACAGGTCTGCGCTGATGATGACCACCGGGCCGGCGCCGCGTTCGTCTTCGCTCGGCGCAAAGTCGCGCCCAAGCTGAGGCCGCACGCCCAGCGCGGAAAAGAGCGACGCCGAAACCCAGCGCCCGTCCACCTGCTCGGCTTCGCCCGCGCCAATCAGGCTGAAACTCGCGCCCCGCGAAATCGCCATCGCCGCGAACGTCTGATTCTCTCTTTGCCAGTCACGAAAATTCGGATAGGGAATCGCGCCCGTCGCGAAATTCGGCTTGCTCTGATGCAGCGTGATCAATTGCTCGGGCTGCGGATAAGGCAGCGGATTGAGCAGCACGCCATTGACCACCGAAAAGAGCGCGGCGTTCGCGCCAATACCGAGCGCCAGCGTCAAGACGATCATGGCGGTGAAGCCGGGATTCTTCAGCAACATTCGCGCGCCGAAGCGCAAGTCTTGAAACATTTCGTCCTCCAATCTTTTTGGTTGCAGCCAGAGCGCGTCCCAGAACGCGCTCGCGCTGCGCCGCAACAAATCAAGTTTGTTTCGCCAATTGAGTTTGTCCCAGTCGGCCAGCAAGGCTTCACGATGACGCAACTCGGCTTCCCACTCCTGCCGCCAATCGGCGCGCAAGCGGCGCGGCACGATCAGCCCGATGAAGTTGATAAACCAGATGTGTGGTTTCACGTTTGCTCCTCGCTACTCGTGGCGCAGCGCTTCGAGCGGGTCTACTTGCGCCGCTTTGCGCGCGGGCAGCCAGCAAGCGATCAACGCAACCAGCGCGAGCAGCGACGCGATGACGGCAAAGGTCACGGGGTCAGTTCCCTTCACTCCGTAAAGCTGCTCGGCCATTTGGCGCTGCCAGGCGTTGCTCGCGAAATATTGGCTGGCCAGCAGACGCGTCAGGGCGTAACCGCTCAATGCGCCAACGACCAGCCCCAACAGCACCAGCTTCATTCCTTGCCAGATCACCAGCCGCAGCACATCGCGGGCTTGCGCGCCGAGCGCCATGCGAATGCCGATCTCGTTCGTGCGTTGGGCGACCGAATAGGCCAGTACGCCCGACAGCCCGATGGCCGCGAGCAGGAGTGCCAAACCGCCAAAGAAGCTCAGGAGACGCGCGTACAGGCGTTCCTGTCCCAGCGTGGCCTGCGAGCGCGCTGTTTGCGTGCCGACTTCCGTGACCGGCAGATTGCCGTCCAATTCGCTCACGACCTGGCGCACCGTGGCGGCGAGCGCGGTTGGTTCGCCTGCCGTGCGCAAGGCGAAATACATCTCGCCGATCGCTTCGCCTTCCTGCTGCCAGGGCGTGTAGAGCAGCGGCTGGAACTCCTCGCGCTGGCTCATGTATTTGGTATCGGCCACGACACCAATGATCTCGACTTCACGCTTGTTGTGGATAATCGTGACGCGCTTGCCGAGGACATCTTCGTTGGGGAAGAACTTGCGCGCGAAGGTTTGATTGACGATAGCGACTTGGGGCGCGCGCTGGTCATCTTGCGCCGTGAAGCCGCGCCCGCGCAGCAACGGAATTTCCATCGTCGCGAAATAGTTCTCGCGCGCCATCTGCCTCATGGTCTCGTGCTCCTCAGCGGTCTGTTCCGTCTCGCCGGGCAGCAAGATGTCGGCAAACGAATTGTCGTTTGCGATGATCTGTGTGCGCTGGAACGTCGCTGCGCGCACGCCGGGCAGATTGTCCAGGCGATCGAAGAGTCGCTCATAGAATCGCAACAGCCGTTCGTCTTGGTACCCGCCCTGCTGCGGCTGCAACGTGAAGAGTAAGAGGTTCTCCTGATTGAAGCCCACGTTGACTTGTTGCAGGTTGTAGAGTGTGCGGATGAACAAACCCGCGCCGACCAATAGCAACAACGACAGCGCGACCTGTGCGACGATCAGCCCTCCGCTCAAACGCGACACCGCGCCCGTCGTACGGCGGCTCTGTTTGAGAGCCGTCGCCAAATCCTGTTTCGTCGCGCGCCACGCGGGCGCCAGGCCGAACAACACACCGGTCAGCAGCGAGACAGCCAGCGTGAACACGAGCACACGCCAGTTCAGACTGAGATCAACGCCGTTGGGCAAAATTCCTGTGTCTTTGTCGGTCAGCGCCAGAAGCGCGCTCTTGCCCCAGAGGGCGAAGAGCGCGCCGACCGCGCCGCCCAACACTGCGAGCAACACACTTTCGGTCAGCAGTTGCCGAACCAGACGCCAGCGCCCCGCGCCGACCGCCAGTCGCACGCTGATCTCCGGGCCGCGCAAGGCCGCCCTTGCCAGCAACAGGTTCGCCACATTCGCGCAGGCAATCAGCAGCACGAGCGCCACCACAATGAACAGCCCGTAGATGGCGCCTGAATAACGTCTGCGATTGTCCAACATCCCGCGGCTGCCGGATTCCGCGATCAGGCGCGGATAATCTTTCGGATCGAGTTGCGCGGGTTCGTTCGCTTTGCGTGGCGGCGGCATGACTTCCAACGCGGCGGCCTGGAAAGCGCCATTCAAACTGTCGCGCGCCTGCTCGTAGGTCGCGCCCGGTTTGAGCCGCCCCATCAAATTCAGCCACCAGACGCCATTGCCCAACAAGCTCTGCTCACCCCGCAGCAACGGCTCTTGGGCGAGCGGGATGGTGACGACGGGGTGATAATCCACCTGCAACGCGCCGGTGAAGGCGGGCGGCGTCACACCGATGATGGTGAATGCTTGCCTGTTGAGTTTGAGCGTTTGGCCAATGACGGCAGGGCTTGAGCCAAACCGCTCCTGCCAAAACTGGTGGCTGAGCAAGACCACCGGCGCGGCGCCGGGCTTGTCATCATCACCAGTGAGTGCGCGCCCCAGGCTCGGTTGCAATCTCAGTCCGGCGAAATAGCCGCCGGACACGGCTTGTCCGTTGACGATTTCAGCTTGGTCGCCTACCACCGCAGTCAATTCACGCAGCGGGGCGAAGGCGAAGAGATCGCTGAGCGGGCCCTCTGGCGCGGCGGCGCGCGCCTGGCTCATCTTGTCAAAGACCTCGTAGCGAAACAGCGAAAGCCCGCGTGTGCCCGGCGGCCTGGGCACGTTCGACGTGCCGCTCGCGCCACCTACCCTGAACGGGTGCCCGGCATACCAGGCAAACACCACCAATCGCTCCGGCTCGGCGACCGGCAAGGTCTTGAGCAGCGCTGCATCCACCACGCTGAACAGCGCCGTGTTCGCGCCGATACCCAGCGCCAGTGAAAGCACGGCGACCAGCGTGAAGCCTTTGTGCTTGAGCAGCATTCGCGCGCCGAAGCGCAGGTCTTGAAACATTTCGTCCTCCAATCTTTTTGGTTGCAGCCAGAGCGCATCCCAGAAGGCGCTCGCGCTACGCCAGAGCAAGTCCAGTTTGTTGCGCCAGTCGAGCCGGTTCCAGTCTGTCAGCAGCGCTTCACGATGGCGCAACTCGGCCTCCCACTCCTGCCGCCAATCGGCGCGCAGGCGGCGTGGCACGATCACACCGACGAGCGCGATCAGCCAGAGATGCGGTTTCGCGAAACGTTTTTTATTGCGATCAAACATATATCAGAGTTGCTTTTGACAAGTTTCTCCCTCTGACCATAATCTGCTCCGGTTTGAACACCGGTCATCTTTTGCCACCGTCTGATTTTTATGCCGAACATTCAAATCACATTGCCGGTCAGTTTGACGGCGCCGCATTTGAACACCGTGCTCAAATACTTCGAGCGCGCCAATCGGATCAGCCCGCCGGAATGGAAGCTTGTGTTTGAAGCGTTCGATCTTTTGGGAAGGGCGACGGTCAAGATCGGGCGGAGACGTATAACCTTCCGCCAGTTTTATGAGCGAGAGGTGGAGCGTCGCTATGCCGACGATTTTCTGAATGATCTGTTGGCGACGGACGTTCCTGAAGCGGAGGGAGAGACATTGCAGCAGAAGGTCGCATTCAATCTCCTTACCTGGCTGGAACAGGACGGCTTGTACCACAGCGAGGTAGCCGATTCCGAATACCTCGCGGCGTACTGTTTGTACTGGTGGACGTCGTTTGCGCGCGGCTATCGGTTCGAAGTGGCGATCCTGCGCGAATTGCAGACCGCAGGCATTGTCTTTACCGCTCACGATCTGCGGATACGCGCCGAGCGATTCTCGCCTTACGATCTGGTGATTGACCGGCGCTTGGGCGACATCAAACACACGACGTACTTTTTGCACACTGCGCGCGCGCTGCCGCTTCAATGCGATTTCTACATCACGCGGCTTTACCACGCGCGCCGCCGTCGTTACCAACCGATCGTGATTTTGACCGAAGAGACGTGGCGCGAGTTGAACGGCGCGGTCACGACCGCTACACTCGAAACTGCCGCTGAGATTTTCCCTGCGCCAGCGCAGATTGTTTTCCAGGGGAAGAACCTGATCGTCGTCACTTTCGATCTGTGGAAAGAACGAGTGAAACGCCGGCAGCAAAAGGAGACTTGAGAGATGAGCAAGAAACGTTTCGATAAGGCGTTCGCCAAATTCATCCGGAGCAGCGAAGAGAAGATCACGCCGAAGACCTTCTTTCAGGTTCTGGATGAAATCGAACGCGAGCGGGCGCAAAAGACCATTGAATTGCAAGCCCGGATTGTCGAAGGACAATTGCAGTTCGCGCCTTCGCCTGAACTTTCCGTGCGCGGGAATGAGATTTGGCTTGGCCAGCAACGGATTGTCGTGCATGTTTCCTCCGGTGATTGATTCAGCTCTACAGGGCTGCGGTCATTTGCGGCGCCGCAACTCGACTTCCCACTCCTGCCGCCAATCGGCGCGCAGCCGTTGCAGTACGATCAGACCAATGAAGCGACTCGTCCACAGATGAATTCTTTCCGGTTTCTTCAATCCGCAATCCGCAATCCGCAATCCGCAATCGCATCAGTCGTGTCGCAGCGCGATCATCGGATCAACCTTTGTCGCTCGGCGCGCGGGCAGCCACGTCGCCAGCAACGCCGCTAGCGTCAGGCACAACGCGACGCCGCCGAAAGTCAGCGGATCGAAGGGACTCAAATCCAGCAAGATCGCGCCGAGCAAACGCGCGATGGCCGCGCCGCCCAGCAAGCCGAGCAAAATGCCGACGCCGATCAGGCGCATTCCCTGT
>JAJVID010000093.1:35760-70981 GCA_022072205.1 Acidobacteriota bacterium
CTGGCGTTTCCCAGATCGGCCTCAGCGGTGAAGAGCCGCGCGGTTTCAAAACCCGTGTCAACGTTTTGCAGCTTTTGCATATTCCTCACGAGCAGCCCCGCGCTGACCAGCAACACCAGCGAGAAAGCCAGTTGCGCGACGATCAATGCGTTGCGCAGCCGCGACTGGCTCATGTGTTCGCCAAAGACCGAGCCTTCGCCTTTCAGCGCCAGCGTCAGATTGGGGCGCGAAGCCTGCCACGCCGGAGCCAGTCCCGCCACGACGCCCGCCAGCAACGCCATCAACAACGTAAAGCCGAAGACGCGAAAATCAGGTTCCAGATTGATCGCCATCGAAGCCCGAAACGTGGGAGAAACCGGAAACCGCGAGAGCAGCAACGGGTACAACACGCTGAGCGACCACCAGGCCATCGCCAGACCGAGCGCGCTGCCCGCCGACGCAATCAACAGGCTTTCCGTCAGCAACTGACGAATGATGCGCCATCGCGTCGCGCCCAGCGCCAGCCGCGTGCCGATCTCTTTTTGCCGCCGCGCCGCTCGCGCCAGCATCAGGTTTGCGACATTGGCGCAGGCGATCAGCAACACCAGCCCGACCGAAAGCGGCAGGATCAGAAATAGCTGCCCGGCGCCTTCCTCGTCATCCTGCGAAACGAAACCGGGAGCGCGATTCAATTTCACGGCGACATTGCGATTGGCGCCGCGCCGATTTCCGCCCGGATATTCGCGCGCCAGTTGCGCCGTCAGTTGGCTCAGTTCCGCCTGCGCCTGCGCCGTCGTCACGCCCGGCTTCAAACGGCCCAGCATATTGAACCCGGCCAGATTGCGATCCGTATGCCAGCTTTGCCCTGGCGTAGACGCTGTCTGGTAAAGCGCGTCGCGCATCATCAACGGCAACCAGCACGCAGGCCGGTTCGGCGTCGTGCCGATGAATTCCTTGCCCGTCACACCCACGATCACGAACGGCTGCCCCGAAAGCCGGATGGTCTTCCCGATCACCTGCGGATCGCTCTTGAACGCCATCTCCCAAAAATAATGGCTCAGGACCGCCACCGGATGCGTGCCCGGCGTGCGTTCTTCTTCGGGCAGAAAGCCGCGTCCCAGCGCCATCTCAGCGCCGAGCAGCGAAAAGTAATTGGCCGACACCAACTGGCAGGAAACCTGTCCGAAGTCTTCGCGCTGCGATTGCCCTTCTCGCGGTTTCGTGTGTTCGATGCCCAGCGTCGCGCCCGTCTCGCTCATCAGCGTCAGCCCCGTGAGCGTCCGCGAACGCGCGACATAATCCTGATAATCGGGAAAAGAAAACCGCCGCGCCCGCTGCCCCGGCTCCGGCACGCCGCGAACTTCCACGACGCTTTCCGCGTCTTTCAGCGGCAGCGGCTTCAACACGAGCGAGTTGAAGACCGTAAACAGCGCCGTGTTGACGCCAACGCCAAACGCCAGCGTCAAGATGACGACCGCGCTGAACCCCGGATTTTTGAACAGCATCTTGATGCCGAACCGTAAGTCTTGAACCATCTCATCCTCCCATCTTCTCGGTTGTAAAAGCAGCGCATCCCAAAACGCGCCCAGGCTGCGCCGCAGCAGATCAAGTTTGTTTCGCCAGTCGAGCCGGCTCCATTCAGCCAGCAATTCTTCACGATGACGCAACTCCGCTTCCCATTCCTGCCGCCAATCGGCGCGCAAACGTCGCGGCACGATCAGGCCGATGAAGCGAATCGCCAACAGAATCGCCAACAGATGGATTCTTTCCGGTTTCGTAACTGCTCAGCCTTTCTTCGTCGCGTAGCGACGGTTTGATTTCAGGCAGGTCGTTTACGGCCTGCCTGAGACGCCAGGCAAGATATTTCGTCGCGTAGTGACTATTGAATCAATTGCGACGCTGGTTTCAACCGTCGCTACGCGACGTGAAATCCGCAATCCGCAATCGCATCAGTCGTGTCGCAGCGCGATCATCGGATCAACTTTTGCCGCCCGCCGCGCCGGGATGAAGCAGGCCGCCAGCGCAACCGCGATCAGGGTCAATGAGACGACCGCGAAGACCGCCGGGTCGGTCGCGCTGACGCTGAACAGCAGACCGGACATCAATCGCGTCAGCGCAAAGGCTCCGGCCAATCCGACGGCCACGCCGGTCAATACCAGCATCAGCCCGCGCCCGATCACAAGACGAAGGATCCTGCCTGCTTCGGCTCCGAGCGCCATGCGAACGCCGATTTCGTGAGTGCGGCGGCTGACCGAATAAGCCATCAGCCCATAAACGCCCACGCCGGCGAGCGCGAGCGCGATTGCGGCGAAGATCGCCAGCAGCAGCGTGTAAAAACGCGGTTGCGCGACCGAATCCGAAACCAGTTCATCCAGCGTGCGGACGCGCGTGATGGCCGTGAATTTATCTTCGCTCAGGATGCGATTGCGAAGCGCCGAAATCATCGCCGGCGGGCCGGCGGTCGTGCGGACGATAAGGTCCATAAAAGCCGCTTCTCTCTGGCGGTACGGCTGATAAAAGCCCGGTTTGTTTTCCGCGCTCACTCCGAACTGCTTCACATCCGCCGCGACGCCGACGACCTCCATTTGCTCATCCGGTTTTCCTTTGAGAAAGATGAGTTGGCCGATGGGATCTACGCCCGCAAAAAAGGTTCGCGCCATCGTTTCGTTTATGATTGCGACGCGCGGCGAGCTTTCGTTGTCGGCTTCGGTAAACAACCGGCCCTGCCTGATCGGATTGCCGATGGCGCGGAAATAATCCGCGCTGACTACCGAAATGAATGCGCGGCGCGCCTCGACGTTGGTCGGTTCGGGGCGCCCGGCGACCAGGATGGGCGCGCTCATAAACGCCCCGGTCATCGGCGCGCCGGTCACGGCGGCGGCGGATTCCACGCCCGGCGTCGCTTTCAGCAAATCCAGCATCCGCCGGTAATAATCCATCGTCCGATAATCCTTCGGAAAACGGTTGAATGGCGGCGAAATGGTCAGCGAGATGACGTTGGTTGGCGTGAATCCCAACTCGACTTGCCGCAGCTTGACGAAGCTTTTGATCAACAGGCCCGCTCCGGCCAGCAGGACGATGGCCAATGCGGTTTGCGCGACGACCATCAGATCGCGAAAACCGAAACGCCGGAACCATCGCCTGCCGCCGCTGGTTGAAGCCGCGCCTTCTTTGAGCGCGTTGTTCAAATCGGGTTTTGAAGAATGCAGCGCCGGGGCCAGTCCGAAAATGAAGCCGACCAGCGCCGTCGTTAAAAAAGTGAACGCCAGCGCGCGGCCATCCAGGTTGACTTGAGCCAGTCGCGGCACGTCCGGCGGATTGAGCGCGATCAAAGCTTTCACCGCCCAATACGCCAGCGCCAAACCGCCAGCGCCGCCCAACACGGCCAGCAGCGCGCTTTCGGTCAACAACTGCCTGACCAGTCGCAGACGGCTCGCGCCCAGAGCGGCGCGCATCGCCATCTCTTTTTGCCGAGTCGCCGCGCGCGCCAGCAGCAGGTTGGCCACATTGGCGCAGGCGATCAGCAACACAAAGCCGACCGCGCCGAACAAGACCAGCAGTGAGTTGCGTACTTTGCCGACCACGGAATCGTGCAGCGGCTGCAATCCGATCTCCCACCCTTCGTAATCACCTGGCATTTGCTGTTTGAGCTGACCATTGATCAACGCCAATTCGTTCTGAGCCATTTGCAGAGTGACGCCGGGTTTGAGCCGCGCGATCACGCTCAACCGGCGTATGTCGTGACGATCAGTCGCCGTGATTTTTTCGGGCAGCCAGAACTCTGCTTTTCCGGGGAAGCTGGCATCGGGCGGCATTACGCCGATGACCGTGAATTGGTTTGTGTGATCGAGCGTGATCGAGCGCCCCACAATCGCCCGGTCGCCGCCGAAACGACGCTGCCAGAGTTTGTAGCCGAGAATGACGACATTGGCGGCGCCGGGTTTGTTCTCTTCCGCGAGAAAATGCCGCCCGATGACAGGTTGATAACCGAGCATCGGCAACAGATCGTAGCTGACGAACGCGCCCGGAATCTGCTCCGGCTCAACCTCGCCGGTGATGATCGAAGCGGTGTAGGTAAAGACTGCGACGTTTTCAAATGACTGCGCCTGCTTCCGCCACACATTCACATTGCCCGCCGAACTGGGAATTTCCGTGGCTCCGGCTTGAGACTTGTTCTGCCACAACCGCACAAGCCGCTCCGGCTCGCGATAAGGCAGCGGGCGCAGCGCGACGCCGTTGACGACGCTGAAAATAGCAGTCGTCGCCCCGATGCCGATAGCCAAAGACAAAACCGCCGCCAGCATAAAGCCGGGAGCCTTCAACAACATTCGCACGCCATAACGCAGGTCTTGAAACATTTCGTCCTCCAGTCTGTGTGGTTGCAGCAGCAACGCATCCCAAAACGCGCCCACGCTGCGCCGCAACAGATCAAATTTGTTTCGCCAATCGAGCCTGTCCCACTCGGCCAGCAACTCTTCACGATGACGCAACTCGGCTTCCCACTCCTGCCGCCAATCGGCGCGCAGGCGGCGCGGCACGATCAGGCCGATGAAGCGAATCAGCCAGTGCCAGCAGCGAGAGCGCGTTGTTCGTATTGAATCGGCCATCAGTTTTATTCGTGACGAAGCGCAACCAGCGGGTCAACCCTGGTCGCTTTGCGCGCGGGCAAATAGCAAGCCAGCAATGTGATGAACGTCAGCAGCAAGGCGACTGCGGCGAACGTCAAAGGATCAGTCGCGCTCACGCCGAAGAGCAGACTCTTCATCAAGCGCGTCAATGCCAACGCCGCGCCCAGGCCAATCGCCACGCCGATGAGCGTCAGTGTCATTCCCTGGCCGACAATCAACTTCAAAACGTCGGCTTTTTGCGCCCCCAACGCCATCCGCACGCCGATCTCGCGCGTGCGCTGCGTGACCGAGTAAGACATCACGCCGTAAATGCCAATGGCGGCCAGGGTGAGCGCCAGCAATCCGAAGCCGCCGAGAGCCGCAGCCGCGATGCGCGCCGGGAGCATCGGCAGACTCAGTTTCTCGACCAGCGTGGCTGTGGCGACCGGCAGATGCGGATCGAGCTTTTGGGTTTCGCGGCGCACGGCGGCGGCCAACGTTGCCAAATCGCCAGCGGAGCGGACAATCACGCTCGTTGGGCCTGCATCGGATTGCCACACCGGGCGAGCGACGTAAGGTCGCGGGTCTTCGTTCAAGCCCGCGTACTTGCCGTCTTCGACAACGCCGACGATCTGCGCCAGCGGCGATTCGGGGCGGCCCAGGCTGAAACGTTTGCCGACCGGGTCTTCGCCGGGGAAGAAGTGGCGCGCGAAGGTTTCGTTGACAATGGCCACGCGCGGCGATTGCTCGTCGTCCTGTTCGGTGAAATCGCGGCCTTGCAGCAGCCGCGCGCCCATCGCCTGAAAATATCCGGGGCTGACGCGGTTGTGCATCGCCACCGGCGCGCGTGTTGCGCGCGGCGCGGGTTGTCCCTCGATGAAAACCTGGCTGCGCGAAAAGTGCAGGTCAACGGGAACCATGTCGGCGATGCCCGCGGACTCGGCGCCGGGCATCGCTCGCACGCGCTCCAGCAAACGTTTTTGAAACTCCTTGCCTTGCGCGCTCGCGTAACCTTGCAGCCGCAGATCGAACGACACCTCGATGGCGCGTTGCGAGTCATAGCCGAGCTTGATCGTTTGCGCCCGTTCGAGCGCGCGCATCATCAGGCCGCCGCCGACCAGCAATGCCAGCGACAATGCGACCTGCAAAACGATCAGACTGTTTTTCAGCCACGCCCGCCGCTGGCCGCTGAACGCAACCTCATCCTTCAACGCCGGGATCAGATCGGTTCTGGTGGCTTGCAGCGCCGGAACCAATCCGAACAGCGCGCCGGTCACGAGCGAGAGCAGGCAGGTGAAGATGAACACGCGATGATCAATTTGGATGTTGACCGTCAGCGGAACATTGACCGGCGCCTTGATCGCGTTCGCCAGATTGACCAGCCAGAGCGCGGGCAGAAATCCCAGCGCGGCGCCCATCACGGCCAGCAACACACTTTCGGTCAGCAGTTGCCGCACCAGCCGGAAGCGGCTCGCGCCCAACGCCAGCCGCACCGCTATCTCTCGCCGCCGCTCAGCCGCGCGCGCCAGCAACAGATTGGCCAGATTGACGCAAGCCAGCAGCAGCACGATCCCGACCACCGCCGCCAACAATCCGATGAAGCCCAGCGCGGGGCCGCGCATCGCATTGCCGACCATCCCGGCGGGCGACAGCGCGATCCGCTTGCCTTCGTTGATTTCCGGAAACTCGCGCTCGAGTTGCGGAGCAATCGCGTTGAGCGCCGTTTGCGCCTGCGCGACGCCGACGTCGTCTTTCAAACGGCCCTGCAAGAAGACGTTCTCCACGCTCCGTTTGTCCAGCCAACCGGCGCCGGCTTCAAGCTGCGCCTGCATCGCCATCGGAAACCACAGGTCGGGCGCGGAGACGACTTCGGTTCCGAAGAATCCCTGCGGCGCGACGCCGATGATGGTGTAGCCGCGACCGTTGACGATCACTTCTTTGCCGATCGCGTTCGGATCGCCGCCGAAACGCCGTTGCCAGTATTTGTGGCTCACGACGGTCACCGGATGCGCGCCCGGTGTCCGGTCGTCATCGGTTGAAATCACGCGCCCCAGCGCCGGTCGAACGCCCAGCGTCTCGAAATAATTTCCCGTCACCGCGTAACCCCATAGCCGTTCATTCACGCCGTCGTGGCTCAGGCTGAGCGACGTCCAGCGATAAGCGATCAGACCGGAAAAGACTTCGTTGCGATCACGCAGGTCTTTGTAGTTCGGATAGGAGAACGTCGGGAACATCCGGTTCTCCGCCGTGTTGTTGAGCGCCACGAGCCGATCCGGTTTCTCAACAGGCAGCGGGCGCAGCATCACGGTGTTGATCAAACTGAAGATGGCTGTATTCGCGCCGATGCCCAGCGCCAGCGAGAGCGCGGCTACGACGGTAAAGCCGGGGCGCTTGAACAACATTCGCGCGCCAAAGCGTAAATCTTGAAACATCTCGTCCTCCAATCTGCGTGGTTGCAGCGTCAGCGCGTCCCAAAACGCGCCCACGCTGCGCCGCAACAGATCAAATTTGTTTCGCCAATCGAGCCTGTCCCACTCGGCCAGCAACTCTTCACGATGGCGCAACTCCGCCTCCCACTCCTGCCGCCAATCGGCGCGCAAGCGGCGCGGCACGATTACGCCGATCAACCGGATCAGCCAGAGGTGCAGCCTCACGCGTTGTTTCTTCGCCGGATCAGCCATCGGTTCAGTCCGAATTACTCACATCGCAAAGCCGTCATCGGGTCGGCCTTCGAGGCGCGCCGGGCAGGGAAATAGCAGGCCAGACACGCCACCGCAGCCAACAGCAGAGCGACGGCGACGAACGTCATCGGGTCGCCGGAGCTGACTTCGTAAAGTTGACTGCGCAACACGCGCGCCGCCGCGAAAGCCGCGATCGAGCCGATGGCCAGCCCTGCTGCAAGCAGGATCAAACCGTCGCGCATCACCAGCCGCATCACGTCGCGCGTTTGCGCTCCGAGCGCGATGCGAATGCCCATCTCGCGCGTGCGCGCCGAGACGCTGTAGGCCATCACCCCGTAAATGCCGATGGCTGCGAGCAGCAAAGCCAGCGCGGCGAACAGTCCCAGCAACACGGCGATGAAGCGCGTGCGCGAGGTCACTTCGGCGACGCGCTCTTTCATCGTTTGAACGGCGGTGAGCGGGACGTTGCGGTCTAAGGCGAGCGATTCGCGCCGCACCGCCGCCGCGATGGTCGTAGGGTCAACGCTCGTCCGCACGATCAGGGTTTGCGCCGCGTCAGTGGGTTGCAGCGAGGACAAATACACGTCCGGCTCGACGGCCTCTTCCAAACGGCCATAGCGCGCGTTGGCGGCGACGCCGACGATTTCGACAAACTTCTCATTGGTTTGGTACTCAGGGTCAACGTAAGGCCGGATGCGTTTGCCGATGGGATCTTCATTGGGGAAGAGCTTTTCAGCGGCGGCTTGATTGATGATCGCCACACGCGGCGCGCCCACGCGATCCTGTTCGGTGAAGACGCGGCCCTTGAGCAGATTGACGCCGAGCGTTCTGAAATAACCGGGCGAGACGCTGTGCAAACCGACGCCGACGGGGCCGTCAGCCGCGCGGCCTTCGATGTCCATTACCGTCTTGCTGGCGTAACCCAGCAGCGGGGCCGTGCTGCCTACGCTGGCCGCCTCGACGCCGGGCAAAGCCTGCACGCGAGCGAGCAGTTGTTCATAAAACTCCGGCTTCGCCGTGCGCGAAGGCGCGGCCATCGTCAGCACGTTCTCCGGCGCAAAGCCCGGATTGACGGCTTGCAATCGCGCCAGGCTCCTGATCATCAATCCCGCGCCAATCAACAACACCAGCGACAGCGCGATCTCGCCGACGACCAGCAGGCTGCGCGCGCTCAGGCGCCGCAAGCCGTGAACGCCCACGCTCGAACCGCTCGCGCCCTCTTTCAAAGTCTCATTGACGTTGATGAATGATGAGCGAATGGCAGGAGCCAAACCGAACAGCGCGCCGACGAGCAACGCCAGCGCGAAGTTGAAGCTCAGCACACGCCAATCCAGGTTGATCGTGAAGAAGTCGAATGTGCGCGTGTACGAACTCCAGAATTGCGCGTCATCGCTGGGCCGGAAATTTTTCAGCAATGCAATCGCCCAACGCGCGACCAGCACGCCGAGCGCGCCTCCCAGCAGAGCCAGCAGCGCGCTTTCGGTGAGCGATTGACGCGCCAGCCGCAATCGGCCCGCCCCGAGCGCCGAGCGCAACGCAAACTCTCTCCGCCGCGTCACCGCTCGCGCAAGCAGCAGGTTGGCCGTGTTGGCGCAGGCGATCAGCAGGACCATCCCGACGGCGGCCAGCAAAATCAGGAATGATTTTTTGATCGCCGGATCAACCCTGGCGGCTTGCAGCGGCGCGAGCGCAGGCGTCTTCGCGTTCCCGGTGAGCGTCTGTTTCGGGCCTGGATATTTTTGCTCGATCAACTCGCCGACCTGTTGCAAATCGGCCTGCGCCTGCTCAAGGCTAACGCCGTCTTTCAACCGGGCGACGACCTGGAACCAGTAGTTGTTGGGCGCGGCGAGCGTCCGTTTGAAACGCAACAACGGCGCGGCCATCATCGTGGTCCAAACGTCCGCCGTCCCGTTCTGGCCGCGAAAACCGGGCGGCGCCACGCCGACTACGGTGAAGACGTGGTTGTCCAGATCAATCGTCTTGCCGATCACTTGCGGGTCGCCGCCGAAACGCCGCTGCCAGAGGCCGAAACTGAGCATCGCGGCCAGATTTGTTTCCGGCGCGCGGTCTTCGTCCGCCGTGAAAGCGCGCCCGGCGGCAGCTTCGACGCCGAGCAGCGGAAAGTAGCTGGCCGAAACTATCTCGACCTGCAACCGCTCCGGCGTATCCGCGCCGGTCAGGTTGTGAGAGGTTTGCGCAAAGCCTGCGACGGCGGCGAAGCTCCGGTTATGGTCGCGCAGAATCTCGAAGCGAGGATACGCCCAGAGCGACGGCAACCTCCCTTTCGCGGGATCGGGCTGCGACTGGAAAACCTTCACCAACCGCTCAGGCTGACGGAAAGGCAATGGGCGCAGCATCAGCGCGTTGACCACGCTGAAGATCGCCGTGTTCGCGCCGATGCCCAGGGCGAGTGAAAGAACAGCGACGAGCGTCAACGCCGGGCTTTTACGCATCGTTCGCAAACCGAAACGCAAATCCTGAAACATTTCATCCTCCAGTCGTTGGGGCTGTAGCCAGAGCGCATCCCAAAACGCGCCGATGCTTCTGCGCAACAAATCCAGTTTGGTTCGCCAGTTGAGCTTGTCCCACTCAGCCAGCAGCGTTTCGCGATAGCGCAACTCCGCCTCCCACTCCTGCCGCCAATCGGCGCGCAAGCGGCGCGGCACAATCACGCCGACCAGCGCGATCAGCCATAACCAGAGATGAAACCGCGTTGTTTGCATCGCATCAGCCATCGGTTCATTCACATCGGAGCGCCGTCATTGGGTCTACTCGCGAGGCTCTTCTGGCGGGCAGATAACCGGCCAAAGCGGCTACGGCGATCATCAGCGCCGCCGCCACCGCAATTGTCATCGGGTCGTTCGGCGCCAGCCCGAAGAGCAGACTGGAAACCAGGCGCGTGGTCGCCAGCGCGGCGCTCAAACCGATGGCGGCGCCGATCACTACCATCAACATGGTTTCCTTCATCACCATCCTGACGACATCAGCGCCGCGCGCGCCGAGCGCCATGCGGATGCCAATCTCATTCGTCCGTCGGGTCACGGCGTAAGACATCACGCCATAAAGCCCAATGCAGGAGAGCAGCAGCGCGAACAGGCTGAAGAAGCCGGCAAGCTCGGCGACAAAGCGTTCCTGGGTCATCGCCTCGTCCGCGATGTCGTTCATCGTCCGCAGGTCGAAGATTTGCATCGTCGGATCAAACTCGCGCACGACGCGTTTGATGGAAGCGGCCATCTCGACTGGATCGCCCAGGGCGCGAATCTGAAACGCTCGATTGCCGCTGGCCGGGCCGGGTTGTTGCGCGTAGAGCTTGTAGAAGGTTTTCGGCGCCTGGTCGCGCAGGTTGTCGTATTTCGCGCTGTTGACGACGCCGATGATTTCAAAAGTCTGGCCCTTGTACCTGGGGTCCTGGTAGCTGAATGATTTTCCGACCGGGTTTTCATTGCCGAAGAAAGCGCGCGCCATCGTCTGGTTGATGACGGCGAATTGCAGCGGAGGCGCGGCGCTCTTTTCGGCCTTGTCGCTGGCTGGTTTGGCCGTCTCGGTGGTCACAGGCCGTTCATCCTGCGGCCCGAAACCGCGGCCTGCCAGCATCGTCATGCCCATCGTTTCAAAAAAACGCGGCCCCACCGTCAATTCATGGCAAGCCATCTCTTCCTGACTGCCGGAGGTGTAGCCCGGTACTTTCACCAGATTCCGCGAGCGATCACCGACCAGCAGGCTGAGGCTGGACATGCTGGCCGAACGCGCGCCCGGCAATGTTTCCAGCCGCGCCAGCAATTGGCTGAACATCGGCGCGTGGCGCGCATTGCCCGCGCCGCTGCCGCCGTCAATCCAGAACTGCATCAGGTTTTCGCGATCAAAGCCGGTGTCGAGATTCCGCAAGTTCTGAAGCGTGCGCACGAACAGTCCCGCGCCGATCAGCAGAAAGAGCGAGAGCGCGACTTGCGCGACGACCAATACCTTGTTGAGCGAGAAGCGCAGGCGGCCCGGCTCAGCGCCGGCTTTCTCTTTCAGGGAAGAAGTCAGATCGAGGCGGGTCGCTCGCAACGCGGGCGCAAGTCCGAACAGGATGCCGGTCAGCAGCGAAACCGCCAGCGTGAAGCCCAGCGCGCGCCAGTCAGGATTGATGTCAATAAAAATGGGGAGGCGCTGTGGCAGGTAATTGAGCAGCGCGCGAGTCCCCCAGCTTGCAAAAAGCAGCCCCAGCGCGCCGCCCAGCAATGAGAGCATCACGCTTTCCGTCAACAGTTGGCGGATCAAACGCCAGCGTCCCGCGCCCAACGCCAGCCGCACGGCGATCTCTTTGCGCCGTGTGGCGGAGCGCGCCAGCAACAGGTTGGCCACGTTCGCGCACGCTATCAACAGCGTCAGCGCGACGACGGTCATCAGGATCAAGAGCGGCTGTTTGAACTGCTGCCGCAAGTGAGTGTAGCCCACCCCGCCTTGTTCAAGCTCGATCCGCATGGCTTGAATGGATCGCCGATCACTTTCCGGCATCTGGGGCTGCTGGGCGATCATATCCGAGGTTTGCTGTTTGAAGATCACGTTCAGCTCTTCGCGCGCCTGCGCCAGGCTGACGCCGGGTTGCAACCGCCCCATCACGCGCAGCCACGAGACGCCCGTGTTTTTCAGAAACTGATTTCCCGGGCTGATCTGCGGCGTCAGGCTGAGCGGCCACCACATTTCGGGACGCCGGCCAACCTCGATGCCGTGGAATCCCGGCGGCGCGACGCCGACAATCGTCAGCGGAAAATTGTTGAGCGTGATCTTCTTTCCGACCACCGCCGGATCAAGCCCGAACCGGCGCTGCCAGAAATCGTGGCTGATCACCGCGACGGGCTGCGGATTGGCGATGTTGTTATCGTCTTCCGTCAGCGCCCGGCCAAGCGCCGCATTGACGCCCAGCGCCGAAAAGTAATTGCCTGAAACTCTCTCCGGCCTGACCGATTCGCTTTGGCCCCCGGCGCCCGGCTCGCTGACCAGCATCGGCGCCCCGCCAGCCGCGGCGATGATGCCTGTGAACGAGCGGCTGTTTTCGCGAAACCGCATGAACAGGGGATGGTTGAAGCTGTACCGTCCACCGCGCAAACCTTCGATGGAAAACAGCGCCAGTTGTTGCGGCTCTTTGACCGGCAACATCCGCAACATCAACGCGTCAATCAAAGTGAAAATAGCCGTGTTCGCGCCGATGCCAATCGCGAGCGAAAGCACGGCCACCGCCGTGAAGCCTTTGCTCTTGAGCAGCATTCGCACACCAAAATGCAAATCTTGAAACATCTCGTCCTCCAATCTCCTCGGTTGTAAAAGCAGCGCATCCCGGAACGCGCCCAGGCTGCGCCGCAACAGGTCAAATTTGTTTCGCCAATCGAGCTTGGTCCACTCGGCCAGCATTGCTTCGCGGTAGCGCAATTCCGCTTCCCACTCCTGTCGCCAATCGGCGCGCAAGCGGCGCGGCACGATCACGCCGACCAGCGCGATCAGCCAAAGATGTAGCTTCACAGAAAGTTTCCCTGTGTTATCTGATTTTGACATCGGCTTAACCCACACACGCGAGAAGGAATCTTGACAGCTATCCCACTTCGTAGGAGACTCGCTCCGTGAGTACGGAAAGCCCCAGGCTCTATACGTTCATTGAACTGCCGGTGTTTATGCGGCAGCTTGAGACGCTCGCTTCTTTGGACACGCTCTACGCCCTTCAGGCCGATTTGCTCGAAGACCCTGAGCGATGGCCGGTCATCAAAGGCGCAGGCGGCGCGCGCAAAGGGCGTGTCGCCGACCCGAAAAGTTCGCGCGGCAAGAGCGGGAGTTTCCGTTACATCTATCTTTACCTGGAGCATCGCGGGAGAATCTTCCTCCTGCTGTTCTTCAGCAAGAACGAACAGGCGAATCTGTCGGCGGAGCAGATCAAACAGGTCGCCGCCGTAGTCGAAAAGATCAAAGAGGCAAATTTATGAGCGCTACCGGGAAGAAACATAAAAAGCAGAAGCAGATGAGCGATGATCTGTTCGGCGAATTGATGCAATCGCTCGACCAGGCGCTGCGATACTCGCGCGGCGAGCAGATCAACGCCCGCACCACCGTTTTGCCTGCGCCGCCGGATCCGATGACGCGAGAAGAGATCGTCAAATTGCGCGAGCGATTCAATTGCTCGCAGGCGATCTTTGCACGCCTGCTCAACGTCAGCGTCAAGACCTTGCAAGCCTGGGAACAGGGACTGCGAGTCCCGAGCGACGCCGCGTTGAAGCTGCTGAACATTGCCAGAAATCATCCTGACGCATTGCTTTCCTGAGCGAATCAGACCGCAACAAATCTTAATTGTGTTTTCCACCCTGCTTGTCTCATTCGGCCAACATTTGCAAAGAGATGGCTACGTCGAAGCGGAAATCAGCGATGCGTTGCCGATGATCACCTCCGCCATCATCACTGAATACCTGACACGCCTGCAGGAAGACGGTGAATTCGCGGCCATCATCGCCTTCGATGAATGGCTGCGATCACTCCGGCCATAATTTCCCCACTTACTCCTGGCGCAGCGCAATCAGCGGGTCTACTTGCGCCGCCTTGCGCGCGGGCAGCCAGCAGGCCGCCAGCGCCACCACGATGAGCAGCGCCGCGATCACGCTGAACGTCAACGGGTCTGTCCCGCTCACGCCGTAAAGCTGTTCGGCCATTTGCCGCTGCCACGACCGGGGGCCGAAATACTCGCTCGCCATCAGCCGCTTCAACCCGTAGCCGCAGGCCGCGCCGACTATCAACCCAACGATCACCAGCCGCATTCCCTGCCAGACGACCAGCCGCAACACGTTGGCTGGTTGCGCGCCGAGCGCCATGCGGATGCCGATCTCGTTCGTGCGCTGCGCGACCGAATAAGCCAGCACGCCGGACAAGCCGATGGCCGCAAGCAGCAGCGCCAGCGCGCCGAAGAAGCTGAGCAGCCGCGCATAGAGCCGTTCCTGCCCAAGCGAGGCTTGCGAGCGAGCGGCTTGCGTGGTCATTTCCGTGACCGGCAGATTGCTGTCCAGTTCGCGCACGGCTTGTCGAACCGACGCCGCAAACGCGGTCGGGTCGCCCACTGTGCGCAGCGCGAAATACATCGCGCCGATGTCGGCGACATCCTGCCGCCACGGCGTGTAAAGCAGCGGCTCGATCTCGTTGCGCTGGCTGTCGTATTTGGTGTCGGCGACGATGCCGACAATTTCGACTTCGCGTTTGCTGTCGCTGTCCGTGACGCGCTTTCCCAGCGCGCTTTCGTTGGGGAAGAATTTGCGCGCGAATGTCTGATTGACGACGGCGACTTTGGGCGCGTTCTGATCGTCGCCTTCGGTGAAGCCGCGCCCCGTCAGCAGCGGGATTTCCATCGCCGCAAAATAGTTTTCGCGCGCCATCTGCCGGTTGGTGAGATGCTCGCCTGCGGTCTTTTCGGTCTCGCCGGGCAGAAGCACATTGGCGTTCCACATGTTGTGGGCGATGAGCGGCACGACTCCGAACGTCGCCGCGCGCACGCCGGGCAAATTGTCCAGCCGCTCGAAAAGCCGCTCGTAGAACTGAATCAACCGTTCGTCCTTGTATCCGCCTTGTCGCGGCTGCAACGAGAAAAGCAGCAGGTTCTCCTGATTGAAGCCGAGGTTGACGCGTTGCAAATTGTAAAGCGTGCGGATGAACAACCCGGCGCCGACGAGCAACAGCAACGACAGCGCCACCTGCAAGACGACCAATCCCTTGCTCAGCCGCGACACCGCGCCCGTTGTGCGGCGGCCCTGCTTGAGCGCCGTCGTCAAATCAAGGCTCGTCGCGCGCCACGCGGGAGCGAGGCCGAACAGAATTCCAGTCAGCAGCGAAACGGCGACGGTGAACGCCAGCACGCGCCAATTCAGGCTGGGATCAATTTTTTCGGGCAAAAAGCCCGTGTCGCGGTCGGCCAGCGCCACCAGCGCGCTCTTGCCCCACATCGCGAAAATCACGCCGAGCAATCCGCCCAGGCCGGAGAGCAATAAGCTTTCGGTCAGCAATTGGCGGATCAATCGCCATCGCCCCGCGCCGACTGCCAGCCGCACGCCGATCTCAGGGCCGCGCAAGGAAGCCCGCGCCAGCAGCAGATTCGCCACGTTGGCGCAAGCGATCAACAACACCAGCGCGACCACGCCGAACATCCCGTAGATCGTGGCCGAATACATCTTGCGGCTTTCCATCAGACCGCGGCTCCCCACTTGCGCGGTCAATCGCGGGTAATCTTTCGGATCGAGCTTCGCCGGTTCGTCGTCGCGTCGAGGCGGCGGCATCACTTCCAGCGCGGCGGCTTGAAACGCGCCGTTCAAACTGTTGCGCGCTTGTTCAATCGTCGCGCCCGTTTTCAACCTGCCCATCAAATTTATCCACCAGAGGCCCGGCTTGCCTGCCCTGGCCATTCCGCTGCGTTCGCCGAGCAGCGTTGGCTCGAACGCCAGCGGAACCGTGACGGCGGGGCGATAGCTCACCTGCAATGTTCCGGTGAACGCGGGCGGAGTCACGCCGATGATCGTGAACGGCGTTTGATTCAATTTGAGTTGTTTTCCGACGACATCCGGGTTCGCGGCGAACCGCTCCTGCCAGTATTGATGGCTGAGCACGACCACCGGCGGCGCGGCCTCGTTGTCGTCGGCGTTCGAGATCGCTCGCCCCAGCATCGGCTGCACGCCGAGGCCGGTGAAATAATCGCCTGAAACGGCTTGCCCTCTGACGACCTCGGCCTGCTCGTTCATCACCGCTGTCAGTTCGTAAATCGGAGCGAAGGCGAAAAGATCGCTGAACGGATCGTCAGTCGCTGCGGCGCGCGCCTGACGCATCTTTTCGATGATGTCGTAGCGGAACATCGAAGCCCCGCGCGTGCCCGGCGGGCTGGGAACCATAGACCCGCGCGAACCGTTCGTCCTGAACGCGCGCCCAGCCTGCCATTCAAACAACACCAATCGCTCCGGCTCCCTGACCGGCAGCGTCCGCAACAGCACGGCGTCAACCACGCTGAAAATCGCCGTGTTCGCGCCGATGCCGAGCGCCAGCGAGAGCGCGGCGACTATGGTGAATCCTTTGTGCTTGAGCAGCATTCGCAAGCCGTAACGCAGGTCTTGAAACATCTCGTCCTCCAATCTTTTCGGTTGCAGCAACAGCGCATCCTGAAACGCGCCCAGGCTGCGCCGCAGCAGATCAAGTTTTGTTTTCCAGTTGAGGTTGTCCCACTCGACCAGCAGCGTCTCGCGGTAACGCAATTCGGCCTCCCACTCCTGCCGCCAGTCCGCGCGCAAGCGGCGCGGCACGATCAGGCCGATGAAAGCGATCAGCCAGAGACGCCGTCTTGAAAAATGCCTTTTGCGAAAATTGGGTTCCGGCATGGCGTCATTGAGCGCGCGACGGTTTCGGTTTGGACGCGGGCTGCGGCTGCGTCTGTTCGAGCAGCCGATATCGTTTGACCGCTTCAGCCAGCGCCTCTTTGCCCTCTTTTGTCAGTTCGTAGTATTTGCGCGGCGGACGTTGCTCGGCTTGCGCGATCGCGTGCTTCTCCCACTTGGACGCGACGTAGCCGGTGTCTTCAAGCCGCCGCAGCGCCGGGTAGACCGTGCCGCTCGGCAGCCCCGTCACGTCCATGATGTCGAAACCGTAACGGTAGCCGTTGTCGAGCGCCTGCAGGATGACCGCCGCTGAAAAAGACAGGTAACCTTTTCCCATATTCCGCTCCTGATAGTTCGGTGTATGTTGCTTTCTGCTTATACCGTATTCTACATAGGGTATGTCAAGAGGTTTTATTTGTCCGGATTGATCGTTTTTGCTCTTTCATCGGCGAGGTGTTGGACTATAATGCCCGCGCTCCAATGCCCGGAGCCGCAGTCATCTTCGGGCAGGGGAGTGAACGAACTCAGCCATCTGTAACCTGCAAGCAAAGCAACCGAAGGGCGATCTGGCTGACGCCCGAGGTCTCAGAGAAAAAACCGCGCGCCGCCCCGTGATCGTCGTGGCCGCCAATCGAAGGAGCTTACTGATGAAACTCAAGACTCTGCTGATTGTGGCTCTGATCTGCCTGGGAGCCTTTTCCCTCATCCTGTCAACTTCCGCCCAGCGTCAAACCGCATCGCCTTCTGACGCCTCGCCGTCTGCGCAAGCCGCGCAATCGCCGGGGGGGCAAAACCGCGCCGCCCGGCGGCAGCCCGAAACGCGCGAGAATTTCGATGCCCGCGCCGGGTATTACAACTCGCTCGACGCGCCTTCCGATTCGGCGCCGGCTGTCGAGCCGGGCCAACAGCCGTTTGGCGCTACGCAAGCGCGCCCCGTCGTCCAATATAAATTGCAGCGCGAACGTCCGGGCTTGCAGTTGAAGTGGAGTTCGCTCACTCAAACGCCCAGCCGCGTCTGGAGCTTCTCGGAATCGCTCACGCCGCCGGTCAACGCCGACGCCGAAGTCGTCGCGCGCAGCTTCCTCAAAGACAACAACGACCTGTTCCAGCTTGGCGACGCCGAGGTTGACAGCCTGAAGGTCGCGCGCCGTTACAGCACTGATCACAACGGCGTCACGCACGTCACGCTCGGCCAGCAGATCAACGGCATCGAAGTCTTCCAGGCCGATCTCGCCGTCCACGTTGACCGCGCGGGCGCAGTGATCGCCGCGAGCGGAGAACTGATGCCCGGCGCGGCGCGCAAAGCCAATCTCGCCAGACCGCAGATGGCTGCGGCTGAAGCCTTGCGAAGAGCGGCGCAGGATCTGGATGTCGAGATCGCCGCGCAGCTCAATCTGCGTCAGCCGCCGAGCGGCGCGGATGAGCGCCAGCAGTTCGACAGATCGGCGGGTTTTGATCGCGACGTCCAGGCGCGGCTGGTTTATTTTCCGCTGGCGTCGGATCAGTTGCGGCTGGCGTGGGAATTCATTCTGTGGATGCGCGAGACGCCTGACGTTTATCTGACAGTGATTGACGCCGAGCGCGGCTCGTTGCTCTATCGTTACAACTTCACCAACTACGACGAAAATCCGCTGCGCCCGCACGGGCAGGTTTTCACCAAAGACAGCCCGCGCCCGAATGCGCCTTACACCGGCAATAACAATCCGCCGACGGTTCAGCGCGAAGACCTCCCATTCCACGCCGCGCCGTTCAATGGCCGCGAGACTTTCCCAGTCGCCGATCAGCATTACGACTGGTGGGCGGGCGCTCCCGCGAACAATCTGATCAGCAACAACACGAGCGCGTACCTCGACCGCGACGCCAACAATCAGCCCGACCAGCCGCGTCTTTCAGCGGCGGACGGCAATTTCTCCTTCCCGATTGATTTCACGCAGGCGCCGACGACCGATGACAATCAGAAGTCTGCGCAGGTCAATCTTTTTTACTGGATCAACCGCTACCACGACATTCTCTACTCGTTCGGCTTCAACGAAGCGGCGGGTAATTTCCAGACGAACAATTTCAATCTGGGCGGGCGCGGGGCCGACGCCGTTCTGGGCGAGGCTCAGGACGGCAGCGGAACCAACAACGCCAATTTTTCCTCCCCGCCGGACGGGACGCCGGGCCGTGTGCAGATGTATTTGTGGACGACGGCCACGCCGCAACTCGACGGCGATCTCGATCAAGGTGTGGTCATTCACGAACTGACGCACGGGTTGAGCCAGCGGCTGGTTTTCAATTCAACGGGCTTGTCCGGCCTGCAATCGGGCGGGATGGGCGAAGGTTGGTCGGATTATTTCGGCCTGGTGCTGCTGCGCAGCGCGACCGACGATCTGAACGGGACTTATCCGGTCGGCCAATACGTGACCAACAATCAGGCGCGCGGCATCCGCCGATTTCCGTACAGCACAAACCCGCAGGTCTTTCCGCTCACGTTCAAAGACATCGCGCTGCGCAACCAGGTGCACGCGATCGGCGAAATCTGGTGCAACACGCTGCTGGAGATGCGCGCGGTGTTGATTCAACGCTACGGCTTTCAGGAGGGGCAGCGGCAAAGCATTCAACTGGTGGTGGACGGGTTGAAGCTGACGCCGCGTTCGCCGACATTCGTTGACGCGCGCAACGCCATCCTGCTGGCCGACCGTGTCAACAATGGCAGCGCCAATCAGTGTTTGCTCTGGCAGGCTTTCGCCAAACGCGGGCTGGGCTTTTGGGCCAGCGCGACCAATTCGAATGACGGCGCGCCCACCGAATCGCTCGCCAGCGCGCCCTATTGCAGCGACGCCGGTTCGATCTGGCTCGACAGAACCAATTACCTGGCGAATGAGACTGTGCGCATCGCGCTCGGCGACCGCAACGCCGCCGGCGCCGCTCAGCGCGTCATCGTCAGCAGCTCCGTCACCGGCGATGAAGAGTCTGTGGCGCTCGCTCAGGAAGCGGGCATACCGGGCAGCTTCACCGGTTCGATCAAACTGGCTTCAGGCCGCGCCCGGCGCGGCGACGGCGTGTTGCAAGGCTCGGCGGAATCCTCCGATCAGATCGTCGTCGCTTACAGCGACGCGAACAACGGCAGCGACCCGGCGCAGGTTCGCAGCGTCGCGGTCTTCGCGCGCGAGAAAACGGTCTTCGAGGACGCGGTCGAAACCGGCAATCAGGGCTGGCTGCCGACCGGAACCTGGGCCGTGACCAACGCCCGCGCATCTTCGCCAACGCGCTGTTGGACCGATAGCCCGGCGGGCAATTACCCGGTCAACAACGACAGCACGCTCACTTCGCCGCTCTTCGACCTGTCGGGATTGAGCGAAGTGACTCTGGATTTCGCGCACAGTTACTCTATCGAAACGAACTTCGATTTCGGAGCCGTCGAGTTCTCCACCGACAACGGAACGACGTGGAAGCGCGCGGTCGCCTACTCCGGCGCTCAGGCCGGTTTCACATCAGCGCGAGTCCGATTACCCGCGCTCGACGGCCAGGCGCGCGCTCGCGTCCGGTTCAGATTGACGAGCGATAACGTGATCGTGGCTGACGGCTGGTACGTTGACGACATCCGGCTCACGGGCCGTTCGGTCAGCCCGGCCATCATTCCGCCGGGCGGTTCGACATTGTCTGCGATCACCAGCGTCGCGCCCGCATTCGGCCCGCCAGCCGGGGGAACGCGCGTGACCATCTTCGGGGCCAACTTCACCGAGACCGACGACACGACGGTCATTTTCGACAACCTTCAGGCGACGTCGGTGAACGTCGTCAGCGGTTCTGTGATTACCGCCGTCGCTCCGCCACACGCGGCGGGCGCGGTCACCGTCGGCGTCCGCAATCGCCAGGGCGCGGTCTCGCTGGTCAAAGGCTTCACCTACTACACGACGGGCAGCGCGAGCGGAGCGCCGGCGATCACCAGCGTTTATCCGACATTCGGTTCGATTCGCGGCGGGACGGTGGTGACGCTGGTCGGCTCGAACTTCACGCCCGAAACGGCGGTGTCGTTCGGTTCGACGCGCGCCGCTGTGACTTTCGTCAATGCGAACACGCTGCGCGCGGTTACGCCCGGCGTTTCTGCGGCGGCTGCGGTTGACGTTGTGGCGGCGAACGGCTCGGCGGCGAGCAGGCTGACCGGCGGATTCAACTACATCAACCCGACGCCGCCAGCGGCGGAAATTCTCAGCCCCAGCGGAGGCGAGACGTTCTTCGTCGGCAGTAAGATCAACATCCGCTGGCGTTCGTCGGACAACCGTGCGGTCGCGCGCCATAGTCTTTCGCTACGGCGCCCGGCCCCATCCGGCCTGGGCTTCACATTGGTTGATCTGGCCACGAATATCGAAGGCTCGGCGCAGTCGTACTCTTTGACGGTTCCGGCGAGCCTGGCCGGCGCCCAGGGCCGTCTTCGTTTACTCGTCACCGACGACGAAGGCGTGGAGACTGAAGCCTATTCGTTCAGCGACATCGCCTTCGCCGCGCGCTGGGAGCGTGCGACGCCGGTGCCGGGGACCGTCGCGGGATACGCTCCGGCCAGCGACGGGCGCTACATCTACGCCATCAGCGGATTGACGCTCGCCCCCGGCCTCCCAACGGTCACGACGGCGCGAAGGCTGGACACGACTGCCGCTTCGCCGGCGTGGACGGAAATCGCGCCCATCCCCGTCGGGTTGAACTCCGTTGACGGCGTGTTCCTCAAAGGGAAGATTTATGTGCCGGGCGGAGTCAACGCCACAAATCAGTTGTCGAGACAGCATTTCGTTTATGACGTGGCGACCAACGCGTGGACGACGGGCGCCGATGCGCCAGCGGCCACGTCTTTCTACACGCTGGTAGCGGACGACGCGCGGGGCGTTTACTACTACACCGGCGGTACCGGCAGCGCGGGGCGTACGGCGTCTGTGCGAGCTTACAACCCGGCGACCAACGCCTGGGCCGATCTGCCGCCGATGAACGCGGCGCGCAGCAACCACGAAGCCGCGCTGATTGGAGGCAAGCTCTTCGTCGCGGCGGGCCTTGGGGCGACTGGAGGTCTGTCGAGCGCCGAGGTCTACGACTTCGATACGCGGCAATGGTCGCAACTCGCGCCGATGAGTCGCGCGCGCGCCTCGGCGACCAGCTTCGTCACCAAAGACCCGGCGGGCGCGCCGCTCTGGGTGATCGTCGGCGGCAATGACACAACGACCGGGGCGCTGCTCGGCGCAGAGGTTTACGACGTGAACGCCAATCGTTGGATCACGCTCGACGATTCGTTCAACCTGCCGACGCCGCGCACCATCGTCAACGGCGCGGTGGCGGGCAATTTCTTCTACGCCTACGGCAGCAACTCGTCGGTCACGACGGCAGCCAACGAGCGCATCAGGGCCGATGCGCTCTCGCTGATTCCGGCCAACCCGACGGCGCCGGCGCTCGCCGTGCCTGTGGCTCAGATCGCGGTGGCCGGTGTCGAGGTCAAATTCAACGTCACGGCCAACGACCTCGGCTCCGGCGCGCCGGTCTCGCTCACGGCGCGCGACCTGCCGCCGGGCGCGCGCTTCAGCGCTGTCGCCGAAGCCAACAACAGCGTGCGCGGCGCGTTCCGCTGGACTCCGGCGTCCGGCGACACGGGCAAAACTTTCACCGTGTCGTTCACCGCCAGCGACGGCAGTTTGAGCGAGACCAAACAGGTCGCAATCCGCGTGGTTGACGCCAGCCGGTTGACGGCGGTCAACTCCGCCGATTACCGCCTGGGGCCGATTGCGGCTGATTCCATCGCCACGATCTTCGGCGTGAATCTGGCCGTTCGCTCGGAAGCGGCTCAGGGCACGTCGCTGCCGCTCGATCTGGCGGGCACGACGGTGACGGTCAATGGCGACCCGGCGCGGCTCATCGCCGTTTCGCCCACGCAGATCAATCTCGTCATCCCGGCGTCGGTCGAACCGGGCGCGGCGACGATCATCGTCAGCAATCCGGCGGGCCGCTACGCCGTTGGCGCGGTGGAGATTGTTCCTGCGGCGCCCGCGCTCTTCACGCTCAACAGCGCGGGCACGGGCGACGCTTATGCGCTGGCTACGGTTGACGGCGTCACTTATCAATCGCCGCCGTTCGATGTGCTGGTCGGAGGAAAGCCGAACATCCTGGTCATGTACGCCACCGGCGTCCGGCGCGCGCAGGCCACGAATCCGAACGACGACAACGGCGTGGCTGAATCGGTCGCGGTGACGATTGATGGCCGTCCGTCGCATGTGCTTTACGCGGGCGCGCAGGGCGATTTCGCAGGGCTGGATCAACTCAACGTTGAAATGCCGGCGGCGTTGGCCGGAGGAGGGTTGCGGCGTGTTGATGTCGTCGTCACGGTCAACGGCGTCGCGGCCAACCGCGTGACGATCCAGATCAGGTGAAGATGGAGGGACAGAGAGACGGAGAGACGGAGAGACGGAGAGTGGAGGGCTTAACGTCTCTCCGTCCCTCCTCTGTCCCTATGTCTCTCCGTCTCTCCGTCCGGGGGCTGGCGCGGCGATAGCTACGCGCCATGACTGTATTTCATTTCGGAGAGTGGCTATGATTCTACCTGACCGTAGTTAAAATCAGCGTGGCAATGGCGGGCGGATGAGCGCAAACAGCGAGGCAAGTTATGACTACAGCAGTGAACGAGATATTCAAACAAGCGGAACTGCTTTCCGCCGCTGAGCAATCGGAGTTGGCGAAGATGTTGCTCGATCAGGCGCGACTCAAGGCCGCTACGTCTCCGGATCAACTCGTCAGCCAGGAGGACGCCGTTCCTGACGAAGATGCGGATGAAGATACGGAAGAACCGTTGGACGTTTTCAGTCTGGAGGTGATGCCGCCAAAGTGGGTTTACACAGCCCAGGCGCAATATCATTTCGTGGGACGCGGCGAGCCTTTGCCTTACGATTTCAGAGATTTTTTCGATGATGAAGTGGGAAGCGGAGAGTAATCATAAGTCATGGAATCTTTCTGGGAAGAAGTATCGAGCGCGACTTTGCGGCAGGGCGATTACCTGCTCAATTGCCCTGTCCCCGTGTTTCAAGATCAGCCCAACAGCACAGGGCAGCAGTCTTTCCCGGTCAGAGGATATGATCTGGTGATCGTGACCCAAAGCTGCGATCTGGATAACCAGAAGGTCGGATTGGCCGCCTCTTGTCCGATCTATCCGATTGTTGAATACGAAAAAGTGAATCAGGCGTTGGCGAAGAAAGGCCGCTGGGAAGAAGTGCGAAAAGGCAGGGGCGAAGCCTTGCATCTGCTCTCATCTCCAATCAATCCATCTGACAACCGCGCAGCCCTGGTAGTTGATTTCAGGGAAATTTACAGCGTCCCGGTTGAGTTTCTGAGCAAGCACGCTCAGGCGCAGGGATTACGATGGCGCTTGAAGTCGCCCTATCTTGAACATTTCTCTCAAGCCTTTGCGCGATTTTTTATGCGTGTTGGCCTGCCTTCTTCCATCCCACCTTTCAAATAACGGCTGGCTCCTTTTCATTCTGGATATGTTCCGGCCCATGTTCGGAATGGCTCAACTCGTGCGCGCGTCCGGCGGGGATGAGCAGCGCGACGACAGCCGCGATGACTACTGCGGCCAATCCCACCAGGAACGCCGCGCGGAGCGATGTGGCCAGCGCGCGTTGCAGGAACGCGGCTGACGCGGGCGAGAGCGCGGCGCGAGTGGACTGCCGCACCAGCGCGGTAATGTCGGTGTGGCGGGATGCGAGGCCGGCCAGTTCGCCGCTGCCGCGCGCCAGTTCACGCGCGAGCCGCCAGAACATGACCGCTCCCATCACGCCCACGCCCAGCGCCGCTCCGATGCTGCGGGCGAATTGCACGGTCGAAGTCACCACGCCCAATCGAGCGCGCGGCGCGGAATGTTGCGCGCCGATCATCAAACTGGCCAGCGTCAGTCCGCCGCCCATCCCAATCGGCATGACGGCGAAGGTCAGATAGAGCCGCGTTGTGTTCACATCAACTCGCGCGAGCAGCAGTGAACCCGCAAGCATCAACAGCATCCCGGCCAGCACAACGGGCCGGTAACCGAACCGCAGCATCAATCGCCCTCCGGCAATCGCGGCGGCGACCCAGGCCAGGATGTAAGGCGTCAACACCTCTCCGGCCTGCGTCGCCGTCGTGCCGATCACGGCCTGAACGAAGAGCGGCAGGTAGATCATCGAGCCGAAGAGCATCATTCCCGCGAACAATCCGTGCGCGGCCGTGACGATCACAACGCGGTTATGAAACAGATCGAGAGGGATGAGCGGTTCGGGACTGCGGCCTTCGATGCGGATGAATAGCGCGGTCAGCGAGGCGCAAACGATCAGGCTGACGACTGTGAACGTCGCGCCCAGGTCTCTGCCTTTCTCGACGGCCAGCAGCAGCAGCGTCAACGCCGCCGCAATCGTCGCCGTGCCCGCGTAATCCAGCTTGATTTCAGGATGGCGTTCGTGGCGTTCGGTGTAAGCGGCCCAGGCCATCGCGGCGGCGATCAATCCGAACGGCAGATTGATGTAAAAGACCCATCGCCACGACAGGTATTCGGTCAGGTAACCTCCGGCCTGCGGGCCGAACAGACTGGCCAGTCCCCACATCCCGCTGAAGAGCGCAATCGTCTTCGCCCTTTTTTCGAGCGGGAGCAGATCGGCGACGATGGTCATTCCGACCGGGAACAGCGCGCCCGCGCCCAGCCCCTGCAACGCGCGAAAGGCGATCAACTGCGCCATCGAATGCGCCGCGCCCGACAACGCCGAGCCAAGCAGGAACAAACCCAATCCGCCGAAGAAAGCCGGGCGTCGTCCTATCAGATCGGCCATCTTGCCCCAGATCGGAGTCATAATCGTCGAAGTCAAAATGTAGGCGACCGCGACCCAGGAGTAGAGTTCGATTCCGCCGAGCGAAGCGACCACTGTCGGCATCGCCGTGCCGACAATCGTGCCTTCGAGCGCGCCCATGAAGATGCTGAGCGCGACGGCGATCAGCGTGATGGTTGTGCGACGGTCTGTCGCTTGCGGGGTGATCTCGGTATTAATTGATTGCATGGAAAACTTTGATGGCGAAACAGGGCTTTAACGCAATGGGTCGAAATGGCAAAGGGCCAAAGCAAGAAGAGAGAAGATTGATTTCTACCTTTCTTCCCCTGACCCTTTGATCCTTCGGCCCTTTGTGTTGAAAAATCCCGATCACTCTTTGCTCAAAAACTTTCTGATGCTGTTCTGACAATCGGGCGTTTGCCGCGCGATGATGTTCAAATCCACGCCCGCGCGGATCGCCTGCTCGAAGTTCATCGAGTCAATCTGATAGAGCAGATATTTCGTCAGCATCAACGCCGAAGCGCTCAACTGCGAAATTTCAGCGGCGTATTTTTCGACCTCCGCCGCGAAATCGGCGTCGTCCGAAACGCGGTTGATGAAGCCGATGGCGGCGGCCTCTTCCGCCGAAAACGTCTTGCCTGTGGCGAGGATTTCAAACGCGCGCTTTTCGCCCAGGTTGCGCCGCGCAATTGACATGACGATGGCGGGCACGAAGCCGATCTTGACTTCGGTGTAACAAAAACTGGCTGAACGCGCCGCGATCACCATGTCGCAGGCCGAAGCCAGCCCCGCGCCCCCGGCCAGCGCGCGACCGTGAACCGCTGCGATGACAGGTTTTTTCAATCGTCGCATCGTCAGGAAGAGTTCGGCCATCCGCGATGCGCCTTCCAGATTTTCGAGCACCGAAGCCTGCGCCGATTTTTCCAGTTGAGCCAGGTCGGCTCCGGCGCAGAAATCCTTGCCCGCTCCGCGCAGGATGACGACGCGGACTCGATCGTCGGCTTCGGCTGCGATGATCGCGTCGCGCAACTCGGCGATGATCAGGTCGTTCAGCGCGTTGCGTTTTTCGGGGCGGTTGAGCGTGATGAACGCGGCATTGTCTTTGATTTCGTAGATGATGTCCGTGTATTCAGCCATAAACCCTCAATCGTCTTTTTGCGTCTTCTCTGCTTTTTCTTCGTCATCCGGCTCGATGATGTTGCATTTGTTTTTGAAGTTGAGCAGCTTCGCCGTGACCGTGCCCGAAGACGTTTTGGCCACCGTTCGCAGCGGCGTATGTTTTCTGTCGTCGCTCACCCACATCGTCATCTGGCCCTGGCGCGTGATCAGACGGCCCGGGCCGAATAACTTCGGTTCAATGCGAACCGTTTTGATCTTGCCGCAATCGGTTTTGAGCTTCTCGCGTTTGCCGACCAGAATCTCGAAAGTGTAATTCTCTTCGTCGGTGCTGACCGGGAAGACGAGCATCTGGCCTTCTTTCAATTTTTGCAATCGCACGAAGTAGATGGCCGAAAGCAGGCCGAGCATTCCGTCCTGACGCGGCAACAATTTGGCGCGCGGCGCCGCGCCGGGTTTGGTCAAATCGGTGGTCAGGTATTTGACCTGCTGTTCAGCGCGGTCGAAAAGAGCGGTTTGCACCGCGTTTTTTTTGCCTTCCTTCATTTCCTTGAGGCTGACCCGCGCCGAAAAATCGCGGAGGTCAACCAGCGTCTCGAAGCGGTCGCGCACGTCAACGCCGAACATCGCGACCAGCATGCCTTTCGACACGGCTGTCGCGCGCAGATGCAAAAGCTGTTCGTCAGGCGCGGGCGTGTATTCGACGTTCATTCCCTTGATCAGCGGCTCAGATTTCTTCTCCTGCGCAGCCTGGTCAACGGCGTTTTGCGGTTTCGAGACCGCGCCCAGGTTCTCGAACGTGATGACGCCGAGCGAGAACGAGACGCCGAAGCGCGAAAGCTTGATCTCGTATTCGAGCTTTTCGCCAGCAGGAATCGGGAACGAGTTGCCGAATTCGCGCCGCAGCGCCGCCAGTGGATAATTCGGCGTGGCTTTCGGCGTCGCCGCCCGGACAGGCGGCTGCGGCTTGGCGTCGCTCTGCGGCTTACCGTCTTGAAACGCGCCGGTTCGATTCGCGCCGCACAAGCCGAGAGCGAGCAAAAGAAGCAGGGAAGCGGTGGTTGTTCGTTTCATTCTCAGGTTAAGCGCAGCCGGCGCCGGATCAGAAAAGATTCGCCGCCTTCAGCGACAGGACAATGATGACGGTTGCGAGGCCGATCAAGGCGCGGTATTCGCGGTGATGCAGATACTGCCGCAGATCGAAGCTTCGCGTCTGGCCGTTTCGGTACGGCGTCGCGCGCGGAATGAACAGCGGCACGCTCGACTCCCATTCGGCATAAGCTCCTGCGAAGAGCAACCGCATATGCGCTGCCTCGGCCCGCATCACCGGCCAGTAGATCAACAGAAAGAACGCGACCAGCCACAACCCGACCCACAAACTCCCTCCACCAATCGCGCATCCGGTGGCCATCAAGAAGCTGCCGAAGTAGAGCGGATTGCGCGTGAAGGCGTAAGGGCCGGTCACCGTCAACTCGGCGTTCTTTCGCAAATGCCCCGAAGCCCACGCGCGGAAAAGCGCGCCGAGCAAGGCGACGGGAACTCCAGCCGCCAACGAACGCCACGACGGCTGGGAAAAAACGACGAACAGAATCGCCGTGATGAAACCCAATGGAACGCGCAGCCGCTGAATCAGCGACCGCGAGTCATGACTTTTTTTCTGTTCCTCGCTCATCTCTCTTCAGTCCGCAATCCGCAGTCCGCAATCTCTTCTCGACTCCCTGCCAGACGATTTCGACTGGAATCTTCATGCACGATGTGTGGCTGCAACTGCGGCGATAACAATCCACGCGGCAATCCAGGTCATTGCGCTCGACGATCACATCGTCTTTCGCGAACGGCCCGTTGCGCCGCGATTCGGTCGGGCCGAAGATCGCCACGACGGGGGCGCGAGCCGCCGCCGCGATGTGCATCGGCCCAGTGTCGCCGCCGATGAAAAGCCTGGCGCGACGAGCCAATGCGAAAAACTGTTTGAGAGTCGAATCGAGCGCAACCGCCGCGTTCGCGCGCGAATGATCAACCACCGATTGCGCCAATTCTTCTTCGCCGGGGCCGTAAGTCACAACTGAGCGAATCGCGTGAACTTCCAGCAAACGATCCGCGATTGCGCCGAAGCCTTCTGCGCTCCAGAGCTTGGTCGGCCATCCGCCGCCGGGATTGATGATTGCGAAGCGTCCATCGAACCGCTCAAGCTGTGCCTCGGCGAATCGCTCGTCATCTTCCGACAACGCGACCGGGAATTCGTACTCGCCCGACGTGTCGCAGCCGAGATGCTCGACCAGCTTCAGATTCTTTTTGATGATGTGATCGTTGTCGTCCACCGCTACGCGTTCGGTCAACAAAAAAGCGCTCGCCGGTTCGCGCAGCGCTTCGCGGGCGAATCCGATGCGGCGCGGGACGCGAGCCAGTCGCGCGACCATCGCCGATTTCATCAATCCCTGAAAATCGAGCGCAAGATCGAACTTCGCGTTGCGCAACCCGGCCATCGCCTTGCGGATCGCCAGTTGGGTTTCGGCGTTCATCAGGCTCTTTCGCCATCCGCGCATGTCGAGTTCGATCAATTCATCCAACTGCGCGCAGCCTCGCAGCAGTTTCGCCGCGCCGCCTTGTTCGACCGCCCAGGCGATGTGAGCTTCAGGCATCGCGCGCCGCAACGCCGCCAGCGCGGGCATCGTGTGCGCCACATCGCCGATGGCGCCGAGTTTGACGATCAGGATTCTCATTCGTGGCCCAGGACCCACTTCACAGCTTCGATCAAATTTTCCGCAACGAATTCGGGCTGTCGTGGCCAATCGTAGCGCTGCGCTTCATACTCTTGGCGTCCATAACCCGTCATCACCATTACTCCGCGCGCGCCCGCCGCGTGCCCCGTCTCGATGTCTCGGTAGCGGTCGCCAATGACGTAGCACCGGCTGAGATCGAGATTGAAATCCTTCGCCGCTCTTTCGACCAAACCTGGTTTAGGTTTTCGACAATCGCAATCGCGGCGATAGGGCGGCGAGCCGAAATCGGGATGATGCGCGCAATAATAGATCGCATCAAGCCGCGCTCCTTGCAATTGTAACGATTTTTCCATCCGCGCGTGGATTCTGCGAAGAAACTCTTCGGTGAAATGGCCGCGCGCGACGCCCGACTGATTGGTCAGCACGATGGCGCGCCAGCCGGCTTCGTTGATCAGGCGCACGGCTTCGGCGGCGAAATCGAACAGGCGGAATTGGGCCGGGTCGGTTATGTAACCGACCTCCTCATTGAGCGTGCCGTCGCGGTCAAGGAAAATCGCCCGATGATTTGAATCAGAATCTTTCACCGGAATGTGAAGGAAGAGAGACAACGGAAGAAACGGAAAAGACGGAATGAACGGAAGAACCAGAAAATCTTTTTGTCTCTCCGTTTATTCCGTCTTTTTCGTTTGTTCTGTTATCTCTTTTGACGCCGATTATTGCTGCTTGGCTTGCGCTTCCGAATCTTCGATCACGACTTCGACCCGGCGGTTCATCGCGCGGCCCGCAGCCGTGTCGTTGGTGGCGATCGGTTTGGTTTTGCCGAAGCCTTTGACGGCTTTGACGCGTTCGGATTTGACGCCCGCGCCAGTCAGATAATCGTTCACCGATTGAGCGCGACTTTGCGAAAGTTTGTTGTTCAATTCGTCCGAGCCGACCGAATCGGTGTGGCCTTCGATTTCGAGCATCAACTGGCCCGGATAAGCCAGCAGGATTCCGGCCAGCTTGCTCAGTTTCTCGCGCGCGGCGGGTTTGAGCGTGGCCTTGCCGGTGTCGAAGAGCACGTCGCCCAGATTGACGATGAAGCCGCGCGTCTCGCGTTTCGTGTCCAGAATCTCGGAAAGCGAAACGTAGAGTTTTTGCAACGCGGCGTCGCGTTCGCGTTTGGCTTCTTCGGCGGCTTTTTGAGCGCGTTCAGTTTCGGCGCGAGCGCGTTCGGTCTCGGCTCGCGCCGCCTCTTCGCGTTGGCGAGCTTCAGCTTTGGCGCGTTCAGCCGCGAGGCGCTCGGTTTCGACTCTGGCTCGCGCAGCCTCGGCTTCGCGCGCAGCCTGTTCACGGCGAGCGCGTTCATCGGCGGCGGCGCGTTCAGCCTTCTCGGCTTCGGCTTTCGCCGATTCAGCTTTGGCTTTGGCCAATTCGGCTTCAGCGCGGGCGCGGTCGGCTTCGAGCTTGATCCGTTCGGCTTCGGCCTTCGCCGCTTCGGCCTGGGCGCGGGCTTCTTCCAGACGGCGCAACCGCTCCTGGCGCTCGTTTTCGATGCGGGCCTGCTGTTCGCGTTCGATGGCCAAATCGCGCGCGACCTGCGCCAGACGCATCACGTCACGGGCCAGTCCGCTGAACTTCGTTTCGCTTTTCAAATTGCGAGGCCAGATTTGTTCAAGCGTCGCCAGCTTCTCTTCAGCCTGCCTCCATTCTTCGCGGGAAAATTCTTTGGCCCCGGCGCGCCGCGCGATGTCTATCGAACGGCGAGCGCCCAGCACCAGTCGCGGCGTGGTGTAATCGGCCTTTAGGACAGAATCTTCCTGCGTCTCGTAAAAACTGCCTTTGTCGGCGCGGTACTCGGCCTGAGTTGTCTGAACTCCGGCGGTCGCATTTTTCGGCAGCGTCGTTTCAGCGACCAGCTTTTGCGAGGGCATCTTGACGGCGCTGTGCGGCTCGGCGGTGATGATCACGCCGAAGGTTTGCGCGATGGTTTGCGCCTGGATTTCAGCGGCGTAACCGCTGGGCAATTCGTTCAGGTTTTCGGCCTGGCCTTCGGGCGTAATAGCCCAGACGACGAAGGTCGTGTAGAACGGCCCGAAGGTTTGCGGGTTATCCAGGTTCTGAACCTTCAGGCGGATGCGCGCGTCGTTCTTTTTGTATTCGACATCAACTCGGCCCGTCACGCGCGGGGCCAGCGAAGTCCCGGTCAGATTGACCGTCGTCTTTTTGTTTTCAACATAGCGGACGGCGAGCGTCGCGCGTTTGACGTAAGGCAGGTCTTTTTCATCGTTCGATTGCGCGAAGGCGGGGGCCGCGAAAGCGGACAACATCGCCGCGCAGGCGATCATCAATCCGAATCTTTTCATTTATCTTCCTCCGTTCATCAGTGGTGAGTTTTGTTCAAAGGAATTTCTCTGGAACCTCAAGTGAAATTCAGAATAGAGCATTGGTTGTTTTCAGTGATTTTGAATGCATGCGTGTGGGGAAACCGCCGAAAGTATGTCATGGAAATTAGAGTACCGAAAGCGCCGACGCCAGGGTTTTTAACCCGATTGTCAGGGCCAGCCGCGTTCGCTAAAATCGCTGTTTCGCGCTTAATACGATTTTCAGCATGAGATCGCCATGTATCCCCTGCGCGATTCGCGGCGCAGTTTTTAGCGGAGAGGTTAATGTCAGATTTCGAAAACATCGTGACGCGCGGCGCGCGCGTCAACAACCTCAAGAACATTTCATTCACAATCCCGGTCAATTCGCTCACGGTGGTGACCGGCGTCAGCGGTTCGGGCAAATCCTCGCTCGCGTTCGATACGATTTACGCCGAAGGCCAGCGGCGTTACGTCGAATCGCTCTCGGCTTACGCGCGACAATTTCTGGAGCGGATGGACAAGCCCGACGTTGACGAAGTGATCGGCATCTGCCCGGCCATCGCCATCAATCAGAAAAACTCGACGCGCAATCCGCGTTCGACCGTCGCCACGCAAACCGAAATTTACGATTATCTGCGGTTGCTTTATGCGCGCGTCGGCGTGACCGTCTGCCGCCGCTGCGGTTCTACAGTCAAACGCGACACGCCGGAATCTATCGCCGACGCGGTGATGACCTTGCCCGAAGGGACGCGGTTTTACGTGCTC
Source organism: Acidobacteriota bacterium (assembly GCA_022072205.1). Lineage (GTDB taxonomy): Bacteria > Acidobacteriota > Blastocatellia > RBC074 > RBC074 > JAJVID01. The sequence goes on from JAJVID010000093.1 coordinate 68,143, forward strand.
TTCCCGGCGTCGGCGGGCGCGGTCGCTGGCGAGAACGGCGATCCGGTCGAAGCGGCTGCTGCGAAACCTAAAAAAACTCGCTCGAAAAAATCATCCGCCAGCGCGATCAACGTCAAAGCCCATCTGATGAGTTTGATGGGACGCGGTTTCACGCGGCTTTACGACACGGCGAAGAACGAGGTTATCGAATTGCAGACGCCGGACAGTTACGAAGGGAAAACTTTCGACAACATCTACGCGCTGGTTGATCGCCTTTCGGTTCGCCCCGATTCGCGCAGCCGCATGGTTGATTCGCTGGAAATCTGTTTCCGCGAAGGGCACGGCCAGGCCACGATTCAAACCGCCGGAGACAATCCTCAACTGCTTTCGTTTTCGGAAAAGTTCGAATGCAAGAATTGCGGCCTCGGCTACGTCCGGCCCGAACCGGGGCTGTTCAGCTTCAACAACCCGTTCGGCGCGTGCCCGACGTGCCAGGGCTTCGGCAACACCATCGGGCTGGACATGAACCTGGTCATCCCGAATCGCGAGTTGTCGCTGGAAGAAGGCGCCATTGAGCCGTTCACCAAACCGCAATTTGAATGGTGGCGCGGCGAGTTGAAGAAGTTCGCCAAGCGTGAAGGCATCCCGATGAACAAGCCTTTCGCCGCGCTGGCCGTCGAGCAGCAACGCGCGCTGATCGAAGGCCGGAACGGATTCGAGGGAGTCAAAGGTTTATTCGATTGGTTGGAGACGAAAAAATACAAGCTTCACGTGCGCGTGATGCTGTCGAAATATCGCGGCTACACGAAATGCCCTGATTGCAGAGGCGGCAGACTGCGCGCCGAAGCCCGCGATGTGATCGTCGGCGGAAAGACGCTGCCCGAAGTCACGGGCCTTTCGATCAAAGACGCCTCGAAATTTTTCAACGACCTGAAGCTGACCGAAGAACAGACCGCAATCGCCGACCGGCTGCTTGCCGAGATTCGCTCGCGCTTGAAATTCCTGCTCGATGTTGGGCTGGATTATTTGACGCTCGACCGGCTGGCTTCGACGCTCTCCGGCGGCGAGGCGCAGCGGATTCAACTGGCGACGCACCTCGGCTCATCGCTCGTCGGCGCGCTTTACGTGCTGGACGAACCGAGCATCGGCTTGCACCCGCGAGACAGCGCGCGATTGATCGGCTTGCTGAAAAATCTGCGCGACATCGGCAACACGGTTCTGGTTGTCGAACACGAAGCCGAGATGATGCGCTCCGCCGATCACGTCATTGACATCGGCCCCGGCGCGGGCGAACTCGGCGGCGAGGTGGTTTACGAAGGCGATTTCGCCGGCTTGGTGAAAGACGAAGCGTCGCTGACCGGGAAATACCTGCGCGGCGAAGCTCAGATCAAAACGCCGAGAGAACATCGCGCGGCGGGCAAACATCAAATCACGCTGCGCGGCGCGCGCGAACACAACCTGAAAAACATTGACGTGACGATTCCGCTCGGAACTTTCGTGTGCATCACCGGCGTTTCGGGTTCCGGCAAATCAACGCTGGTTCACAATTGTCTTTACGCCGGATTGAAGCATCAGCGCGGCGATTCGCAGGGTCAGGTCGGAGATTTCGCCGGTCTCGAAGGCGGCAAATTCCTCGACGACATCATCCTCGTTGACCAATCGCCGATTGGCCGCACGCCGCGCTCGAACCCGGTCACGTACATCAAAGTCTACGACGCGATCCGCGAGGCGTTCGCCGGGACGCGCGAAGCTCAGGCGCACGGCTACAACGCCAGCCATTTCTCGTTCAACGTGCCCGGCGGGCGCTGCGACGTGTGCGAAGGCGACGGCACGGTCACGGTCGAGATGCAGTTTCTGGCCGATGTCGAACTGGTTTGCGAAGAGTGCAAAGGCGCGCGGTTCAAGTCTTCGATCCTCGACATCAAATATCGCGGCAAGAACATTCATGAAGTTTTGAACATGACCGTGCGCGAAGCGATGGCGTTTTTCGCTCACAGCAGCCGCATCGCCGGCAAGCTGAAAGTTCTGGATGATGTCGGATTGGGCTACCTGCGGCTTGGCCAATCGGCGACGACGCTTTCGGGCGGCGAGGCTCAGCGCGTCAAGCTCGCGTCTTATCTGGCCAAAAGCGCGGGCGACCATACGCTCTACATTTTCGACGAGCCGACGACGGGTTTGCATTTCGACGACATCAACAAGCTGCTCTCGTCTTTCCGCCGCTTGCTGGAAGCGGGAGCGTCGCTCATCGTGATCGAACACAACCTGGACGTGATCAAGAACGCCGATTGGATTATTGATCTGGGGCCGGAAGGCGGCGACGAAGGCGGACGGATAATCGCCGTCGGAACGCCGGAAGAGATTGCGAGCGTCAAGGCTTCGCACACGGGAAGTTTTTTGAAGACCCATCTGGCTCTATAACGAAAACTACGCGCCGCCGCCGATGTCTGAAGATGTGGAAGAGGACATCACTTTTACACGCTTGTTTACAGCGGCCGATGGAACAAATTGAAAAGCTGCATGCGCCGCAATAGGCGATTCGGCTCATGACGATTGACACCTTCATCAAAGCGGTCAGCCAGTGAACCGCGTCCTTCGCCCTGATCGAGGCGTTCTTATGTTCAAGCAGGGAGAGGAGCGAAAGGAAAGTGTGTAAGAGCCGCTCCAGCAACTGCATTTCGTGCGGTTCGAGATTGGATTTCTTGAGACGCTCGGTCCCCCTTGAATCGGTAGTGGAAATGTCCTCGCGCTTTGCCATAGTCGTTTGAACGCCTCGATCCTACGGCGAGCGATTGCAACCGCCAAGCCCCGCATGCAATTTTTCTGTTTTTACGCTGGCTTACCGCAAGGACACGGCCATTTA
>JAJVID010000143.1 GCA_022072205.1 Acidobacteriota bacterium
GCGGCTCGGCGCGGCGACTACGTCACGCAACCCTGCGCCTGCGGTGGATGCTGGTTTCGTCATAGCTGATTTATTCCTAGCCTTTTAAATTTTGAACATTGAAACCGGTTTCGATCATTTCGCGGCGTCGGATACTCGCTGGTATTCACGGGCCGCCGCGCACAGTCGGCAAAATGCGCTAACGCGACGTGGGGATTCAAATTGTTTACGGGATAGCGCGTTTGCTGTTTGAGAGGCAAAGATAACAAACGCGATTTAAGACTGTCAATTAAGGCGGAGAGGACGATTACGCGGTCAACTCAATGATGGCGAAACTTCCCGCTCCGGGCCTTTCAACAGTCTCAAATCGCGTATTAATTTGGCGCTCGCTTTCCAGATTGCTTTTTACTCTCGCCTGAGTTTGTCCTTTCCCAATCACCAACGCTCACTCATCAGGAAACCGATTCAACATACTGGTGACGAGCAGAATCAGAACGAAAAATCCGAACAACGCCAAACCCAGCGGAACGAGCCAGCTGCTCCTGGCGCCAGAATCTCCCCTCACGGTTTTTTCGATAAATTTCCACAAGCTATCAGCTTTGGTGTCCACCTTTGGAGTCACCTCCCGCAATGTTCCAATGGCTCCTCCTTCCGGCGTGTTCCCGTTTTCCGGCAGCGAAAATTTATCGGCGTTGGACGGTTCCTTTACCTTTTCGACAACCGGCTGAGAAGCAGGATTCTCATAACCCCGAAAAGCAGCCAGGGAGAGAGCAAAGAACAAACAGATAAAGCAACACACAAACGCCCACATCAGGTTCCCGAACGACCGGCATTTGGCTTTTTGAAAAAACCAGCTCCCAATCGTAACGATGCTGCCGATCAGAAGGATGTAAAGAAAGGCGCCAGCGATAATGCAATTTTCCCAAGAGGCGCTGGTCAGCCGGTTGATTCCTGCCACACTTCTGGCAAAACAGATTGCTGTCGGCGCTGCGGCGAAGACAAACAACCCGAAAAGTTTGGAACCGCGCCCCTGGTATTCTCTCCAACGAAGCTTACGAGCATTCTTTCGTTTCATAAGACACCCTCCTTTCGGCGACAGACAGCCGCTCCACTGCGAGAAGCGATCCACCTGTGATTTGCGTTTGGGAAGCATCAGCCCCGTCTGACCGGGCGCTGACAGCGCATTTATCAATGCCTCGGACTCAAGTCCGCGCTAGGCGTTGAGCATTTACCGGAGTGGGGTGGCTAAATTCCGGATGTTGGGTGACCTAATCGTCTACTTCAGGGTGTTATTGATATGAATTGTATATTTGATTTTCGACCTAAATGTCGCTGGAAGATAACCCGCCGCTCAAACCGGCGCATCAGAAAGTATGTCCGCTCTTGGCGTTCCTGGGGAAAGTAAGTACACTGGGAGCGCCTCAGATGCGGCCCCCGCGGAGGTAAGAAGTAACCCGGCAGTACCTCAATTCAGCAGTTTATTCGTAGAAATGAAAAACGCCATCCAGGCGTGACGGGACATCAGAGGTTTCCCGGATACGCTCTGAGTATACTTTTATGCGATGTTGGATTTTTCGGAGGGTCCAACCGTATGTCTGTCGAGGAAAAATCACCTGCATCTCGCCCCAAATCGAAATCCGTCCTCGACCTCGCGGCACTGATCAAACAGACGATGATCCAGGCGGGCGTCGGAAAGCAGTTTGCCTTGATCCTTCAACTTGGCAGGATTCTTTACCCCAAAGAATCGAGCGATAAATATAAAGGGTCACAGTTGAAAGACATCTTGCGCGGCAGGAAAGTACCGTTTCTGCATTACCTGCTCGCCATATATCTGGCGTTACGAATCGAAAAGGAAAATAACTTCGCGCAACAATCCAACCCGGCGGATGAAATCAAGGAAAAGCAGAGATGGGCCATTGGCTGGCTGATCGCCGAGTTGGAATCCCTTAAAAACGAGACCGTAAAGAACAGGAAGCCGCTGACTTCGTCGAGTGAGATGAAGCAGCGATCACGCCTGCCTGACAATTATATTCAGGAGTGGGTTGATGCGGTTGAATCATTGAAAGAACTGATCGTCGAGCCTGCTACACGCGACAACGACATCCCGTCATTGCCGACGCTGGATCAGTTTCCCGATATGTTTTCGCCGCTGATAATAATCACCGGCACAAGCCGTTATTCCCCGCCCGAATCCATCTCCGATTTGTTCAACGCCAGCGCACGATTAACCGATTTGCTCTTCATCAACAGGTTGAAACTGCCACTTAAAACCCTGGTCATTCCAGACAGCCATATCATCAATCTTGACCCGCGAAACCGTGTCAGACTGTTGGGAGAAAAAAACATACTCCTGATCGGAGGCCCTGTGGTAAACGCCGTGACACGCGCGCTCTGGAAAAAAAGCGTGTTCGGCTTTTCTTTTGACGAGCGTCGCGGAGCTTTTAACGAAATCTATGACGAGTTGAAGAGAACGGGGCTTCTCAATACCAAAAAGCAGGTGGAGTTGTTCCACGCGTTTTTGAACAGTTCCCCGGAAATTGATTACGACAGCGATGTTTATCGCGATCGCGGCCCGACGAAAGCGGAACGGCGGAAAATATACGATCTGGTCATGGAGTGGCGGGGAAAAGTGGGAATACCAGGCGCGAATCACGATCAGATAAAAAAGATATTCTACCCCAACGGATCATTCGACCCTGTGGCGATGAATGAGGAATCCGCTCCGGGAAACGGCCATGACCGGGCGCTTATCACCCTGGCTCCTAACATCTGGGATCGGGGAATTGACGACATTGACGAAGATAATTATCGCGGGCGGTATGTTTCGGTAATCGTCGCAGGCTTCAGTGAATTGGGAACAGCCCTTGCTCTCAAGTCGCTGGCCAATCCGGGACACTTCAAAAGTCACCCGCTAGGCGGCTTCCTAAATGTTACGCCGGGCCAATACAGCACTGACCTGGAAAAGATTACCCAGGCGAATTACGAGTGGGACGACAACAACTCGACTCCCGGATACACGGTGAGAAGCCTCTACACGCAAATCAAGAAACAGCTATCCGCCGATTCTGGGGAAAGAGCCTACGTGCTGCGACGGCGTTTCAACGACGCTGAGCTATCCGGGTATTGCGAATTCATCGAGAGATTTTTACGAGATGATCGGGGGTGAGTGATAGCGCGGTATCGAGCCTGCTCGTAAGCATACGGAAATGAGCGGGGCGAACGGGAAGATGGCTATTCGCCCCGCCTGTCATTCACAACTTTGGCTTTGGCGCTGGCAGAACAGTCGCCACGACCTGCGATTCAAAGCCGCATCGCGCGTGCGAGCCGTCGCAGAATGGCTTGTTGCCGCTCTGCCCGCAACGACACAAACTGATGACCGTGCGTCCGGCCAGATCGTATTTATTGCCGGCGCCATCGTAAATTTCGATCTCGCCCTCAATGCGCAGCGAGCCATTGTTATTAACGGTGATTTTCGTCGCCATAGATTCCACCTGTTATGCGCTCTTCTTTGAAGCTTTGAGCGGGTTGACCGGACGTGGCGCGCGCTCTTTGGCCAACTGATCCGCATACGCCTTGCAATCGTGATTGTCGGCTTTGTCTTTCATCCACGCGTCCACCTCAACAGTGTGAGGCAGCATGGCGAAGACCGGAAATTTGTGATTGCACTTCTGACAAAAAATGCTGTAACGCTTGACTGTCGCCATAATCAAATTACTCCCTGATTGATAAATTTGTCTTCGTTGAGTTGAACTTGATCGCGCGCTCCGGCGCGCGCCAAACAAAGGCGCGAGTATACACTATTATTTTCCCACATCAACCCACCGCCGCTCCTGGTTGGATCGCCGCACGGCGTCAATCACTTCCTGGCAGCGCAAGCCATCGGCGAAGGTGGCGGCGTGCGCAATTTCTGTGCGGTCTTCGCGCAAAGCCTGAACGGTTTCGCGGGCCAGATGGTAGAACGAACGCGCCCAGATGTTGTTCGGGATGACCGAGATTTCGAGCGCGCGGTCTCCAAGGGACATGTCTTCAAACGGATGATTGTAACCAAGCGCGCCCGACAGAGTCTCTTCACCATCCAGAACCAGCGTTCCCTTGCTGCCAGCAGCAGTGACTTGATTCTTGCCGCCGCTTGCGAACAATGCGGAAAGCAGCACCGTGCCCTGAGCCGCATGCCCCTCGTGCCCGGCCAGCTTCATCAAAAATGAGCAGTAATCGTCGGTTTCGTTCGGCTTCATTTCACCAGTGGCCGGATCTTTGCGCTCAGCAACCATCGTCTCGACCGCGCCGCAGACCGATTCGATTTCGCCAAACAGCCAGCGCACGGCGTCTATGGCGTGCGATCCCAGCGCTCCGAGCAGCCCGCCTCCCGCCGATTCCTGCGACCACCAATTCCACGGACGCTGCGCGGAATGGCGAAAACCAGAGGCAATGGTTATGTTCACGTGGTAAAGATCGCCCAGAAATCCGTCCTCGACCAGTTCTTTCAATCGCCGCCAGGTCGGATTGAATCGCAACTCATGATCAATGATCGAAAGTTGCGCAGGGCGCGATTCCGACGCGGAAGCCATCTCGCGCGCCTCACCGGCATTCATCGCCATAGGCTTTTCGCAAATCACGTGCTTACCGGCGTCAAGCGCCGCCAATGTGATCGGGTGATGCAAATATGGAGGCGCGGAAACCACGACCAGTGAAACCTCATCGAGCGCGAGCAATTGCTCATAATTTTCGCAGGCGTGTTTGATATTAAATTCCGTAGCCACACGCTGCGCATTCTCGAATCGCCCGCTGCACACCGCCACCATCTCCGCTCCTTCGCACACGCTGAAGGCGGGAGCTTGCGCGCTGCGCGCAAAGCCGGTTCCGATCAAACCGACTCCGATCTTCTCATCCTTCATTTCAGTCATTCACCTTTAGCTTTACGTCAGCTTTGTTGAACCGCCTAATTTCGCGGAAAATCGCAGGAAGCGCATTGTAGCATCCCGATTTCAGAAAGCCGAACGCCAAACAAATTTTCATCACATTTCATTTTTCGCCATTTCCCGTTACTTTTCCCTTTAGATAGCCGTGCTATAATCGCGCCGTCTTTTTGCCAGTAGTAAAATAGGATCAATTTCAATGGCAGAGGATTGTCAACAGGGCCTTTCGAGAAAGCCTTTCAAGGAGGACAACAATGGTAAAGATTGATGACACGAACAACCCTGGGAAATACGAACGAGACGAATTTTCTCCGAACGAGTACACTGCCGGCGAACAGAGCGGTGGCCCCAGAGGTTACTCACTCCAGTTCGATGACGACGACCGCGATCCCTGGAACTACGATGATAATTACCGCCGCGATAAAGATCTGGACGACGATGACGATGATTATCTGAAAGACGAAGACGAGGTGGAGATCGAAGAAGACGACGATAGGTTCAGCGATGAAAAACCCGGCAGCCCCGTTTGGCCCGGACACAGCGTTGACCAGGAGGAAGAAGAACCTGCTCCAGTTGTCTCAACCGTCTTGTCACCCCCGGCGCCGGAACCCGCGCCAATTCCGGCGGCTGCTGAACCATCGGCCCCGCCAGCCGCAAAGCCTGCCAGGAAACCGGCCAAGAAAGCTGCAAAGAAAGCTGCGAAGAAGGCTGCGAAACCAGCTAAGAAGGCTGCTAAGAAAGCCGCCAAGAAAGCCACCAAGAAGGCTGCGAAACCAGCTAAGAAAGCCGCCAAGAAGGCTGCTAAGAAAGCCGCCAAGAAGGCTGCTAAGAAAGCCGCAAAACCGGCTAAGAAAGCTGCTAAGAAAGTAGCCAAGAAAGCTACAGCCAGGAAAGCCGCAAAACCGGCTAAGAAGGCGACCAAGAAGGCGGCCAAGACTGCTAAGAAAGCCGTGAAGAAACCAGCTAAGAAGGCTGCCAAGAAAGGCTCCAGAAGATAAGCCAAAGCCGCTGATGATCTCCGATCAGTCAGCGGCCTTCGCATCTTATGAAGTTGGCGAGAATGGCGCCGAAATGAAAAAGCGGACGGGTCTTTTCACTTGGGTGAAAGGGTCTAGTCCGCTTTTTGTGTCCTTGTTTTGCGATTGAAAAGTTCGGCGGCGAGTTTGATGGCCGCGACCATGCTCGAATGGTCCGCTCTGCCCTGCCCCGCGATGTCGAACGCTGTGCCGTGATCAACTGAGGTGCGAATGAACGGTAGGCCGAGTGTGACATTGACCGCTTCACCGAATGAAAGGCATTTGACAGGGATCAATCCCTGGTCGTGGTAGCACGAGATAACGATGTCGAATTCCCCACGCGCCGCTCTTACGAAGATTGTGTCACCGGAGTGCGGCCCGCTGACATCTATGCCATCCTGTTCGCGGCAGGATTCGATGGCCGGGAGCATCTCTGAAGCTTCTTCAAATCCAAACAGAGTTCCTTCTCCGCCATGCGGGTTCAGTGCGGCGACCGCGATGCGCGGATGATCAATCCCGTAAACTGTCAGTTCACGGTGGATCAGGCGGATCAGTTTCTCAATCTCCGGCTTTTTGACATAGCTCGAGACATCGGCGAGCGGGACGTGTGTGGTGAGCAACGCGACTCGCAGCATCGGCGAGATGAACGTCATAGCGAATTCATCCGTTTGCGCCAGATGCGCCAGAAATTCAGTGTGGCCAGGGAAGTGATAGCCGGCCAGATAGAGGGATTTTTTATTTATTGGCGCAGTGGTAATCGCGTCGAGATGACCTGAGAGGCAAAGGTCGGTTGCAACTTCAATAAATTGGGCGGCTGCGCGGCCACACTCCACCTGTTCGCGGCCCATCTCAATCGAGCCGGGGACATTGTTCAAGTTATAAATGATTGGCGCGTCCGAATTGAGGGGGATGGGATCGCCTGCGTTTAAACAATAGAAACCGCGATTCAAGTTGAAAACTCGCGCCCAGTGCGACAGGTACTGAGCATCGCCGATGATGACTGGCGAGCACGCGGTAAGGACTTCTTCTTCGGCCACTGCTTTGAGCGTTATTTCAGGGCCGATGCCAGCCGGATCACCTATCGTGACACCGACACGCGGCTTTGCCCTCACCGCAATAGAACTTGTGTCCGTGTTCGCCGCCATTCATCTCAATCATACGAATTGAGCAGATTTAGTCGTCGTTTCCATCATGTTCATCCTTGTACATATACTTGATGTTATGTTTGAGGACGAGCAGGTTCGGCCCTTCATCTCGATGCATTTTGATGCTGTTCTTGTCGTACCATTCAATGGTGCCGCGCAATTCCTCATTATCCTGTAGCACAATCACCATCGGTGTGTGAGCGTCCATCTGCTTCTTGTAATAAAAACTCTCAGCATTAGTCTGCTCAGGCGGAATCTTTTTCTTTTGCCCAGGCTGTGGTTGCGGATGCGGATGCGGATGCGAAGCCGGGGCCGGTTCAGGAACGACACGACGCGCCTGTTGCGCCTGCATCTCTCTTTCTTTGACTTCTGCCAGTGTGGTGCGAATTAATTTCCGATTCACGATCGCTTCTCCTGTGATACGTTGGTTGAAAAAGTGAGAGGACAGTCTGACCATCTGCCCTTAAGCGGAGCAAAGTAACGAGCCGCAAGCCCTTTCCATTAGAGCGGATTGTTTAACAGGTTATTCGCATGTCGCGGCTGGTGATTGCAATTACCGCTAACCAGCCAATCATAAAGCTGATTGAAAAGCCTGTCCTCAGACTAAGCTGGGGTTGGTGTGGGCCGACACAGGCCCATACCACCCATTACAGGTATGACAACTTCCCCTCGTGAGATCAACGGTGGAACTTTGCGGGAATCAGCGACAGCGCTTTAGTTAAGCGCCCCACGATCACAACTCAATACTGTTGCTCGTTGATGGGGCAATGCTACCTTATGAAATTTGTCAACGCAAGAGGGATGGCAGGGGAGAGCAAGGAAAATCAAAAGGCAAAAATCAAAGGGCGAAAGTAAGAGGACGAATTTGCAGTCCAGAACTTTTGCCCTTTGATTTTTGCCTTTTGATTTTTGATTTCTAGTCGGCCTTCTTGCGCATAAAAGTTGGGATCTCAAGATCCGCATCCGTCTTGGCCGGGATTGAACCGGAGGACGGAGGGCTGATTCGCGGCTGCGCGTTATTCAGATTATTCCCGCCGCCGACCGTAGTCTGGCGCAATGGCATGCTGTGAACATTCTCGTTCTTCTGGCTATCGAAGCCGGTAGCGATGACCGTGATCTTCATCTCATTTTGCATGCGGTCATCCGTCACCGTGCCCCAGATGATATTGGCTTCCGGGTCGGCGGAATCATGAATAGCTCTCATCGCCTCATCCATTTCGAAGAGCGTCAGATCATTGCCTCCGGTGATGTTGACCAGCACGCCTTTCGCGCCGGTGATCGAAGCCTCTTCGAGCAGCGGACTTGAAATCGCGCGCTGCGTGGCGTCCATCGCGCGGCTTTCGCCGACCGCGTGGCCTGTGCCCATCAGCGCGATGCCCATGCCTTTCATAATCGCGCGGACATCGGCGAAATCCACGTTGATGAACCCGGGGATGGTGATCAGATCGGAAATGCCTTGCACCGCCTGACGCAGCACGTCATCAGCCATCTTGAACGCGTCGGCGAGCGACATGTTGCGGTCAGCCGCGTGCAGCAACCGCTCGTTCGGAATCGTGATCAACGTGTCAACCACCGAGCGCAGTTCTTCCAATCCGGATTCAGCCTGGCGCAGACGGTGACGACCTTCAAACGGGAACGGTTTCGTGACGACAGCCACAGTCAACGCGTCCAACTCCGCCGCGAGCGAGGCGATGATCGGCGCGGCCCCGGTTCCAGTGCCGCCTCCCAACCCGACGGTAACGAAAACCATGTCGGCGCCTTCCAGAGCTTCCAGTATTTTTTCAGTGTCTTCGAGCGCGGCGTCGCGCCCGATCTCAGGGTTCGCGCCCGCGCCCAGACCTTTGGTGAGTCTTGCGCCAAGTTGCAACTTGACCGGCGCCATCGCCCTCTTCAGCGCCTGAAGGTCAGTATTCGCCACCAGGAATTCAACGCCTTCGATGCGGGCTTCGATCATGTGATTCACGGCATTGCTTCCGCCTCCACCGACACCAATGACCTTAATTCGCGCGCCGGCAGATGGCGGCTCATCACCGAAGGTGAAATTCAATCCTGTGCGATCATCTAACGACATCCTGCCTCCTACGGGTATTTCAGTAGCCTGCTCCACTTACGTCAAAGCCACACGACTTCGGCTTCAACATTCGATTCGTTTGTAAACGACCGGCCGAGGCGGCAGCAGGCTTCATATTCAGTTAAGGATTAGTAGGCGCCAGTTCGAACTACTTGCGCTCTGTTATTCAATTCACTGATCGTGACTTCAGCCGCAAACAAACCGTTTGCGGAATAAGCCGGGGCACAATGACGCCGATTCGATCTTAATCGAACGGCCCGCAGGCCGCGCGACGTTTCGATCGGTAACTTCGCGTTGTCGAATCGTTGTGATTTAGCATTCTGGTTCGGCGCATGATCTTGTAGCTTGATGCGGATTTTACCACAAGATATTGGAACGCCAATAGCAAAGACCATTTCTGCGACAAGTAATGAAAATATTCGCTGATCGAGAACGCGCTCGACGTTCGATCAGATATTCATCACCGCTTGATCCCGAAAAATGATTTGACTCTGTCTCTCATGGGCTTGACCGCTGTGCGGCGCCATTGGCCGCGACCGCCAGCGCTCACTCCGAGTTCGCGGCGCGAGCCGTGAAGAATCAATCCGACAGCCGCGGCGAAATTTGGCGAAGCGATCTCGTCGCCCAATCCCTGGAAATCGCCCGGCACGCCCAATCGGACCGGAGCGTTGAAAACATGCTCGGCGACTTCGATCAGCCCTTCGAGCATCGCGCCTCCGCCGGTGAGCACCACGCCGCTCGACAATTGCCGATCGAATCCCGCCTGACGAATCTCGTCCTGCACGTGAGATAGAATTTCCTCGGCGCGAGGTTCGAGGATGTCGCACAGAATCTGGCGCGAGACAGCGCGCGGCGCTCGCCCGCCGACGCTCGGAACTTCGATCAACTCCGAAGCCTCTTCGGGGTTGAGCAGCGGACGGTAGGCGCAGCCGTATTCGCGTTTGATCCTTTCGGCTTCGGGAATCGGCGTCCGCAGACCCACCGCGATGTCGTTGGTGAAATGATTGCCGCCGAGCGGGAAAACCGCTGTGTGCCAGACCGAGCCGCGCTGATAAATCGCCAGGCTCGTCGTTTCGCCGCCGACGTTGACCAGCGCCACGCCGTATTCGCGGTCGTCATCCGTCAGCACCGCTTCAGCCGCAGCGAGTTGCGTCAGATAGACTCCAGCCACGTGCAAGCCGGCGCGATTGACGCTGGAGATTATGTTCTGCTTCGCAGCCACCGGACTGGTGATAATGTGAACCGACACCGACAGCCGCGAACCTAGCATCCCAAGCGGATCGTCAATGCCGTCCTGATCGTCAACCGTGTATTCCTGCGGCAAAACGTCGGCGACTTCGCGGCCCGAAGGGATCGAGATCGCGCACGCGGTGTCAATCACGCGCATCACGTCTTCGTGAGCGATGGCGCGATGGCGGCCCGGAATGGCGATCATGCCATTGCTGTTCTGCCCCTTGATGCTCGATCCCGCGAGGCCGACGTAAACCTGATTGACCGTCAGACCCGACATCAGTTCGGCGTCCTCGACCGCGTGTTTGATCGCGTCAACCGTCAGATCGGGTTTGCTGATCACGCCCCGGCGAAGCCCTTTGGAATCGGCCTCTCCGATGCCGACGATTTCCAGTTGGCCGTCGAGCAGTTCCGCGATCACCACGCGCACGCTGCTCGTGCCGATGTCTAAACCTACGATGGGTGAATTCTGTCTTGGCATTGCTTTACCTCTGATTTATTCATCCAACCCAACGATCACACGTTTGGGGTCGGTGGCGTTCAGGTACGCGATCTTTGTCCCGCTGAGCAAACGCTCGGCGTCGCTGATCCTGAGCACGTTGAGCGCATCGGTGTCTTTGCGCCTGACGGCGTCGAGCACGTCGAGCGCAGCGTTCAGCCGCGTTCGGAAATCTTCTCTGCCGATCAGCACCGCCACCCGCGAATCCGCCAGCGTTAAACGCACGCTCTGGTCTTCGTCAAAATGAACTTCGTCAATGCGCGATGACAACGGCGGCTCGCTATGGTCAAGCTCCGCCATCAATCTTTTGTACGTCATGATCCGTTGGCGATTTGTCTCGTTCGCGTTATCACCGCTTTCAGCAAGCCCGCTGATCACGGGCGGCGTCGGCCTCCCGCGCCAGTACGAACTGTCGCCGAACATGATTCCTTCATCATCAACGCACACGACCGAACTGCCTCGCCGCGCCAGCGCGACCGGCTGTCGCTCAACGATTCTCACGCGCAACCTGTTGGGCAGGAGCCGCGCGACTTCCGCTTCACGAATCAGCGGATAAGCTATGAGCTTCGAGCGAATCAGATCCAGGTCGGCGTTCAGCACGCCGCGCGATACGACCGATTTGACCATCGTCCCCACTTCCTCGGACGAGAGCAGCGTGTTTCCTTTGACGTCCACTTCCTTCAACTCGAAGAAACGCGAGCCGGCGAAAAGATGGAAGAGAACTATCAACCCCCCGATGGCCAGCAGCGAAAGCAGAATCGAGCCGCCAGTCCTGGTCACGTTTTGCGAAAATCTTTCCGGCGACAGGCGCGATAAGAGCGAGAGTTGTCGGGGGTCGCGGCGTCCTGGCGCATCTCTTCTCGGCGCTCTCTTCCGCGCGACGGGAGCGGTGGAGGCTCGCCTGGGCGCGCGAGTCTTGGCGGTGCGGCGAGGACGCGGCCTGGGTTCAGGTCTGGCCTCCTCTTCAACACCGCGCGGCGCCAAAGCCTCTTCCTGCTCGAACTCTTCTTCCTCTTCTTCCAGCTCAAGCTCTTCAGGCTCTTCTTCCAGTTGTCTATTGCGCCTGTTTGCCATTGCCAATCAACTCTTCATCGCTTCCAGAAATTCTTCCCCGGCCCGCCAGACATTGCCTGCGCCCAGCGTCAACACCAGATCGCCCGGTTCAACCGAATCCAGCAATGCCTGTTTGCCCTGCTCGACTCCGCCGATGTAACGCGCGTTGCGATGCCCGAACTTTTCGATCTCTTCGGCCAGAGTCTGCGAGTTGACGCCGGGAATCGGGTCTTCACTCGCGGCGTAAATATCGCACAGCAACACGACATCGGCGTCATAAAAAGACCGCGCGAAATCTTCGTGCAGCGCAGCCGTCCGCGTGTAACGATGCGGCTGGAACAGCGCCACAAGACGGCGTCCGCTGGATTTTGCCGCCGCCAGCGTCGCGCGAATTTCGGTCGGATGGTGACCGTAATCGTCAACCACCAGAATGCCGTTCCTCTCGCCTTCAATCAGACCTTTGATTTGAAACCGCCGCTCGGCGCCGCGAAACGCTTCAAGCCCTTCGGCGATGACCTGGAAATCAACTTCCAGATCGAGGCCGACCGCAACCGCCGCCAACGCGTTGAGCACGTTGTGTTCGCCGGGCACGTGAAGTCTGATCCGTCCAAGCTCTTCGCCTTTGCGCCGCACCGCGAAATCGGAGCCGAAATTCTCGCGCGAAATCCGCACATCGAAAGCCGAAATCTCAGCGTGCGCCCGCATCCCGTAAGTAATCACGCGCCGCGCAATCTGCGGAATGATCATCTGGATGTTCGAATCGTCCAGGCAAATGATCACCGAGCCGTAAAACGGAACCTTGTTGACGAACTGCACGAAGTAAGAGCGAATCTCTTCGATGCCGGAATAAAAGTCCAGATGCTCAAGATCAATGTTCGTGACTACGGCGATGGTCGGCGACAGCTTGAGAAAACTTTTGTCGCTCTCGTCGGCTTCGACCACCATAAAATCGCCGTGCCCCAGTTTGGCGTTGCTGCCGATGGTGTTGATACGGCCACCCACAACTATCGTCGGGTCGAGGTCAGCGCGGTCGAGCACAGTCGCCACCATCGAAGTTGTGGTCGTCTTGCCGTGCGATCCGGCGATGGCGATGCCGTATTTCAATCGCATCAACTCAGCCAGCATCTCGGCGCGCGGAATCACGGGAATCTGACGCCGCACCGCCTCGGCAACTTCGGGATTGTCGGCTCGCACCGCCGTCGAAGTGACGACGACCTGCGCGCCATCAATGTTACTCGCGCCGTGACCTTCAAAGACGCTCGCTCCCAACCCGCTCAATCGTTCGGTGATCACTGAAGCCTTCGCGTCGGAACCAGAGACGCGATAGCCCAGATTTAACAACACCTCCGCTATGCCGCTCATCCCGATGCCGCCGATCCCTACGAAGTGAATGTGCTGGTACTTTTTGAACATAGTGGTTGGTGGTTGGTGGTTGGTGGTTGGCCTCTTGATACCAACCACCAACCACCAACCACTACTCTCTGATTCTCATCGCCAGATCAACAACGCTCTTCGCCGCGTCCGGATGCCCCAGCCTCCTGCTGGCTTCGGCCATGCGGTTCAATTGATGCGGATCGCGGATGAGCCACAACAACTCTTTCGCCAAACGTTCGGGCGTCAACTCGGCTTGCAGAATCATTCGGCCCGCTCCGGCGCGCTCAATGGCTTCAGCGTTTTTGCGCTGATGGTCGTCAGCGGCGAACGGAAACGGAATCATAATCGCCGGTTTGCCCGCCGCCGCAAGCTCCGCCACGGTGGTCGCCCCGGCGCGGCTGATGACCAGATCGGCGCGGGCGAATTCATCAACCATCTTTTCAATAAAAGGCTTCACCTCGGCGTCCATGCCTGAATTTTCAAAAGCGTCGCGCACGCGGTAAAAATCGTTCTCGCCGGTTTGATGGGTGAACGACAGACGGTCTTTCTCTTCCGCAAGCAGAGGCAGCGCGCCGGCCACCGCCTCGTTGATCGCGCGCGCGCCCTGGCTGCCGCCGGTGACGAGCACGTGAACCACCCCGTTTGGATGCCCTTCGGCATGTTTGACTGGAACGTCAAAAAACTCCGCGCGAACCGGATTGCCGGTGATCTCGGCCTTCTCGCCGAAAAACCTTCTCGCTTCTTCAAACGAGACGGCGGCGGCTTTGACGAATCGCGCGAGCACGCGATTGGTGAAGCCCGGCATCGCGTTCTGCTCGGCCACCAAAGTCGGCACTTTCATCAACGCAGCCATCAACACAACCGGCCCCGACGCGTACCCGCCGACGCCGATCACCACATCCGGCCTGACCTGTTTGATCAAAGATCGAACGGCAAGAAAACTTTTCGGCAGCATCAACAGCGACTTGACGCGTTTGACGATGCTGACGCGTTTGAGCGCGGCCACTTCGATCAATTCCAGATTGAATCCCTCGCGCGGAATGATCTTCGTTTCAAGCCCTCTGGCCGTGCCCACGAAAAGAATCTGCGTATCCGCGTCGCGCCGCCTGAACTCCTGCGCGATGGCGACGCCGGGATAAATGTGCCCGCCAGTGCCGCCGCCAGCAATGATGACAGAGAGCGGGAGAGCGCTAGATCGCGAGAGCGCGAGAGCGGAGGACCCCACTGCGCCTTGCTCTCTCGAATTTGACGCCTCTTGTCTCGATTCGCTCATCTCCCGCTCTCCCGCTCTCGCGATCTCCCGCTTTCGATTCCCTGCTCTGACACATTCAACAGGATTCCGACTGACGCCAGCGCAGTGATCAGCGACGATCCGCCCGCGCTGATGAACGGAAGCGTGATGCCTTTGGCCGGAACCAGATTCAACGCCACGCTGATATTGAAAAACGCCTGGATTACGATGCTCGTGGTCAACCCGACGGCGAGCAGCATCCCCAGACGATCAGGCGCGCGGAATCCGGCGCGCAACCCACGCCACAAAAAGAATCCGAAGACGAGCACCAGCGTCGCCGCGCCAGCCAACCCAAGCTCTTCCGAGATCACCGAGAAAATAAAATCCGATTGCGGCTCCGGCAGAAATGCAAGCTTCTGTCTGCCCTGCCCGAACCCGAGTCCGTTCATTCCGCCTGAGCCGACCGCCGTCAACGATTGCAAAATCTGATAGCCTTTGCCGCGCGGATCGCGTTCGGGATCGAGGAAAACCAGCACGCGATCCCAACGCCAGACGACTTTGACAACAAGGAAGACGAGCACAGCAGCCAGTATCGGCGAGAGCTTGTACAAATGTCTCGCAGGCGCGCCAGCGGCGAACAGCATAGTCAGAAAGATGACGCCGAGCATCAGCGTCGTTCCCAAATCAGGCTCTTTCAAAATCAACACAGCCAGCAATCCCATCACCACGCTGGCCGGAGCGATAGTCGCCCAGAAATTTTCCAGATCGCCGTCGCGCTCGCGTTCCGACAGAAACCACGCCAGGAAAATTACCAGAGCGATTTTCGCCAGTTCCGACGGCTGCGCCGAAAAGCCTTTGAAAAGTATCCACCGGTGCGCGTTGTTGACTTTCGGAAACAGGAAGACCACGAGCAGCAGGATGACGCAGGCGCCAAGAAACCCGTAAACGACGCTTGGTTGCGCGAGCCTGTGATAATCAATGCGACGCAACACGAGCATTGCGATCAGCCCCATCGCCGCATAGCGAATTTGCCCATACAAAAACGCATTCGGATTTTTGGTTCCAGCCGATGCGCTGTAAACCATAATCACTCCGAACAACGTCAGGCCGATGGCCGCCGCCGCGAGCCACAAATCCCAGCGCAACTCTTCAGTAGTCTGTAACAAATTTTTACGGGAGCTTTTCGTCATTGGGGGAATCTCGAATCTCAAATCCCGGAACCTGCCAACCGCTTAACCGCATCTTTAAACACTCTTCCTCGATGCTCGTAATTGTCGAACATATCGAAACTGGCGCAGGCCGGGGCGAGCAAAACAATCTCGCCGGGCTTGCCAATCTTCAATCCGATTTCAACCGCCTCCTGCATCGTCGCCGCGCGGCGCATCGGGCGCGTGTTTTCCAATGCCGCCGCAATTTTGTCCGCCGCCGCCCCGATCAAAATCACGTTCGAGCATCGCCCACGCACGAGCGGCGCAAGCGGCGCGTAATCGCTGCCTTTGTCCTTGCCGCCCAGAATCACGTTGACGCCGCCGTCGAAGGCTTCGATGCATTTGATCGCCGCGTCAACGTTGGTCGCCTTCGAGTCGTTGTAAAACTTCACGCCGTTGATTTCGGCCACGAACTCAAGCCGATGCTCGACGCCTTTGAAATCGCGGATCGTTTCACGCATCGAATCGGCGGAAGCTCCGCAGGCGATTCCAACCGCCAGCGCCGACATCACGTTCTCCAGATTATGATCGCCGCGGAGCGGGATTTCATCGCGCGTGATCAGCGTCCGCTCGACGCCTGAAGCGCGATGAACGATCTCGGCGCCGCGCAGGAAAATACCTTCATCGAGTTCACGCCTGCGGCTGAAAAAGATCGTTCGCGCTTCGGTCAGCGAATCCATCTTCGAGACGCGTTCGTCATCAGCGTTCAGCGCAGCGAAATCGCTTGCGGTCTGATTGCGGAAGACGTTGGCTTTGGCCGCCGCGTAATCGTCCATCGAATCGTACCGATCCAGATGATCGGGCGTGATGTTGATGATCACCGAAACGAAAAGATGCAGCCGCTCTACGGCTTCGAGCTGGAAGCTGCTCAACTCGACGACTGTCAAACCGTCGTCGCGCGAAGTTTCGACCAGCGAAATCAACGGCGTGCCGATGTTGCCGCCGACCTGAGTCGGCAAACCCGCGTTCCTGAGCAAGTCGCCGGCGAGCGTCGTCGTAGTCGTCTTGCCATTCGACCCCGTGATGCCGATCAAACGCCCGCGTATGAATCTTGCCGCCAACTCAATTTCGCTGATGACGGGCACGCCCGCCGCGCGCGCCTGTTGAAACGGTTCGAGCGCGAGCGGGACACCGGGACTGACGACGATCAGATCCGATTTTTCAAACAACGCTCGCGGGTGCGACCCGGCTACGACTTCAATTCCTTTCGCGCGCAACCGCTCAACGTCTCTCAATTCACTCTCGGACTTTGCGTCGTTGACCGTGACGCGCGCGCCGCGCGAAGCCAGAAACTCCGCAGCCGCCGCGCCGCTGCGCGCCAACCCGACAACCAGAATGTTTTTGCCATCAACTTGCATTCAAGGAGCGGCACGGCGCCGATTTATCTCAGCTTCAAAGTCGAAAGACTCAATAATGCGAAGAGAATCGCGACGATCAAAAATCTAAAAACGATCTTCGGCTCCTTCCATCCCAACAGCTCGAAGTGATGGTGGATCGGCGCCATCTTGAAGACGCGCTTCTTGCGAAGCTTGAAAAAACCGACCTGGATCATCACTGACAGGCCTTCGAGCACGAAGACTCCGCCCAGAATCGGCAAGACCAGCTCCTGTTTAATCAACACAGCCATTGTGCCGAGCGCGCCGCCGATGCCCAGGCTGCCGACATCGCCCATGAAAACTTCGGCCTGAGGGGCGTTGAACCACAGAAATCCCAGGCTCGCGCCGATAAGCGCTCCGCCGAAAGTCGTCACCTCCCACACGCCCGGCGTGTGCGGGATGCCCAGATAATTGGCGAACTGCGCGTGCCCCGTCACGTAAACGAAGCCGGTCAGCGCCGAAGCCGCCACGACCGTCACGCTGATCGCCAGGCCGTCGAGTCCGTCGGTCAGGTTGACCGTGTTCGACGTGGCGATCAGAACGAAAATGATGAAGGCCGAATAACCCCAGACCGTCAGATTTGGTTGAAGGTTCTTAAAGAACGGCACGTAAAGCACCGATGTGAAATCGGTCACGGTGAAAAGCAGCGCGCTCACTGCGGCTCCGACCAGCAATTGTCCGGCGATTTTCTGCCTGCCCGTCAAACCCAGACTGCGCTTTTTGATGATCTTTATGTAATCGTCCGCGAAACCTATCGCCCCACAACCAACCATTCCCAGCAGAGCTATCCATACCGCCGGGCTTTTCAAGTTCGCCCACAGCAGAGTCGAGATGACAACCGAGCCGATGATCATCACCCCGCCCATCGTCGGAGTGCCGCGCTTGGCCTGATGCGACGCGGGACCTTCCTCACGAATCTCCTGGCCGAATTTGAATTCGCGCAGTTTGCGGATCACCAGCGGCCCGAAGATCAGACTCAGCGCCAGCGCGGTGATCGCCGCGTAAGCCGTGCGGAACGTGACGTACTGAAAAACGTTCAACGCTTTCAACAGGGGGAATTGCGTAGCGTATTTTCGAAAGAGCACTTCGTAAAAAATGTAATAGAACATTTGCTCTTACGCTTTCCCTTCATTGCGTTTTTATGTTTTCGCCGGGCCGAATGCGGCCTTCAATCTTTCAACCACTCTCTCCGTCCGCACTCCGCGCGACCCTTTAACCAGAATCAGATCGCCCGGAACAGCGTCGGCGATCAACGACTCCGCAGCGGCTTCGGGCGTTTCGTAAAAGCTCGCCTGCGTTCCGCCGATTCCCGAAGCTTCGACCGCGCCGGAGATTAACTCGCTCGCCAGACCGCGCACACCAACCAAAACTTCAATGCCCATCGCGGCGATTTCGCGGCCGCATTGGCGATGCAGTTCAGCCCCCTGGGCGCCGAGTTCCAGCATCTCGCCCGCGACGACCACACGACGTTTGAATCCTTTCGCGTCGAGCATTGCGCGAACCGATTGAATGAGCGCTGACGGATTCGAGTTGTACGAATCATCAATCACCGTGACGCCGTTTGCAAAGCGGATCAACTCGCCACGCATTTTCGACGGCGCGGACGCCGCGAGCCGCTCGGCGATCTGTTCAACAGAAATGCCGAAATATTGCGCGACCGCAGCCGCCGCGAGCGCGTTGTAAACGTTGTGGCGGCCTATCAACGGCAACTTCACTTCGACTTCGCCGTCCGGAGTTTTCAAAATGAATCGCGTCCCGCTCAGGTCGTCCGCGCCCGCAATTTCGCGCGCCGTCACATCGGCTTTTGATTCGACGCCGAAGCTGATGATGGCAATATCGTCGCGCCGCTCGCGCATCCGGATCACCAGCGGATCGTCAGCGTTCAGCGCCGCCGCGCCGCCGGTCTTGACGCCGTCAATCATCTCGGCTTTGGCGCGCGCCACGCGCTGCGGCGAGCCGAAGAATTCGATGTGCGCGGTTCCGACGTTGCCGACGACGCCGACTTCGGGCGGCGCGATGTCAACCAGCCGCGCGATCTCGCCGAAAGAACTCATTCCCATTTCGAGCACGGCGAAATCGTAATCGGCGGGTTTCGCTCCGCCGCTGATCATTCGCGCGACGGTCAGCGGCAGCCCGTAACCAGTGTTCAAATTGCCCAGCGATTTCAGAACGTTTCCCGCCGCGCCCAGGCAATGCGCAATCAAATCCTTCATCGTCGTCTTGCCCGCGCTGGCCGTGACGCCAACAACGGGCCGATGCCATTTTGCGATCACCCGCGCGGCCAATTGCTGAAACGCGCAGAGCGTGTTTTCGACGAAGAGCAGTTTGTCGGCGTAATCGCCAAGGGCGCCCTGTCTTAAAACCAACGGCAAACGGTGATGAACTACCATCGCGCCGCACGCGCCTTTTTCAAAGACCTCTCGAACGAACTGATGACCATCAACCCGTTCGCCGGGGATCGCCACGAATAATTCACCCGGCTTTATCGCGCGCGAATCAATCGTGAAGCCCGCCGGTTCGGTCTCCGCCAGATTGTCATTCAACATTTGGCTAGCGCCGCACAATCGCGCGATCTCGCTTAACTTCACTCTTTACTCCAATGGGACTTATAAAACTCATAGGACCTATAAGTCCCATAAATCCCATTTATGACATCCCAGGGCTAAGCGCCGTTCTTCCTGACGCCGCCGTTTCTCAATCTTTTTCTTTCGGCCAACGCCTCGCGCGCGACTTCGCGGTCATCGAAATGAATCTTGCCCGTCGGCAGAATTTGATAAGTCTCGTGGCCTTTGCCGGCGATCACGATCACATCGCCCGGCCTCGCCTGCATGATCGCGCGGAAGATGGCTTCGCGCCGGTCAACCATCAGATCGTAATTTTTGCCGACGCGCGCAAGACCGACTCTGATGTCGTTCAGGATCAGCAATGGGTCTTCGCTGCGCGGATTGTCGGAGGTGGCGATCACGAAATCGCTCAGCCGCGCGGCCTCTTCGCCCATCACCGGGCGTTTGGCGCGGTCACGGTCGCCGCCGCATCCGAAGACCGTGATCACGCGGCCTTTGGGCTTGCAACCGTTCTGAGCGGCCTGCGCGTCGCGCACCGTTCGCAGCGTGTTGGTCAGCGCGTCCGGCGTATGCGCGTAATCAACGATGACGGTGATGTCTTCGCCGTTTCCGTTTGAGATCACACGCTCGAACCTGCCCGGCACTCCGGGACATTGATTGACGCCGCGCGCAATTGTCTCGCAATCGAAGCCAAGCGCAAGCCCGGCCCCGATGGCGCAGAGCGCGTTGTAAGCGTGCGGGCGTCCGACCAGCGGCGAATTGATCCTGACCGCGCCGAAGGGTGTACGCGCGACAAAATGCAGCCCGTCCAGCCCGAAGTTTCTGTCATCGGTCGTGACGTCGGCTTTGGCGTCGAGCGCATAGGTCATCGCCGTTTCGCCGCACAGCGCTTTCAACTCGGCGCCGCGCGGATCGTCGAGATTGATGATCGAGCGCGCCGGGCGCTTGCCGATGCGGCCGTCAAAGAGCTTCTGTTTCGCGGCGAAGTAGGATTCCATCGTGTTGTGAAAATCCAGATGATCCTGCGTCAGGTTCGTGAACGCCGCCGCCGCGAATTCCAGTTCGTCGGCGCGATGCATATCCAGCGCGATTGACGAAACCTCCATCACCGCGTGTGTCACGCCCACCGCAACCGCGCGCCGCAGAAAGTCCTGAAGTTCGGAAGCTTCCGGCGTCGTAAAATCGGCGTCAACCTGCTCTTCGCCGATGCGGTAATTGATCGTGCCCATCATCGCCGACTTTTTCCCGGCGGCTTTGAAAATGGATTCGATCAGATGCGCCGTAGTCGTTTTGCCGTTCGTGCCCGTCAATCCCACGAGCGCGAGTTTGCGCGATGGATGGCCGTGAACCAGCGCAGCGGCTTTCGCCAGCGCCCGTCGCGCGTCAGCCACGCGCAGCCACGCGATGGAGTTCGCGCCTGAAAGATCGGCGGGCCGCGCCTTTTCTGAAACAATCGCTATCGCGCCGCGTTTCGCCGCTTCCCCGACGAACTGATTTCCATCAGCGTGCGCGCCGGTTACAGCGACGAAAATACCCCCCGGCATCACGCGGCGCGAATCGTGTGTGACAATCGAACTCGAGGCGTCCACCACAGCATCCAGATTTGCGCCATTCCCCTGCGCGTCAATGTAGTCCGCGATGTCACGAAGTGTTGGCATAATGAATCCCCATCCGGGGAGTTATTGAAATTCAACCTTGCACGTTTCGCCAGCCCTGACTTTCGCTCCCGGCGGCGGGAATTGGCGAACGGCAAGGCCTGAGCCGTGCAGGCTAATTACTAAATTCATCTGCGCGCAGGCTTGCGTCACTGCGCGCACTCCACGGCCGCTGAAATCCGGCATCATGAAAACAGGCGCCGAATCGTTTGGCGAAGAGTTTT
Organism: Acidobacteriota bacterium; assembly: GCA_022072205.1. Classification (GTDB taxonomy): domain Bacteria; phylum Acidobacteriota; class Blastocatellia; order RBC074; family RBC074; genus JAJVID01. Next base: position 21,542 of record JAJVID010000143.1, read on the forward strand.
GCGGAGGAGGTTTTGAAGGCGCAGCCTTCGGGTTTCGGGTCAACGGAGAAAGGTTCTCCGAAACGCTGGCGCCACTCGGCGCCGGTTTGTTGTTCGACTTCTTGTCTGATCGCGCTGTTATTTCTACTTGATCGCCCGATGACCGATTGCCCGATGGCGCAGCCGGTTTGATTTCGATTGGCGCGTTCGCCGGCGAATTCCCTTCCTGCGATTCTTCGTCCGCCGCTTGCGATTCGTATTTCTTCGAGAGCGCGGCCAGCGCGTCGCGGAACGATTTGTCGTCGGGCGGAACGGCGTAATCGCCCAGCGCGGCTTCAGCGATCAGGTTGAAGACCGGAGCGGCGACGCTCCCGCCCTGATGCCTGCCCTGAGGCTCGTCAATCATCACGATGATCGCCAGTCGCGGATCCGTCGCCGGGACGAATCCCGCGAACGACGGCATGTATTTCGTGTGCGACATCCTGCCGTTCTCGACCTTCTGCGGAGTGCCGGTTTTGCCAGCTACGGTGTAACCCGTCAGATTGATCGCGTGCCGCGCGGTGCCGTGCGTTACGACCCGCTCCATGAGCCTGGTCATCATCTGCGCGGTCTGTTCGCTGACCACCTGCCGCGTTTCGATCTTCGGCTCGTAAAGCGCGCGGCCATCCTGCGTCACGACTTTCTTGATGACATGCGGCTTGACCCAGACGCCGCGATTGGCGATTGCGCCGACCGCCGCGACAGCCTGCAACAGCGTGATCGAAACTTCCTGGCCGATGGCGACCGAGCCGATGGAATCAATCCGCCAGTCTTCGAGCGGGTTGACGATGCCGCGCGATTCGCCGGGCAACTCGATTCCGGTCTTGCGCCCGAAACCGAACCGCGTGATGTAATCGTGAAACTTCTCCTTGCCGAGTTTCATCGCCACGCGGATCGCGCCGCCGTTCGACGATTTGGCGAAAGCGTCCTCGACCGACAGAACGCCGTAAGCGTGCGTGTCGCGGATCACTCGTTTGCCGATGGTGATCTGACCGCCGCCGCAATTGATCATGTCGTCCGGTTTGAACAGGCCTTCTTCAAAAGCCGCAGCGTAAGTCACCATCTTGAAGATCGAGCCGGGTTCGTAAGGCCAACTGATCGCCCGATTGGCGCGCGCGTTGTCGTCCGCGCTGCCGGGACGTTCGTTCGGGTTGAAGGTCGGAACGTTGGCCAGGGCGAGAATGGCTCCAGTCTTCGGATCGTAGACGATTGCGCCCGCGCCTTTCGCATGTGTCATCCGCACGGCTTCATCGAGCAGGACTTCGACTTTGTGTTGAAGCACAGCGTCAATAGTCAGGACGACCTGCGCGCCGTCCATCGCCGGTATCTCGTGGCGATTGTACGGGCGGCCTGAAGCGTCTTTGTCGAATTGAACCTCGCCCGGTTTTCCGCTCAGCAAATCGTTGTATTTCTGCTCGACGCCTGCCAGTCCCTTGTCGTAAGCGTCAACGTAACCGATCAGGTGCGCGGCCAGCGAATTGTTGGGATAGAAGCGCTGCGTCTCTTTCTGAACCGCGACGCCGTGAAGCTTGTTCTTGGCGACCGCCTCGTTGACGGCCTGAGAAGCCGTCGGATCGAGTTTGCGTTTGAGCCAGAGGAAACTCGAATTCCCGGTCAGTTTCTTCATCAACTCGGATTGATTGAAACCGAGCAGCGGCGAGAGCGTCTCAGCCGCTCGCTTGCGATCCGCTTCTTCCTTGAGTTGTTTCAAGTCAACGTAGACCGAATCGGCGATGGCGCTGACGGCCAGTTCGCGCTCCTGGCTGTCAACAATCGCGCCGCGCGAGGCGATGGTCTTGACCTCTTTCTGCTGATTGAGCGCGGCGCGATCCGTGTAATGTTCGTGCCGCGCCACCTGCAGCCACGCCAGACGGCCCACTATCGCCAGCATCCAGACGCACAGGAACGCGACTATCCACAGCACGCGCCTGCGCACATCGGTCTTTTGTCTGATTGTCTGATGTCTGCGTTGTTTCGTTCTCACGGGCGCCGTCCGGGTGAATTTGATATTTAATATTTGATATTTGATGTGCGGCTCAGACCTTCAACGCTTCTTCTGAAGCCGCGCCACCTGTTGTTGCTTAGCGCTCTCCTTCTTTGCTTTCGATTTTACGGCGCTCGATTTCGCGGCGCCGGCCTTCGACGGCGGAGTTTTCGCCGCTGACTTTGTGATCCGGCTGTTTTTGACCGGCTGCCTGCTCAGGCGATTGTTGCTCACACGATTATTGTTCAGGCGATTTTGCTGACTGACCTCAGGCGGTTTGACCGGCGTTGAAACCTGTTGAACCACCTTCGGAACTGAAGTGTCCCGCAACGCCTCCACTCTATCCAATTTGAGTTGGTTGAGTCCGCCGAGCTTCCCCGCACGATCGCTTTCGGTGGTGTTGAGCGCGCGCTGCTGATCGAGCATCAGGAATTTCTGCTGGCCGGCGTATTCATCCAGTTTCGTCCTGAGTTGCTCTTCGGCCTGACCGAGCCTGTAGGCGCTGATCTGCGACCGCAGCGCAAAGACGAAGCCTGCGGTGAGCGCAATCCCGATCAGGATCATCATCCACATCACACGAGCGCCGCGCTCTTCGCTGTTGCGCTTCCCTGCCCGGCTTGAAATCCGGGTTGAGTTGCGCCGCGCCGATGATTTCGCCGCGCCGAATGATTTTGATGTCACGGGATTTTTCGACCGGGTCTGGCGTTTGGTTACACGGCCGTTCTGAATTCTGGGCAGGTATCGCTGTGTTCTCATTTCCCACGCTCCTGAGATGAATGGCGAATAGCGCCGGCGATTTTTACCTTCAGTTGAGACACGACTCTTTCGGCTTGAGCCTGACTTATGTTTATTGACCTTGGGGACTAACTGTTGACGTTGTTTATGTCAGGGACGCCGTCAAATCCTGCGACAGGCGCGCAACTTCGCGCTGCGAGAGCGCGGGTTCGAAGCGATTTCGTCTTCGCCCGGCTGAATAGCTTTCCGCGTGAGTATTTCCACGCGCTTTGTCGCTCCGCATCGGCACTCAGGCTGGTTCGGGGGGCACAGGCAACGCCCAGACTGAAACCTGAAGGCTTGTTTGATGATCCGGTCTTCGAGCGAATGGAACGTGATCACGACCAGACGCCCGCCGGGTTCGAGCGCGTCAATCGCGTCGGCGACGAATTGATCCAACCCATCAAGCTCGCGATTGACCGCTATCCGCAACGCCTGAAAAGTTTTTGTCGCCGGATGAATGCGCCAGTGGCCTTTTTGATGAATCGCGCGGACGACCAGATCGGCGAGCTGCCCAGTCGTCGTGATCGCCGCTTTCGCCCGCTCCGCAACTATGCGATGAGCTATGCGCCGCGAGGCTCGCTCTTCGCCGTATTCAAAGATGATGTCGGCCAGTTCTCGCTCGCTGAGACCGTTGACCAGATCGGCCGCTGTCAATTTCTGCGACCGATCCATCCGCATATCCAAAGGAGACGCGGATGGATCGTTTGGTGAAGTTACTGACGACGATGGGGACTCTACAAAACCTTGTCCGGAACGGAAGCTGAAGCCGCGCTCCGGCGTGTCCAATTGATATGACGAAATGCCGAGATCAGCCAGCACGCCCGCGACCGTCTCGATCCCTTCTTCTCGAAGAACATCTTTGATCCGGCGGTAATCTGTGTGAACCGCCCTGAATCTTTCGCCGAACTCAGCCAGCCTTTGTTTGGCCAACTCGATGGCTTCCGCGTCACGGTCAAACCCGATCACGCAGTTACCCGGCGAAGCCCGCAAAATCAACTCCGTGTGCCCGCCCATCCCCAGCGTCGCATCAACAAACAGCCCGCTACGAGCGGCGTCGAGATGCTCAAGCGTTTCTCGCGGCATCACGGGGCGATGGAGTTCCATAAGCTGCCTTCGGCCCGCTCACAGCGTGACGGGCACGGGGGAGGAGACGCCAAGCCGCCCAAAGCTTTTTCCGGCGTCTCCTAAACTCGATTTTTCAAATTCCCAATTGCGCCAACTCCATCGCGTCGTCGTCCGTGTACGGCTGTTCTTCCAGACGCGAGTGGCGGAAGTTATCGGCGTTCCAAATTTCCAGATACTTCAAATATCCGAAGACCATCACATCGCCCGACAGCTTCGCCTCGTTGCGCAACATCGGATAGATCAGAATCCTCCCCTGCCCGTCCATTTCCTGCATCTGCCCGTAATAATTGGTCCGATCCAGAAACTTCTTCGCGGCCGGAACCATCGAGGGCTGAGCGGACAACTTCTTTTCAATTTCTTCCCATTCCTGCAGCGGATAAATGCGCGCGCAATCTCCCAACAGGCTCGTCACATAAAAATCCGGCCGTCCGTACTTCTCATCAAGGTAGCGTTTAAAAGAGGCCGGAATCTTGATCCGCCCCTTGTCATCTACGCGCCCGTTGTAGCTACCTCGAAGCATCGCGATTTCTCACCAACCCTTTAATCCTTTTCTTAAATATCGGTGCAGGTCGGCGAAAAACGACCTTTCATTCTAAATTCAACCACTCTGTTCTATCTTTTACCACTTTAGCCCACTCAAGTGCGGCGTATAGTATGCCAGCGATTAAAACGTGTCAAGGCATTTGTCCAAGCGCAATCGTTGATTCACGACTTGAAGTCAGAAATGCTAAAGGATTGAAATTTATGCTTAGTACAGCGCCGGGCATAATGTTGCATGGATGCCACAGTCCAGATTAGTTAGGCGCCGTTCGCACGCTTTGTGAGCGATGGGAGGTTGGTGATATAGTGACGCGCGTTTTTACAGAAGAAGGAATATCTTTTTCCCCGAATGACTCCATTTCTACAACTCATCGGCTTCGGATTGCTGGCGGCCACAGGAAACATAGTCGGCGGTTTTCTAATCACAAGGGCGCGCGCGACGAATCAGCGATTGCTCAATTATCTGATCGCGCTCGGAGCAGGGTTCATGCTCGGCGCGGTCTTTCTCGAAGTAATCCCCGAAGTCGCTTTGCAGTGGAACAATGATTTGATAAAGCCGATGGGATTGGCTCTGGCGGGTTACTTGCTGATCCAGTTCGTCGAGCACACCATCGCGCCTCATTTCCATTTCGGCGAAGAGACGCATTCCGACGAGATGCTGCGACGGGGCGTGGCCCTGACGGCAGTCATCGCGCTTTCGGTTCATACCTTTTTTGACGGCGTCGCAATCGCGTCGGGGTTGCTCACGAATTTCCAACTGGGCTTGCTGCTCTTCATCGCGATAGCGCTGCACAAGATTCCCGAAGGGTTCACTGTCGCTTCGATCATGCTGTCGTCGGGGCGCGGCCATCAGGCGGCCTTGCGCGCGACAGCATTGATCGCCGCCGCGACGTTCGCGGGAATCATTTTGACTTTCGTCCTTCGGCCTGCCGTCATCTATACGCTGCCTTTTTCAGCCGGCGTCACGCTTTACGTGGCAGCTTCCGACCTGATTCCTGAAGTCAATCGCAAAAGCCGTTACGGAGGCGACGCGCGCACGTCGCTGCTGGTCTTCGCTGGAGTGGCGCTCTTTTACCTGGCGCATCTGATGTTGCATGACGCGCTCGAATAATGGTCAATCCACTTAACGACCCGCCTGGCGAACCGTTACTTGCCTTGATCTGCGCCGCTCAAATATCATCCCGATTCACATTCACTGAGAGCGCACGCGTCCACGCGTACGCTCCCATGATTCATCTCAGGAGCGACTCTATGAGCAATCCCGCAATCATCAATGACCGTCTGGACGAACTGCAGCAGGAGTGGGAAGAGAAACATCTCAAAACTTCGCTGCGGAAAATGCCTGAGAGCCAGGACGAGTTCTCGACTGTCTCTTTGAAACCAATCAACCGGCTTTACACGCCGCGCGACATTGAGAACATTGATTTCGAGCGCGACATCAACTTTCCCGGAATGCCGCCGTACACGCGTGGCATTCATCCGACGGGTTATCGCGCGAAGCCCTGGACGATGCGCCAATTCGCGGGTTTCGGCTCGGCGTTCGATACCAATCAGCGTTTCAAATATCTGCTCGAACACGGACAAACGGGGCTTTCGACGGCGTTCGACCTGCCGACGCTGATGGGCTACGACTCCGATCACCCGGTCTCCGAAGGCGAAGTCGGCAAATGCGGCGTGGCAATCTCTTCGCGCGAAGACATGGAAGTTCTTTTCGACGGCATCCCGCTCGATCAGGTGACGACCTCGATGACGATCAACGCGCCGGCCTCGATGATCTTCGCGTTCTTCCTGGCGACGGCTGAACGGCAGGGAGTGAAATGGCGTGACATCGGCGGCACGCTGCAGAACGACATTTTGAAAGAATACATCGCGCAGAAAGAGTGGATTTATCCGCCGCGCCCCGCGATGCGGCTGATCACGGACACATTCAAGTTCACCGCCGCCGAGATGCCCAGATGGAATTCAATCTCGATTTCCGGCTATCACATCCGCGAGGCTGGCGCGACCGCAGCGCAGGAACTTGCCTTCACGCTGCGCGACGGAATCGAGTACGTCGAATACGGCGCCCGTGTCGGGCTGGACGTTGACGAATTCGCGCCGCGCCTGTCGTTCTTCTTCAACGCGCATAACGATTTCTTCGAGGAGATCGCCAAATACCGCGCGGCGCGGCGCATCTGGTATCGCGTGATGACCGAGCGGTTCAAAGCGAAGAATCCGCGCTCGCATCAACTGCGATTCCACGCACAGACCGCCGGAGTCAGCCTGACGGTTCAGCAACCGATCAACAACATCTCGCGCGTTGCGATTCAAGCGCTGGCCGCAGTGCTCGGCGGGGCGCAATCGCTGCATTGCGACGGTTACGACGAAGCGCTGGCCCTGCCAACGGAACGCGCCGCGCTGATTGCGCTTCGCACCCAGCAAATCATCGCGCACGAGACCGGCGTCGTGAACGCTGTTGACCCGCTCGGCGGTTCGTACTTCGTCGAGAAGTTGACCAACGAACTCGAAGAAGAAGCCTGGGAATACTTCCGCAAAATTGACGCGATGGGCGGAATGGTTGAAGCCATCGAGGCCGGCTTCCCGCAGAAAGAGATTCATGAATCGGCTTACCAGTACCAGCGCGCAGTCGAACGCGACGAGAAAGTGATCGTCGGCGTCAACGCTTACCAGATGGAGACGAATGAACTGGGCGAGGCGAACATTTTGCAAATTGACGAATCGGTGGCGAGACTTCAGGAAGAGCGTCTGGCTAAACTTCGCGCGCAACGCGATAAAGCGGCGGCCCAGCGCGCGCTCGATGCATTGAAGCGCGGCGCCGAAGATCCGGACGTCAACACGATGCCGCTGCTGATTGATTGCGCGCGCGCCGATTGCACGCTCGGCGAGATGTGCGACGCGTTGCGGCCAATCTTCGGCGAATATCAGGAGCCGGATTTCTGATCGGCTCTTTCTCCCCCGGCAAATGGCTACAAAACCTTACGACCAGGCGTTCAAATTTCTCGCCGAGCAGGACCCGGAGAGTCTGTTATTGATGCTCGGCGCAATCGAACCGGACGAGAATGCCGTCATCGAATTGCTGCCGCGCGAAATCAGCGCGGCCGCCGTGTTGCCTGACCAGCCTTACCTCGTCACATCGGCGCGCGGCAAGCGCGTGGTTCACGTCGAAGCATGGACGAGATGGGAAAAGGAAATCCCGGATCGGATGGTCGAATACGGGCCGCTGCACTGGTTCAAGTATCTCCTGCCGGTGGACAGCTACGTCATTCTGCTGACGAAAAAAGGTCTGCCGCGTCGCCCGCCGCGGAGCGGAGTTATCAACGCAGGCGGCACGCGCATCGAGACGCGCTTTCATCTGATCCGCGTTTGGAAGATTCCGGCGCGCAAGGCGCTTGAATCGGGACGACCGGCATTGCTGCCCTTCGTGCCATTGATGGACGGTGGGCGCGAAGAGTTGGAAGCAGGCGCCGAGGCGTTACGCTCAGTGCCTGACGAAAGGCAGCGCAGCGAGATGGGCCTGCATTTTGTGATGCTCGGAGGCCTGCGCTACAATGACATTGACCTGCTGAAATTGCTCGTCGGAGGAACGTCTATGATGCCAATCGAACGATTACGCGAGTCGAGTTTCTATCAATCCATTCTCAGAGAAGGACGCGAAGAAGGACGCGAAGAAGGACGCGAAGAAGGACGCGAAGAAGGACGCGAAGAAGGACGCGAAGAGGAAAGACTTAGATTGCTGAAAGTCACTGCCGATAATTTACGCCAATTGATTGCTAAGCGCTTTCCCAGTATTCAAATCGGCAAAGAACTCGAAGCAATCAGCGATCTCGACATTTTGCAGCGTTTGTTCATCGAACTCGATGATATCCACGATCCTGACACACTCCGTCGCAGGATTTCCGAATTGGCCACGATGACTTGATTGTCTTTTTCGCTTATTCGCCGCCAAGCGTTTTCCAGGCATTCAACAAGGCTGAACCTCAACCACCCTGAACGCGTTTATACAATTGCGGCTGCGGCTCACGCGGCCCAGTTATTCAACCATAGTCACGAGTTTCCCTGACTCAAAACAGAAAGGAAATCACTATGAGTAACGCTCATCGCTTCACGCGTGTGTCGCTGGCTTTTGCGCTCGCGCTGTCGAGCGTCACGGTCTGGGGACAGGACGCGCCGAAGCCCTCTGCGCCGAAAGGCGCTCAACCTGCGGCCAAACCTGCGCCAGCCAGGGTCGCCAACGTCAACTTCAAAGAGTTCAAGCTGAAAAACGGCCTGCGCGTCTTCCTGGTCGAAGACCACAGCGCGCCGGTCATTTCGCTCGCCCTGATTTACGATGTCGGTTCGCGCAACGAACGGCAGGGGCGCACGGGCTTCGCCCACCTCTTCGAGCACATGATGTTTCAAGGCTCGGAGCAGGTCGGCAAGGGCGAATACATGACGCTCGTCTTCAACAACGGCGGAAATCTGAACGGCACGACCAATGAAGAGCGCACGCTCTATTTTGAGACGCTGCCGGCCAATCAACTCGACCTCGCGCTCTTCCTCGAAGCCGACCGGATGCGCGGCCTCGACATCTCGAAAGAGAATCTCGACAACCAGCGCAACGCCGTGCAGGAAGAGCGGCGGCTGGGGCTGGATAACCAGCCTTACGGCAAGATGCGCGAAAAATTCGGCGAGACGATGTATGACAACTTCGCCTACAAGCATTCGGTCATCGGTTCGATGGATGACTTGAACGCCGCGAGCGTCGAAGACGTGCGCAATTTCTTCCGGATTTACTACGCGCCGAACAACGCCGCGATGGCGCTGGTCGGCGATTTCAAAATCGCCGACGCGCTGGCCAGGATCAAAAAGAATTTTGAATCCATTCCGGCTCAAGCTTCGCCCGCCAGGGTAGACACGACCGAGCCGGAGCAGACCGCCGAGCGCCGCTTCACGATGGACGACCCGCTGGCGCAACTGGCGCTGCTCAACATCGGCTACAAAGGCGTCATTGGCGAAACGCCCGACGCTTACGCGCTGCAAGTGCTCGGCACAGTGCTCGGCGGCGGGCAAAGCTCGCGGCTTTATCAAAAGCTGGTCAAGGAAAAGCAACTGACGCTTTCGGCCGGCAGTTTCTCCAATGCCCGGCGCGGTCCCGGCGCTTTCCAGATTTCGGCCACCATCGCTCCCGGCAAGAAGATCGAAGATGTCGAGGCGGTGATCTACGAAGAGATCGCTCGATTGCAGCGGGAGCCGGTCGCCGACTGGGAGTTGGAGAAAGCCAAACAGTTCGCCAAGCGCGGCGCCGTCAGCTCACGTCAAAGCTCTTTGGGGCTGGCCATCAACATCACGGAGGCCGCCGTCGCCTGGAACGACCCGAATCTGGTCAACACGCGGCTCGATAAATTGATGGCCGTCACCAAAGAAGACGTGCAGCGCGTGGCGCAGAAATATCTGCAACCGGCAAAACGCACTGTCGGCGTCGCCACGCCCAAGCCGAAAGCGATGGGCGCCAACGCCAACCGCAACCAATAACGGAAAGGAGAGCGCAAAATGAAACGAGTGATTTTTCAACTCACCCGCACGCTGACGATGATTGCCCTGGCGACGCTGTTGGCCGGTTTGGCGCAGGCTCAAGCGCCCGGCGGACAGGCGCAGCGTCCGTCCACCAAGGGCACGGTGATCAAAGGCAAAGCGCCCGTCAACAAGGAAGTCCTCAAAGTCAAACTGCCGAAACCTTACGAAACCAAATTGAGCAACGGCTTGCAAGTGCTGGTGCTGGAAAACCACAAGCTGCCGCAGTTCAACATGCAGATGGTCATCCTGAGCGGCGGCCTGGCCGATCCGGCGGATCAACTCGGCGCGGCGCAATACACCGCCACGATGCTGCGCGAAGGCACGCAAACGCGCGACAGCAAGAAGATCGCCGAACAGATTGATCAACTCGGCGCCTCGCTCAGCGCCAACGCCGGACTATCGTCGCTGACCAGCGTGGTTTCGGCTTCCGGCCTGACCGACAACTTCGATCCGATCATGGAGTTGTTCGCCGACGTGATCCTCAATCCGAGCTTCCCGGCGGAAGAGTTCAACAAACTGAAATCGCGCAACCTCGCGCAGATTCGTTTGCAGCGGTCGCAGCCGGGCTTCCTGGCCGCCGAGATGTTCACGAAGGTCATGTACGGCTCGCATCCGGCGGCGCGCTTCGCCCTCTCGGCGGAACAGATCGGGCGCATCACGCCCGAGTCGCTGCAAAAATTCCACGCCGCGAACTACAAACCGAACAACGCCATCTTCGCCATTGTCGGCGATGTCAAACCGGCGACGGTCATAGCCAAACTCGAAAAGGCTTTCGCTTCGTGGAAGCCGGGCGAGGTTCCAAAAACCGAGATTCCTAAAGTGGCTGAGACCGGCGCGGCCAAAATCTACCTGATTGACCGTCCCGGCTCGGTCCAAACCAACCTGGTGGCCGGAACGCTGACCATCGAACGCACCGACCCGGATTACTTCGCGCTTGAGATGATGAATCAAGTGGTGGGCGGCGGCCCGAGCGCCCGGCTGTTTATGAACCTGCGCGAAGACAAGGGCTACACCTACGGCGCCTACAGCAACGCCTCATCGTCCAAATACCGGGGGCGATTCCAGGCCAACACCGAAGTCCGCACCGACGTGACCGACGGCTCGATGAAAGAGTTGCTCTACGAATTCAAGCGCATCCGCGACGAAAAGATTCCGGCGGAGGAGTTCGACCGCGCTCAACGCACGATCATCGGCGGATGGGCCTTGCAGCTCGAATTTCCGCAATCGGTCTTGCAGAACGCCATCACGTCGAAGCTTTACGGCCTGCCGGCGGATTACTGGGACACTTATCCGCAGAAGATCGCCGCAGTCACGCCCGAGGATGCGCAGCGCGTGGCGCGGAAATACCTCGATCTCGGCAAGTTGCAAATCGTCGCAGTCGGCGACGCTAAAAAGATCGCAGGCGCGCTCAAGGCTTACGGCGCAGTCGAGCTTTACGATACCGAAGGCAAGCCGCTACAATCGCCTTCCGTTGAAGCGAAGACAAAATGAAGAATGGTGGTTGGTAGTTGGTGGTTGGTGGTAGAGACGTAAAATTTTACGTCTCTACCACCAACCACCAACTACCAACCACCAACCACTAACCACCAACTATGTCTGAAATCAAAATCAGAGTTCTGTTAGCCAAGCCCGGACTGGACGGGCACGACCGGGGCGTCAAGGTCATCGCCCGCGCGCTGCGCGACGCGGGAATGGAAGTGATCTACACCGGCTTGCGTCAGACGCCCGAACAGATCGTCAACGCCGCGTTGCAGGAAGACGTAGACATCATCGGGCTTTCGATCCTGTCGGGCGCGCATATGACGATCTTCCCGCGCGTGCTCGACCTGATGCGTGAAAAAGGTATGGACGATGTGCTGCTTTTCGGCGGCGGCATCATCCCCGAAGACGACATCCCGAAACTCAAGGAGGCTGGGGTCGGCGCAGTTTTTCTGCCCGGCGCTTCAACCGAAGACATCATCAAATACATCCGCGAGAACGTGAAACCACGCGAATGATCCGAGCGTGTCCAAACGATGTCCTCCTCAATTCTGCTCACCGAACACGGCCATCACGCGATCATCACGCTCAACCGCCCGTCGCGACTCAATTGTCTGACCAGAGAATTGATGGAAGAGTTGGCCGAAATCATCTTGAATCTGAGCCGGAACGATAGTCTGCTCGCGCTGATCATCACCGGCGCAGGCGGCCTCTTTTCTGCGGGCGCCGATTTGAGCGAAGTCGCCGCGCTCGATCCAACGACGGCTTTTGGATTTTCACGGCGAGGACAGGCGATCCTGGCTTCGCTCGGCGACGCAGCGCTGGTCACCATCGCCGCGATTGACGGTCATTGTCTGGGCGGTGGGCTGGACATTGCGATGAGTTGCGACCTGCGATTCGCCACGCCGCGCGCTACGTTTCAACATCCCGGCGCCAAACGCGGCATCATCACCGGCTGGGGCGGCACACAACGATTGCCGCGAATCGCCGGAGTTGACGCCGCACGCCGAATGCTCATCACCGGCGACCGCATTGACGCTGAAGAAGCGCATCGCCTCGGCCTCGTCAACAAAATCTGCGACGACGCGTTGGATCACGCCTGCCGGTTCGCCGAGCGCGTTTCAGCGAAATTCACGAGGGAACAACTCCTGGCCATCAAAACGGCCCTGGATCAAGGGAATTCATGCTTTCCGCTCAAACCATAATCGAAGCCGAAGCTCGCATCCGCCCGCTCGTGCGCGAAACGCCGGTTGATCATTCTCTTCACCTGAGCGAACTGGGAAACGCCTGCGTTTACCTCAAACTCGAACACCTGCAACACACCGGCTCGTTCAAGCTGCGCGGCGCGACGAACAAAATTCTCTCGCTCACCGAAGAGCAATTGCGCCGGGGCGTGATCGCCGCTTCGACGGGCAATCACGGAATGGGCGTCTGTTACGCCGCTCGCCACGCGGGCCACGCTGGAACGACAGCGACGATTTATTTGCCGCGCGACGTTTCGGAACAGAAGCTGGCGATGATCAAACACCTCGGCGGCATCTCCGTCACATCCAACAATGATTGCCTGGACGCCGAGAACAAAGCCCGCGCGGCGGCTGAAAAATCAGGCCAGGTCTTCATCTCGCCTTACAACGACCTTGAAGTCATCGCGGGTCAGGGCACGATCGGCGTGGAACTCGCCCGGCAGATCAATCGGATTGACGCGATCTTCGTGGCGGTCGGCGGAGGAGGGTTGATCGCAGGGATCGCAACGTACCTGAAAACGGTCAGTCCGCAAACCCGCATCATCGGCTGCTGGCCTGAAAATTCGCGCGCGCTATACGAATGCCTGCGCGCAGGCCGCATCATCGAAGTTCCAGAAGAGCCGACGATCTCTGAAAGCACGGCGGGCGGCGTCGAAGAAGACTCGGTCACTTTCCCGCTCTGTCAACAATTGATTGACGAGCATACGCTGGTTTCGGAAACTGAAATCCGCGAGGCGATGCGCCTGATCTTCGACAAAGAGCATTGGATCATCGAAGGCTCGGCGGGCGTCGCCGTCGCGGCTTACCTTAAAGAGCGTGAGAGATTCGCCGGTCAAAACGTCGCTATCGTTCTTTGCGGGCGCAACATCGCGCCAGGCAGGTTGAAAGAAATCTTGTGAAACGAACCAGGCTGATGAACGGAATCGAAGTTGGCGAAGAATCGAATTTCCTTGTAATAACGCCTTTAGTCGTCCTTCTCTGATATGCCTCACTTACTACAACTTCTTTTGCTGCTCGCGATCATCGTCTTCGCGGCGAAGGCCGCCGGAGCGCTGAGCGTGCGCTACGGTCAGCCCGCGGTCTTCGGAGAAATACTGGTCGGGTTGCTGCTCGGCCCGACCGTGATTGACCTGCTGCATCTGTGGCCGTTCGCCGCCGCAAATGATTCGCTCGGAAGCGTCGTCAAGGATTTCTCAGAGATTGGCGTCATCCTGCTGATGTTCGTGGCCGGTTTGGAAACCGATCTTGACGAGATGAAACGTGTGGGCCGCGTCGCGTTCTGGGCGGCGGCGGGCGGCGTCATTTTGCCGATGGCGGGCGGAGCGGCGGCGGCGCGCGTTTTCGGCTACGGCTGGCGCGAAGCGATCTTCATCGGCACGGTGTTGACGGCGACCAGCGTTTCGATCTCTGCGCAGACCTTGATGGAATTGAAGCAGTTGCGCTCGAAGGAAGGCTCGACGATTTTGGGCGCGGCGGTCATTGATGACGTGATGGGGATCATCGTCCTGTCGCTGGTCGTGGCGTTTTCGACGGTCGGCGGCGCAACGGGCGCGGGGAACACAAACGCTGAAACGACGCTGCCGGCGTTGATCTCCGGCGCGGTTTTCAACGGCGGTAAAACCGCGGAGATATTTTTCGTGATCGCGCTGATGACGATCTTCTTCGCGATTTCGATCTGGTTCGGGCTGAAGTTTTTCGACCGCCTGCTGGCGCGCGTGAAGCAGGTTCCGGCCAGCCAGGCGTTGCTGGCTTTCGCCGTCGGCGTGGCGTTCATTTACGCCTTCCTGGCCCAGTACATCGGCCAGGTCGCGGCGATCACCGGGTCATACATTGCGGGTGTGCTCTTCACGCGCACGAGGTTCAAACGCGAGATTGACGAGGGCATTCACCCGTTGACCTACAGCATCCTCGTCCCGGTCTTTTTCATTTCAATCGGTCTCGAAGCCAACGGGCGCGCGCTGCTGGGAGACGCGGCAAAACTGTCGCTGATGGCCGTGATACTGATTGTCGCGATTGTGGGCAAGGTCGTTGGTTGCGGCGTGGCGGCGCGTTTGTGCGGTTTCAATCGTCAGGAATCCATGCGAGTCGGCGTCGGAATGATCTCGCGCGGCGAAGTAGGTTTGATCGTCGCCGGCGTGGGGCTGGCGAGCGGCGTCATCAACCAGGAGATTTTTTCGATCATGGTGATCATGGTTCTGGTGACGACCATGGCCACGCCGCTGCTGCTTCGGCTGGTTTTCCCGCGCGTGGCCGAGGAGCGCGTCGAGATTTACGAAGCCATCGCCGGAATTGAAGACGCCAGGTTAGACCGTGATGAGTAACGAACATCAAACGGGAGTTCGTAAAATTTTTTAGCGCCGGCTATCGTCAGGCGTCTCCGAAGCCGGCGCTCGATGGTTTTAAAACGTGATGCCGTAATACATGAACAGCCCGTTATTTTTCCTGCCGCTATTGCCGATGCTGTAGCCGATATTGAAGAGACTGTTCTTCGGCAGCGCGAAGGAAAAGCCCGGCGTAACGTAGCCGAATCCGTTCTTGCCGCTGAACCAGTCGGCGACGAAGCTGACGCGTTTGGCGACCGGCTGTTCGTAACCTACTATCGCGCCGCTTTTGTCCACGCCGTCAATGTCGAGTCCGCCCAGGCCGTAACCGCCAACCGTCAGGCGCGGGCCGTAATCGCCTCTAAATTTCCTGCTGGCGTTGACGTAGAAAAGGCCGAACGTGTCGTTATCGCTGCGGTTCCTGAGAGGCGTGAAGGCGATGGCGCCGACGGCCACCGCCGAGCCGTTCTCTTCATTCGCGTAGAACTGCCATTTGATGTTCGGCTGCGCGTAAACAGTCGTCGGGGCCGCCGAGCGCGTAACGCTAACGTTCAATCCGACCTCGACGCCTTTCCTCAGGCCGTAAACTACGCGAGGCGCATAGGTCTGGAACCCGCCGTTGTCGCGGCTTTCCAGATGACTGATGAAATCGAACTCGACGTAGGCGCTCTTCCTGGCCACGACGTCGGTCGAAGGGATGTTGAAGATGGTTGATTGGGCGAACGCCTTGTTTCCGCACGCAGCGGCGAGCGCGATCATCAAGACGGTTCCGAGACAGGTAGAGTTGCGTTTCAGCGTCATGGTGGTTATCCCCCTTAAACTGAGATTTGATTGACTTGCGCCGCCAACCACCTGCCGGAACCTCAGCGGGAGAAACCACGAATGAGCGCCTTGCCAACTCTTGAAGACAGGTCTTACACTCATGCGCGATCGCGCCGGTAGCTACAGACAGTTGCCAGTGCGGTTTCCATCGGGGGCGTTTCGCGATGATGTTGCCGCATCATCGAACAAGCGAAACGCCCCTGTCTTTTTCAAACTGCGTTCACCCCGTGCTCGCCCGTGCGGATGCGCACGGCCTCGTCAACGGGGAAGATGAATATCTTGCCGTCGCCGAATTTGCCCGTGCGCGCGGCCTTGACGATTGCGTCAATCGCGTTTTCGACGATCTCTTCGTCAACGACAACTTCGAGTTTGACCTTCGGCACGAACTCGACCTTGTATTCGCTGCCTCGGTAAACTTCGGTGTGACCTTTCTGCCGGCCGAAGCCCTTCACTTCGCTGATCGTCATCCCCTGCACGCCGAGCGTCTGTAAGGCGTCTTTCACGGCTTCGAGCAGATGGGGACGGATAATCGCTTCTATCTTTTTCATAGGTTAGCCTCTTTTCTCGGAACGAAATTCAAACCGCGAATTTCAGATTGAACCGCGTTACTCGCTGACAGGTTTCGCCGCTGCCGCAAACACCGGCTCGGCGTAACTCAAACCCGGGTGCAATGACGAAGCCACGTCCAAATCCAGGTTGTATCCTTCTTCGCCGTGCTGCGACAGGTCCAAGCCTGTCACCTCGTCTTCGCCGGTCACTCGCAAGCCGATGACGGCGTCCACCACTTTGAGGATGATGAGCGTACCGATCACGCCGAGCGCGATCGCAATGCCCGCCGCGATCAATTGATTGAGGACCTGCTTCGAGTTCCCTTCGAGCAGGCCGACCGGGCCGCCGCTGAACACATCGTTGACCGCCTTCGTCGCAAAGACGCCGGTCAGAATCGCGCCCGTGAAACCGCCCACGCCGTGAACGCCGAACGCGTCGAGCGAATCGTCATAGCCGAGTTTCTTCTTCAATTCAGTCACGGCGAAGAAGCAAACCACACCCGCGATGAAACCGACGGCTAACGCCGCCATCGGCGTGACGAACCCCGAAGCCGGAGTGATGCCGACCAAACCGGCGACCGCGCCGGAAATTGCGCCGAGCACTGTCGGTTTGCCCTGCCTGAGCCATTCAACGATCATCCATCCCAGCGCCGCCGCAGCCGCCCCGAAGTGCGTCGCCACAAACGCGCTCGAAGCCAGTTTACCGGCCGAAACCGCGCTGCCCGCGTTGAAACCGAACCAGCCGACCCACAGCAGACACGCGCCGATCACGCTCAGTACCAGACTGTGCGGCGCCATCAACTGCTTCGGGAATCCGATTCGTTTGCCCAGGTAGATCGCGCAGACCAGCGCCGAAAAGCCCGACGAGATGTGAACCACTGTGCCGCCTGCGAAATCCAGCGCCGGAATCTTGCCATTGAGAGCCGGCAGCGCCAGCAATCCGCCATTGCCCCAGACCATATGCGCCAGCGGGAAATAAACGAACGTGGCCCACAACGCCGTGTAAGCCAGCATCGCGCTGAACTTCATCCGCTCGGCGAATGCGCCGGTGATGAGCGCCGGAGTGATGATGGCGAACATCAACTGGAACATCATGAAAGTCTGGTGCGGGATCGTCGCGGCGTATGCCGTGTTCGGGTCGCCTCCCACGCCACTCAGAAACAGATAATTCAATTTGCCGAAGAACGGCGTGCCTTCGGCGAAAGCGATGCTGTAACCGTAAACCGCCCACAGCACGGTGACGACGCCCATCATCACAAAACTTTGCATCATCGTCGCCAGCACGTTCTTCTTGCGAACCAGGCCGCCGTAAAACAGCGCCAGTCCGGGGCCGGTCATCATCAGCACGAGCGCGCAGCAAACCAGCATCCAGGCGTTGTCGCCAGCCAGTTGCGCGCCAGCCGCCGCAGTTTCAACTTTCGCCAGCCGCTCTTCGACCGTTTGCGACAGGGCGGCGGGCGCGATTGTCAGACCACACATCAAGGCGAAGACGGCCTTGCGGAAATTCAACTTTGTTGTCATAGCCGGTGTTTCCTCAGTTAAAGGTAGTTGTTGTACTTCAATTGGCCTACTGGCTGCTCGAACCGCTCAATTTCTTTTTTCACTGAGCGCGTTCCGAATCGCGTCCTCGATGACCGGCAGATCAGCGTCCGCCAGCTTTTCGCCCGCCGCGTTCGTCACGTAGAAGACGTCTAAAGCGAGGTGTTTTTCAGTCGCCACTTTTGCAAACACGATGTCCAGATCGAGAGACGTGAGCGTGTTTGCGATCTTGTAAGCCAGTCCCAGGCGGTCGCTCGTTCTGAGTTCCAGAATCGTGCTTTTGCCTGACGACTGGTTATCCCAGCTTATTCGCGTCGCGCCCTGAACAAGCGCCTTTCGCCGCTGAAAGCGCGAGCCTGTTTGCGAGCGCAATCTTTTTTCAACAGCCGCGGCCACGTCCAGTTCGCCGCCAATCGCGCGGCGGATCGCGCTGTCAATCTGTTCCCACCGCGCGGGATCGGTGATTGGCTCTCCGGCGGTGTCGCGCACCTTGAATGAATCAATCGCAATTCCGTCGGCGCGCGTGTTCAGTTGAACGCTGAGAATGTTGACGCCCTGCGCCGTCAGCGTTCCCGCGACGCCGGCGAAAAGCCCTCGCCGGTTCGGGGCGCACAGATGCAGATCGGCGCATCGCATTTGAGTGTCAACCCTCCAACTGGTTTTGACCGGACGCGAATTGAGCGTGTGCGCCAGCCGGATGTGTTCGATGATCGTTTGCGGCGGAACCGACCGCGCGTAATCTTCCGGCAGCAACCCGAAATGTTTTCGCGTCACGTCAACGTCAATTTCGCTCGCCAGCATCCGCCCCACGCGTTCGCGCAACTCTTCGGCGCCGCGCTCCGGCTGTTTGTCCGGCGACAGAACCGCGCGGGCTTTCGTGTACAGTTCCCACAGCAGCGAATCTTTCCATTCGTTCCATACGCCCGGCCCGACGCCGTTGATGTCGCCGTAAGTCAGCAGCGTGAGCATGTTCAGGTTGTCGAGCGTCCCGATCTTCTCTGCGAAATCGCCGATCACCTTGTCGTCCGACAGGTCACGCCTCTGCGCGATGTGTGACATCGTCAGGTGATGGCGAATCAGGAATAGCGCCTGCTCGGTCATCTCAGCCTCCAGGCCGAGCCGCGCCATCGCCCGTTCGGCGATTCTGATTCCCTTCTCTGTGTGATTGCCGCCAAGCCCTTTGCCGATGTCGTGCATCAACAAACCCAGATGCAACGTCGCCGCATCGCTGATCTCGCCGTACAGGTTTCGATAGCGCTCCGTCTGTTTGCCGCGCGAACCGGCGAGTTCATCCAGCGCCTCAATCGTCCGCAGCGTGTGTTCGTCAACCGTGTAGCGATGATAAAGATCGTGTTGAACCAGACAGGTGACGCGCCCGAATTCGGGTAGAAACTTTCCCAGAAAATCGAGTTCATGCATCAATCGCAACGTCGCCGCGACGCGTCCCCTGGCCCGCAGCATCTTCAAAAACGATTGCGCCCCATCGGTCGAAGAGCGAAAGGCCCGATTCACAGCGGGCAGGCTCGATTGAATCGCGTCCTGCAGGTTGACGCTGAATCCTGCGCCAGTGGCCTGCGCGTAGCCGAAAGCCATCATCATTCGAGCGCCGTCAAGCTCTTCGCCCGCGTTCGCGGTATCGAGCGTTCCGTCCGACATCACGAATCCGCCTGCGGCTGTGGTTGAACGCGAGCGAGCGAACCAGTTCTTTTTTTGGCGCGCGGCGATGGCGCGTCGCAGATGCGATTCGCACAACCTATGCAGCCGCCGCGCATGCAGGTAATAATCCCGCATGAAAATTTCCGACGCCTGTTGCCTTTCCGAATCCGCATAGCCCAGGTTGCGCGCCACCTGTTGCTGCAAATCGAGCGAGAGCAGATCTGTGCGGCGCGATGTCAGGAAGTGCAGATCGTTGCGCACGCGCAGCAAAAACTCATAAGCTGCGCCGATGGCTTTCGCGTCGCGTTCGGGAATGACTTCAGCTTTAATCAGCCCTTCGAGCGTCGTCTGGCCGTACGCCACACGCGAGGCCCACAACAACTCGTGCAGATCGCGCAATCCGCCCGCGCTCTCCTTGATGTTCGGCTCCTGCAAACACGCGGCGCTTCCGAACTTGGCGTAACGCGCCTCGCGCTCTTTCAACAGTTCATCGAGCAACGCCGGTTTCTGTTTTTCAAATATCTCTTCGTCCAGCCGCTCCGTCAGTTGCTCGAACAACCCGGCGTCACCCCACAACAGCCTCGCGTCAATCATCGAGTTGCGCGATACGACATCTTCCCTGGCCATCGAGACGCAGTCGCCCAGGCCACGCACGCTGTGGCCGACGTTGAACCCGATGTCCCAGAGCAGGTAAAGAATCGCTTCGCTCAACTTCGCGGCGGCGACGCTGTCCCTGCGCCCCTGATGCAGGAACATAATGTCAATGTCCGAATGCGGCGCGAGTTCACGCCGCCCATATCCGCCGAGAGCGACAACCGCGAACTGCCCAGCATTCGCGCCGCCGAGCTTTTCCTCAACCGCCGTTCGGGCGATGCGCTCGATCAACAAATCAACGATCAAACTGCGGGCCGCGACAATCTGCGCTCCGTTCACCCCGAACCGGTGGCGCAAGCTCAGCCGCTGCGTTTCGATCTTCAGGAATTTTTTGAGCGCGGCGAGACGTTGCGCCGGACTCGGCTGGCTTTCGATCTTCCGCAGCTTCTCGCCCGCGTGCCGCTCGATTGTGATCATGTCAATCTGCATTTTTGTTACGCTCGATTTTAAGAGGAGCAAGCCGGGCGCCAGAGAAGCTGAATAATGAGCACTCTGCCGTAAGGCCTATGTTTATTGGCATTTCCCACGTTTTAACTCTTTCGGCGGTCTTTTCCGACGATCATACGGCCAGACAAAAGCGTAGCTTTCGCCTGACAGAATCACATTTTTGTAGCGATTATCAGCGCTGCTCACCATCCCAGAAGGCGCTCAGCAAGTGAAAAACGCGCGCAAACTCGACAGTTTACGCTGCGTTCACCAAGCGACTTCTGATCCAGAGACTCGCAATGGAAAAGACGGAAATTTGGACGCGGACAAAATTGTAGTTCTGGCTGGAGCAATCAACATTTATGTCGGATAGATTTTGAGGGAGGAACAGACAAATCAGAATTTATGTCACGAGGAGTTGCGGTGAAAATCGCGGGAGTTGTCCATGCTTCAGCCCAGCAAATCCACTTGCGGATAGAGAACCCACAGGCTGGCGCGGCGGCGTGTGGCGCGGATTTGGCGGCGCGTTTGGCGCGAGCGCGTTCGGCGGCGACTGTCTTCACGAGGGCGGTTGATGATTTTTGCGGGCGCTGTTTGACGTTGTCAGCGAGGGCTAGACAAGCGAACAGAATGGCGCTGATGGTCAGGATGTGGCGCGGGCGCAGTTTTCATGAGGTTGCTCCGTGATGTGTTTCGTCATCTGAGTCTGTCTTTGAGTCTTTACACCAGCCTGGGCGTTGAGCTTGCTGCCGGGAGTTCCGGTTTGGGCGTTTCAATACGTCTTATCGGTCAGAACAGGTGGTCTCATGATCTATATGCGCGAAACGGGGTGAAATGTCGCACGCCGCGAAAAATATTTTTTCAGCCTTTGCTCAATAAATAATCGTGAAGCCGCCGCCGGCTTCGGCGACGACCGTCGCCAGTCCCCAGACGGGCACGCCCTGCGCCACGCCCATCTCTCCGGCGGGTTTGCCGTTTTTATCGAAGACCTGCCACGCCAGCGAGCCGCCTTTCTTCCAGCCTGTGCCTTCCGTCCAGACCAGTATCGTTTCGCCGCGCGCGTTTGTCGCAATCGCCGGGTGTTTGCGCTTGCCGGTCGGAGCGGGCGCGGGCGTAGCCGATGATTTTTGCGGTGAATTAATCGCGCCGAAGTAGACCTGGCCGTTGTTTTCCCAGGCGGCCAACGTTTGTTTGTCGCTGTTCACGGTCATCGTCGCGCTGCTCATCGGGCATGTGGTCAGATGCCAGTTGTCCAGCCGCGTTCCGCGAAAGCTCTTGCCTTTGTCGGTCGAAGTCAGCAGAAACATTCCGCGTTCGCTCATATTCGTCGCGGTGCGGTAAAGCAGATGAAGCGCGCCGCGCGGGTCAACGAAAGCGCGCATCCCGCAACACCCGCAAGCGCCGGTCTCACCGGCGAACGCGGCTGCCTCTCGCGCGAACGTCTTGCCTTCGTCGGTCGAGAGCGCCAGCCAGACGCGGCGATGCTCTTCGCCTTTCTGATTGCCTGCGCCGTGCCACGCGACGTAAACATCGCCCGCGCTGTCCGCCGCCACCGTCCCGCCGCCATCAAGCGCGTGGCTGATCTGCATCAGGTTGCGCTGGGCTTCAAAGGCGGTCTTCGCGTCGTTCATTCGCGCGTAAAGCATCGGGGCGGAATTTTCAGGGCCGCGCGGCGCGGCGCTGTTCGATCCGTTCCAGGCCACGTGGACGCGCCCGTTTTTGCCGATGGCGATCTGCGCGCCGCGTATTGTGCCGATGGCGACGGCGCTGCCCGGTTGGCTGTTGACGCGGATCGGCGATGAAAAGTCTTTTTTGCCCGGCTCTCGACGGACGTAGAAGATATCGCCCGCGCTCGGTTCACCTGCGAAGTAAATCAGATGGAGCGTGCCCCCCGCATCCGTCACGGCCTGCGGCTGAATCCCGCCGTTCGGCGGGTGAATCAGATTCACTTTTATCGAGCTGCTCGCCGACGCGAGCGGCCATGTGGCTACAACCATCAACAAACATAGGTGAACGAATTTCATAATGTCTCCTTGAAAAAGGGCATGGAGTTCAAGCTTTAGCTTGTGACCGCCATCTTCGGGCGACTCAAAGCCGCAAGCTGAAGCTTGAACTCCATGCCCTTTTTTATTGTTCCAGAGCGTCGCCAAGCGACATGGGCGACTCCTTACGGTAGCGGCATTGTGGCTGTGAAAACACGAGCGCCAGTCCAGGCGAAGACCAGCGTATTTCCGGCGCGAACCATCTGCGGAAAGCCGTTGGAGCGGGCCGTGCCGGAAGGCGCGACAGTGATGGATTGGTCGCGCTTGCCGTCCGGCTTCACGCGGCGGACGCGAACTTCGCCGCCGCCGGACAGTTTCTCCAGCCAGCAGACCATCGCGCTTCCGTCCGCCAGCAACAGAACATCCACGCGGCCCACTGGCGCGCCGTCATCCACAATGACAGACTCGTTGAAGGTCTCGCCGGCGTCGTCGGAGAAAGCCAGCTTCACGCGCGGAGCGCCGCCAGCAACAGTGAACCAGGCCACCGCCACGCGGCGACCGGAAGCCGCCACAGCAGGCCCGTTCACGGGGCACCCGTTGAGTTGCCAGCCGTCTTGCGCGACCGAACGCGGCTGGCTCCACTTTCCGTCCTTCAATCGAATCACCGAGATGTCGCGGATCTCCTGATCCGAACGATCACGATAAACTACGACAGGCCCGTCGGCGGTCATCGCAGCCGAAGTCTGGCAACATTCACACACCTTTGCATCCAGCGAGGCTTCATCGGCCATCGAGCCATCGCGTTTGATCTTCGCATAACGCAAAGTCATGTTGCCGTGACCGTGATCGCCTGCGCCCGCTTTCATCTCGCGTCCGTCCAGCCACACCGCCGCCAATGAATTGTCCTTTGCGGGAAAGAGGGAAACGAAGCCGTGCTCGGTCTGTGTGCCGTCGCGATGCGGGACGAAAGGCTTGCTCCACGTTTTGCCGCCGTCGAAAGACCGCGAGATGTTGACATCGTAGGCGTAAGTCCCCGTCCCGCTCCTGACCAGCCAATGCGCCGCCAGCGAGCCATCGGGCAGCGCGATCATCGAAGGGAAGTCGGCCCAGTTGACGAACCAGTTCGAGCCTTCGGCGATGACGCGCGGCGCCGACCATTCATACTTTTCCGGAGCGGCTTTTTCCAGCGTGGCGAAGCGGAGCGAGAAACGCCCTTCACCCAATCGCTCGATCCAACTCAAATGCGCGCGGCCATCAGGCGAGACGGTCAGATTGGGTTGACCGCTGCCCGCTCCGGCTGGCGATGGCAGTTCTCGCGTTTGCGCAAGGACCGAAATCGGGAACAGCAAAAAGCTGGCAACCACGCCGATTCGTAATCTGTTCATATCGGATTAGCCTCCGTGTTTGTGTTGATGCGAGTCCTGTTTGGCGGGCCACTTCGGCCCCGGTTCATATTTGCCTTCTTTGATGAGCGCCATCATTCGATCATATTTTTCCGCCGGGAGCACGCGCGCCAGCGTCATCATTCCCATCATCGAACCCGTCCAGCCTTCGGGCAACCACGACGTTTCGGGCTTGGCGACTTCAGCGTCCATTGTCATCCACATATCCTGCGGATAACCGGGCACTCGTTTCTGCCTGCCTGTTTTTTGCAAGACCAAAGTCATTCCGCATTTCGGGCAATTGCCAGGCTTGTCGGATTTGACTTCGGGATGCATCGGGCAGGAGTAAACCGCTTGCTGGCCGACGGCGTTCGACGTTTGTTGTTCGAGCGGGATGCCGGTCGTGCGGCCCAGCGACGGGCCTAAATCTTCCGACAGCGCGCCGCCTTTCGAGACGATTCCCATTCCTTCTTCCATCCCGCGCCCGGTTTGAATCCCGTGTCCGCCGTGCGCCATCGGCCCGACCATCGAAACCATCTGATTCATCATGTGGTGCGGCAAGTGGCAATGGAGCATCCAGTCGCCTTCGTATTTCGCCGTGAATTCAATGTCGCGCGCCTGCGCCACGCCGACCAGCACGGTGTTGCCGGGATACCAGGTTGATTCGGGCGAGCGCCCGCCTTCAGTCCCGGTGACGACGAACTGTTGCCCGTGCAGGTGCATCGGATGATGATCCATCCCCAGATTGACCAGCCGGATTCGCACGCGCTCGCCCTGTTTGACGATCATCGGCGTGGTGGCCGGCCCGGCCTTGCCGTTCATCGTCAGCCAGTTGAACTCCATCGCCAGCGTGTTCGGCACTGTGTTGTTCGGCAATATCGCCCACTCCTGCAGGATGAAGGCGAAGTCCTTGTCCACGCGAGGCTCGTGCGGGGTTTTCGGATGGACGATGAACAGCCCGATCATTCCCAGCATCTCCTGCATGGCCATGTGCGAGTGATAAAAGAACGTGCCGTTTTGATTGATCGTGAATTCGTAGGTGTACGTTTCGCCCGGCATGATCAGCGGTTGTCCGATGCCCGGAACTCCGTCTTGCGACGGCGGCACTTCCAATCCGTGCCAATGCGGCGTTGTCGGCTCCGGCAGATTGTTGGTGAAAAGTATCCGCACGCGGTCACCTTCCACAATTTCGATTGTCGGCCCCGGACAACTGCCGTTGTAGCCCCACACGTCAACGATGCGGGCGTCGGCCCACGAAGCTTTCGGCAGAAATTCAACACGCACCGGTTCGGCGATCAGATGGAAAACTTTCACTCCGTTTTCAATCTTGAACGGCAACTTCGGCAGATCGGGAGCGTGGACGGGCAGGAAGCCCGATTCGCTCGCCGCCTGAGTTTGCGCCTGATTGTTCGGAGTTTGCGTGACGGCCTTCGCAGGCGTGTGATCGTGTTGTTGATGCTCGGCCTGAGCAGGCTTTGTTTGTTGCTGCCCGCTGGCCGATTGGCTGGCCAGCATGCCAGCGCCCAGTAATGATGTTCGACGAAGAAAATTGCGACGATTCATGAATTTACCTCACTGAGTCTGTGTCTCTGTGGCAAGTCCTGTGTTCAAAAGTTGTGAGACCTGTTTTAGTCATTCGGCAGCACCAACGGCGGCCTGACTCGCCCTGTGTTTCCCATGCCCGACGCCTCGCCCGCCGCCGGGCCTGGCGCCTCAAGCCCGCCCGTCAAAAGCAACCCGCGCAACAGCGTGACGTTCTGCCACACGTCAATTAAAGAATTGACGTATTCGGCTCGCGCCTGAAACAGCGTGCGCTGCGCGATCAACGCCTGCGGATAAGCAGCGGCCATCTGGCGGAATTTCGTCAGGTACAGTTCGTAAGCCCGCTGCGCTCGCGGCAGGATTTCGCGCTTGTAGCGTGCGGCCACGCCGATTGAATTCAGATAAACGGTGAACGCGTCGGCCAATCGCGCGCGCAGTTCGAGTTCGACGCGCTGCAACTCTTTTTCGGCGCTCGTCAAATCGGCCCTGGCGGCGGCGACATTGCCCTGGTTGCGGTCGAAGATCGGCACGCGTATCCCGACTCCGAAACTGCCTTCCCAGCCGGTCTTGCCGCCGAAGAATTCGGCGAAATCATTGCTGTGCCCGATTCTGCCGAAGACGAACACGTCCGGCTTAGGTTCGGCTTTCGCGCGCGCGATCACGGCCTTTGCGCGCTCGACGCCGGCCATCGCGGCTTTGATTTCCGGACTTTCGCGCAGGAGTTGCGCGAGCATGTCTTCCTGGTTGAGCATCGGCGCGTCCGCTTCGAGCGATCCGATGAGCCGCGTGGATTTTTGATCCGCAGCCAATCGAGGATTGTTGACGACCGCCGCCAGCACTTTCCATATACGCGCCAGATCGTTTTCGGCCTGCATCAGATCAATCTCCGCGCGCTGCGATTCGACTTCGGTGAAGAGCACGTCGGGGCTGTCGGATTGGCCGACGTTGAAAAGCTCTTCGGAAATACCCACCGCCTCGCGCGTCAGATCGAGCAATTGCTTGCGCAGTTCAACCATCCGCTGCGCGCCGAGGACTTCGTAATAAAGCATCCGCACGGCGTTCAGCACGCGCCAGCGCTGCGCTTCGGCCTGAGCCTCGGTTTGATCTTTTTCTCGCGCGGCGATGTTTTTATTCTTGCCCAGCTTGCCGAACGTGACGATGTTCTGTTCAAAGAAAGCGTAATGGGCAGCGCGGAATTGCCGCACCACGTCGTTGAAGGCCAGCCCTTCGTTTTCGTAGCCGACAAGCGGGTTGGGCCACAGTCCCGCCTGTTTGCGGCGGCCTTCGGCTGCGCGGACAGCGGCTTCGGCCTGCGCCATCGTCGGATTGTTGGCGAGCGCCATCCGCTCCAGGTCATCCAGGCTCAGCGTGGCGCCGCCCGAAGTGGTTTGCGGTTTTGTTTGCGTCGAAGCTTGTGAGTGATCGTGTTGTTGCGCCTTTAAATCAAGAGCAGAGCAGACAACCGCAAGCGCTCCGGCAAGGAGCGATGCGGCGAAATTTTTAAACTTCATTACCAGACTCCGTGTGAGTTACGGCGGTTCGGCGCCGGTAGCCGAACCGAGTCGAATAAATGCGGATGAATGGAGACAAACTCCGGCCTCATCCGGCGAACCAGAAAGATTTTTGATTGAGAAGGTGGATTTAAATTCTGATATTGAGTCGCCGCCCGCTGAATGGCGGCGAGTGCGGTTGGAAAGAGTGAGGCGAGACGCTTTGCGGCGATGATTCAATCAGCCAGAGCGGCTGATTCGGCGGGCTTGATGAGAGTTGAACCACCAGGCGCTGTTCGGGCGATCTCTGCAACAGGGCGTCGAACGACTCTTCTTCCCGTTTGACGCTGCAAGCGCAGAAGTGCGCGTTAATTGTGGAGGACGACCCTGCTTGATGATGGTTCTGATGATGCGCGGCTGTCGGGCGTTGAATTGTATTCGACGAACGTTGCTTGTGTTCTTGCGGCGTGGACTCTTTGGCGGCGTGCATCGGGCAATGGCCGCCTTCGATTTTTTCTTCCGTAGCTGGCTTGTAGTTGTCTTCTGTAGCCGTCGCGACGCTGTGATCCTTTCGATCCGGAGCCATGTCGCAACACACGCCGCCGCACAGCCCCGTCGTGACGAAAAGCTGTAAGGCAAGAAACGTCGTGATAATCAACTTAGCCGTTCGCATCGCGGCGATTAAAGCAAATGGAAATCATGCAGGCAAGCCTGTAGCCCGGCTACTGACCCATTTAATTCTTCTTCCACGCGACCTTGCCCATCGCGCGCCAGGTCGTCAGCTTGATGCCCAACTCTTTGATCAGCGCTTCGATTTCGGGATCGGTGAACGACTGGTAGTCGGCGTAACGCTGCTCCCACGATCCGGTAGTCGCTTTCAATTCGGGATCGTTCATTCCCAGATGCACGATCAGCATCGTCACGCCCGGTTTCAGATTCCGCAGGAAGTTTTTGTACGCTTCCTTGCGCTCGGCGAAGTTTTTGCCCCGCACGCCGGTGTTCAAATAATCGAGCATCGCAAAGCCGTCGGCCTCGACCTTCTTCAAAACATCTTCGGTGACCGGCGAGCCGATCATCTTGCCGTAGGCGATGGCTTCTGGCGTGGGGCGCATGACCATCACCGGGATGCCATATTCCTTGCCCAGCTTCGTGTAAACGTCGAAGAAATCCTTGCGCGT
Source organism: Acidobacteriota bacterium (assembly GCA_022072205.1). GTDB lineage: Bacteria > Acidobacteriota > Blastocatellia > RBC074 > RBC074 > JAJVID01. The sequence goes on from JAJVID010000143.1 coordinate 49,802, forward strand.
GTAAAGCGTGCCCATGTGCGTGTCCAGATGCGTCGGCTTGATGCCGAACTGCAGGGCGCGTTCGATCTGAGCGCGCAACTCGGTCTCGATCTCCTGCGGCGTGGCCTTCATCGCCGTCTGCCGCTCCGACCGCCACATATAGCCCTCTTCGTCGAGCAGGCCTTTGACTTTTTCCGGCGAAGCCACAGGCCGCCAGCGCAGATATTTCCACTCGCTGGTCAGCGTCAGGTGCAGTCCCAGATCAAGCTCCGGGCGCTCTTTCGCGTAAGCCGCGATTTCAGGAAACCAGGGACAGGGAACCATGATGCTGCCCGAAGTGACCATGCCTTTTTTGAACGCCTCGATAGACGCGACGTTGACCGAATGCGACATGCCGATGTCGTCGGCATGAACGATCAGGACTTTGTCGTTCGGGCCGTAACCGAGTTGTTGCGCGGTGGTCGTTTGCGCCATTGTAGAAGGTCTCAACAAAAACAAACCGAGCAGGATAAAGACTCTTTTCATTATTGATTCTCACTTGATTCGGGGTTTTTCAAATAGGAACGTACTTGACCTGATTCTCAATTTCCTCAGGTTCGCTGCAGGCAATCAGTATTGCGAGTTCTTCGACAGCGGTTCCTATGGCCATATCCTCCGGCACGATGACGACACCAGCCATAGGCTTGCCATATCGTAAACGCTCGTTGGCGTATTTTGTAACGGTGTTGATGTCGTGGGTTATGATCACGCGCTGATGTTCAGCCGCCCAGGCGAGCAGAACAGGATCACTCGCTCTCCCCAGTTCCGAGTCTTGAGCGATGATGTAATCGAGGTCGGGAACCAGTTGTTCAATTCCGCGCAGAATTCGGTGATTGAAATTCTCATCGAGCAGAATTCGGAGCATAGGGCTAAGGCGTCATGAAGATTTAGCGAGTTGGGAGTTGCGCTCAAGGGCGCGTTTGCGAAGGCGTTCGCGGAAACCAATGGTGTCCTGGCCACTTTCGATTTCGCGCCTTATGGCTTCGCCCTCTTCTTTGCGCCATTCGAGATAAGCTTCGACTTCGGCTTCGTGTTCGAGATAGTAAGCGATGACGCCATAGATTTGCCACAACGAGAGCGAAGGAAAACCCTCTTGAATCTCCTGCGGCGTGTCGCCTCTCCTGAAAGCTCCGATGATCGTATCCAGCGTGATGCGCGATCCGGTTATGCGAACCGTGCCATCGCTTTCCTGAACGAGCGGCGGGGTTTGTATTAGATCAAGTTGGATCATAATGGCGTGATTATAGCTCAGAAACGTTTTCCTGCTAACATCAACGAGGCTACTTGCTGATCCGCAAATCCTGCTTCGAGAAATCAACGCCGGTGTGGCCTTGCTCGTCCGCGCCTTTGATCATCAAGCGAACCTGAGTGCGGCTGTTCACGGGCAAGTCCTTCGGGATCGTCCACTGAAACTGGTTGGCGTAGCCGGGCAGATCGGCGATGACTGTTGAGTAGCTGGCGCCGCCGTCGGTTGAAAGCCTGATCTGGTATTTGCTCATCCGCGCCGCATGCGATGTTGACCACGAAATCAGCGCGGGTTTGCCTGGGGAAAGATGATTCTCCGGCTCGATCAGCGTGATGCTGGGCGCGCCGTCAATGACGACCGCGATGTCCAGCCGGGCGAATTTGTCCGTCTGTTCGTTCATCGCGCGGAAAGAGATTTGATAGACGTTCCCCGCCTGCATTGAATTCGGCGTAAAGAGAAAACTGCCATCGCTCGGATCGAACACCGCTCCGGCTGGAAGGTTATAAGCGTAAAGCTGAACGGGCGCGCCGCGTTCGTCAGTTTGCGGAAGCGCGAAGCCGAGCGATTGGCCGACAAGCAGCTTCTGCGATTTCAATTCGCTCAGAGAGATCCGCTTCCGGGGCGCGTCAGGTTGCGAGGCCAGCGGCGGCGCTGAGCGAAAGGGTCGCGCGAAAACGCGCGCCTCCTCGAACGTGAAGAAACTTTGGCCGTAAGCGTCTTTGTCAATCCTGGTCTTTTGCACGCGCACGTAGCGGAAGCCGTCGGCGACGGTCACGCTCGCCAGCCAGGTTTGTTTGAACGGCACTGGCGTTTCGCCTCGTTCGCCGAGCTTCGTCGAAGTTTTGAAGCTCGGATCGTTCGACGCCAGGACTTCAAAATTGCGGCGCGTCACGGGTTGATCCTGATCGTTGCGGAAGACGATTTCGACCGATGCGATCTGGAACTTCCTGCCCAAATCAACCTGCCACCATTCGGGCTTGCCAGTGTTGGAATCGGAATGCCACGCCGAATTTTTGCCGGAGACCGCGCTCTGCCCGTCGTTGGCGGCGCTTGCAAGCCCGATGACGTCCGACCACTGCCTGACGCTCGAAGCTGTGGCCGGGCGATTGAGCGCGACGTTGGCGAGCGTGGCCTGCGTCGGTACGGTTCGCGGCTGCGCAGGCGTGGGCGTGTTTGTCGTCAGAATCACGGGTTGAGGAGTTACCGGTTGAGAGTTTGCCGGCTGCGGCGGCATTGGTTGCGGCGGCGCGGGTTGCGCTGGGGCCGATTGGCCGGGCGCGATTATCGAACCGGCGATCTCAGGCAGATATTCCGAAACGGTCAGTCCCATCTGCCCATAAACTTTGGTCGCCGATGCGGGGTAAAGCAGCGAGCGGAAGTTGATGATGTGGCGCGACGCCGACGCGACGCTTTTTCCTTCATTGAAATCGCGGTAGAAGGCGTAATCGCGAAAAATCTGCTGCGCGCGCGCGCGCAAATCGGCTCGATTGGAAATGCGCGCCGCCGTAGCCAGCACGGGCAATGCCAGGCCCGCAAGCGCGACCGAACGATCCCCGGCGACTTTCTCCGGCGTCCAGAAATATGAAATCCCATTCGGCAGGTAAGTGCCGTCGGTCATCTTCGATCCGGGCTTGATCGGTGGATTTTCTTTGTTGATCAGCCAGTCGGCGATGCGAACGAGGTAATCGGCGACGCGTTTGTCACCGGTCTCGCGCCAGTATTCGATCACGCCCAGTTGCGAGTAACTCCACGCCCAGGGTTGCGCGGCCTGAATCACATCGGCCCCGCGACTGATGTAATAGCCTTTGCGCCCGAACGACTCTTCAGTTTGAACCAGCAGGTATACGTCGTCTCGCGCTTTGTTGAGATAGCGCGCATCGCCGGTGTAGCGGTAAGCGGCCATCAGACCGTGCGCGGGCCAGCCGACCCAGCGCGGCTCGTTCCACCCCAGCGCGTTCGCGTAAGTGAAATTCATCCGCAGAAAAGCGTCGGCTCCATCAAGAGCCGATTCGCGCACGGCCTCATCGCCGGTCAGCGCCCAATACAACCACATCCCTTCGATCCAGGAATGACTGGGGACAGGCTCTTTGAACGTGCCGTGATCGCCCTTCTCGTAAAAAGCCAGCCCTCGGAAATTCCATGTTTTTTCGACGGTCAGAAAATCGTCGGCGCGGTAATGGCCCCAGTCGGCGCGGTAACGCGCCATCTCGCCGCCCAGCCGGAACGCGCGCGCGTCGCCCGTGCGCAGGTATTCGCGCAGGAGCACGAACGGCAGATCGTAATGAACGTTGGCGTAACCGTCGCCCCAGGCCAGATCGCCGAAATTGCGCCATCCGAATTGCTCGCCGTTTTCGCCGCGATTGCGATATTCAAAGATCGAGCTTGGCGGAACCGCGCCCGCGTCGTCGGTGGCTTCGACCGCGTAACCAGACGCGAACATCCGTTCGACGCGGTTCGCGGCCTCGCTCATCACCTCGTCTTTTCCGAAAAAGTCGCGCCAATCGCGGCTTTCGACGAACGCTGGCCGCACCGCGCCGGTTGTGGCGATGTAAGCCGGATCGAGCGTGGCAGGCGTCGAGTCGGTCAACGCCCGCGCGCTGATCGTTTGCTGGCCGATATAAAAATCAGTCGTCTTCGCGCGCGCGCCGTCGAAGATGTAATCGTTGCCAGTGTCGGGCAGAACGTCGAAGCTGATGCCGTCGGCTGAGCCTCGCAAAGCCTTCGGATAATTTTCGACGAATTCGGGAACGGCTATTTCAAACAACCCGGCGACGAGTGACGCGCCGCTTTGTTTTTCCGCGAGGCGGGCGTGGGCTTCGTTAGCGTCCAGAACCTGCGAAACGCCCGAAGCCGGCGTGACGGTCGGCAGCAAAACCGACAGGCTGCGCAGGAGCGCGTGTTGCGGGAACGGCGGCTGGAACGAACGATACGCGCCGAAACCGAACGTCCCATTGTTCATCATCCGCAATCGAACGCGAACGAAAGGCTGATTGGCGTAAACGTAATACCGCAGCGTGAAGGCGACGGTCGGCAAGGCTTTGCCCGAAGCGCTTTTGAAATATCCATCCTGCCGCACGACCGCGCGCAGCGGGTTCGATTCTTCGACAAACGTGTGTTCGATGAAGGCGTTCGCGGGTTGATTGGCGGCATTCACCACGATCAATTTCTCGCCGACCAGGTGATTGGGTTTCAGCGGCGCGGTGAATTGAACCGTCTGATCGCTGGCGCTTTTGATCGTGGAGGTCTCCTGCTCGACGCTCAGATCGCGGATGGTCGCGCCCGCCGCGTGCTTGAATTTCAGCGGCGCGGCGGTTCGCAAATCTCCGGGCTGAGTCGAGGCCACCAGAACGTCTTCTTCGCGCGGAGTCCCTTCATCAACGCGGTAGCGGCGGTCGGCGGTGAAACTCCAATCGTTGACGACCAGTCGCGCGCTGCCTGCCGGAGCGTCCCACTTCAACGTGTCCACGTGCTCGAATCGCGCGACGTCTCCGGCCTTGAACTGCGCCGTGTCGTTGACGGTCACGGCGTCGGGCGATTGTCCAAGCCGCGTGATCAACGCGCGGCGCGGCAGATCGGCTCGAACCGTGACGGGGGCCCGCAACTGCTCTCTGCCGCTGAGCATGAAACTTTTGATTAACTCTTCGCCTGACTTTGGAAATTCGACTTCGAGCCGTGAATTGCTCGCGCGAACAGCGCCGCCCACGTCGGTGATGGTCACGGGAGGCAAATCGGCGCGCGCGGCGGGAGTCAGAAAATGAAGACCTGCGAGGTTCGGTTTGAAATCCACCAGCAGCCATTTAACGGGCCTGGCTCCGTCGTTTGCGACGCCGCGCCACCGCGCCAGCACGCGCATTTGAGCGGGCACGGGCGCGCCGTTCGCGTCGGTGACGCCAAGCCACATCGGATCGTAGAGCTTCGCCGACTCGCTGATCGGAACTCCAATCGTGATCGGCAAAGAGGCGCTGCTGACGTTGATCGGAATGCGGATTGGCCCAGCCTGTGTTTGTGAAGCTTGCGATTGCGCGCCGGGCGCGGCCTGACGCGATGGCAAAACTGTTAAGCAGAGACACAACGCGGCCAGACAAAGGCAGCTTTGCAGAAAGGCGGATTGAGGAGCTTGATTGAACAAAGTTCGAACAGTCGGTGAAAAACCCATGCCTGCCATGCGTATTTGATAAATGAGCGCGAAAAACTTATGAAAATACGGGGTAGCGGACGCGGGTGGGATGCCGCCGAGAGAATATCACAGGCTGCGGGATTTGAAAGCGCGCCAGGGAAATTTTGCGGTTAATGCGAATGGATCGGTATCGCTCGCGGTACCGGCGCGAATTTGCTAAGGTGCGCTGCGTGTGGAAGGGCAGATTAGATACGAAAACATTCTTGAAGACGGGCGCGATTTCGGTCGCCTGGGGCGCGCTTTATTTCGACACGCTGCGGCGCCTGGTTGACGACTGGCGGGTTGACGAAAACTACTCGCACGGGTTTCTGATTCCGATCATCAGCGGCTACGCGATCTGGAACAACCGAGAACGAATCTTTTCGACGAAGCCTGCGCCACGAGTTTTTCTCGGCGGCGCATTGATGCTGATCGCCGTGTTGATGCTGTTCGTGGGCATTGCCGGAGCCGAGTTGTACATCACGCGCATCTCGATGATCCTGTCGCTCGCGGCCCTGGTCGTCTACTTTCGCGGGATTGAATGGCTGCGGCTGCTGGCATTCCCGATTGGCCTGTCGCTGTTTGCGATTCCGGTTCCAAGCATAGTCTTCAACCAGATCGCGTTTCCGATGCAGTTGATGGCTTCCGATTACGCTACGCGCGCGATCCGTCTGTTCGGCGTTCCCGCGCTGCGCGAAGGCAACGTGATCGAGTTGGCGCAGATGAAATTGCAGGTCGTCGAGGCGTGCAGCGGGATTCGTTCGCTGATGACGCTGGCGGCGCTGGCGGTCGTTTACGCTTACTTCACCGAAAAGCGATGGACGCGCCGCATCGCGCTGGTCATCGCTGTGATCCCGATCGCGATCATCGCCAACGCCGCGCGCGTCGCAGGAACCGGAGTGATGGCGCACGCCTGGGGTATTCAGGCCGCCGAAGGTTTCCTGCACGGGTTTTCGGGATGGCTGGTGTTCGTCGTCGCCGTGTTGTTGCTGCTTGCGTTCGCGCGGGTGATGAGTTGGGTCGAGAGGTTGACTGCTTCAGCGCCGCGAGCGGTAGCAAGTGAGTGGCCTCGTAAGTAACGAACCTGGGAGTATCCGCTCGCTACTTCTCGTGGCGCTGACATAGCTGATGAATGATGAAGAACCTGAGTTACATCTCGATGCTGTTGTTTCTGCTGCTCTCCGCCGCGTTCGCGCAATACCTGTCGCGCGAAGACAGCCGCGAGCTAATCCCGCCGCGCGTCTCGCTTTCGGAGTTTCCTCAGCAATTCGGCGTGTGGCGGCAGATCGAGGAGCAGCGTCTGGGCGAAGGGCAATTCAGGGAATTGAAGGCGGACGATTACATCTCGCGCACCTACGTCAACGACAAAGGATTCCCGGTTTTTCTCTTCATTGCCTGGTACGCCAGCCAGCGTCATCGCCAGACTTTCCATTCGCCGCAGAACTGTTTGCCGGGCGCCGGATGGACGATGGGCGGTCACAAGCTTCATCACGCTGGCTCCGAGGAAAGCCGAATCAATGAATACCTGATCGGGAAAGATGACGCGAAGATGATCGCGCTCTACTGGTATCACGGGCGCGGGCGGATTGTGGCCAACGAATATTGGGGGCGTCTCTACACGATCAAAGATTCGATTGCGCGGGGGCGAACCGATGGAGCTTTGGTTCGCGTGATCGCGCCAATGGGCAAAGGCGAAGGCGCGGAAGAGCAGGCGAGGCAAACCGCGTTGGATTTTGCGGGTAAGCTTATGCCGATGTTGTCAAATTACATCCCCGACTGAATGGGGCAGGCGATATTTTCAAAGCTTCGTCGAATCGTGTTATCTTCGCGCCTCCTTATCGGCAATGAAAACCACCAACAACAGAAAGAGGATTTTGTATGCTTCTTGAAGGCAAGAAAGGTTTGATCCTGGGCGTTGCGAACAAGCAGAGCATCGCCTGGGCGATTGCGGAATCCGCTGCGCGCGAGGGCGCGAAGTTGATCTTCAATTACCAGAACGACAGGTTCAAAGACAAAGTCGAAAAGCTGGCCGAAGGCATCGAAGGTTCAAAGGCTTTCCAGTGCGATGTCGGAAACGATGGCGAGATCGCCGCCTTGATGAAGAACGTCGAAGATGAGTTCGGACGTCTTGATTTCCTGGTTCATTCAATCGCGTACGCGCCGAGCGAGGAACTGGCTGGCGAATTCATCAACACTTCGCGGCAGGGCTTCGCGACGGCTCTGGAAGTCAGCGCCTATTCGCTCATCGCCGTGTCGCGCGCCGCGTTGCCGCTGATGAACAGTGGCGGCTCGATCGTCACGTTGACCTATCTGGGCGCCGAACGAGTCGTTCCGAATTACAACGTGATGGGTGTGGCAAAGGCCGCGCTGGAAGCTTCGGTGCGTTATCTGGCGAACGATCTTGGGCCGCGAGGCATCCGGGTCAACGCGATTTCAGCCGGGCCGATCAGAACACTGGCGGCGCGCGGCGTTGGAGGCATTAGCAAGATGGTCGAGCATCACCGCGAGATAGCTCCGCTGCGACACGCGACCGAACAGGCCGAAGTCGGCGACACCGCATTGTTATTGTTGAGTTCGCTCGGACGCGGAGTGACGGGCGAGGTGATTTACGTTGACGGCGGTTATCATATTCTGGGGACGCTTGCGCCGATGGGCTGAAGCATCGGGGCAGATCAATTCGACAAAAGCAGTTTGATGTACGGACGCAACACCGGCTCGGTGATAATTTCGCCGAGCCTTTTATTTGTGATGAATCGCCAGACGGGTTCGCCGCCTTCCTGACGTTTGAGAATCAGTTCAGCGACCGTTCGCGGTTCGAGCATAACGTTTTGACTTAAACCTATCCGCGCGCGCGCCAATCCTCCGCCGGGCACAAAACCGTGTTGCGGTTCGCGCGGCCAGCCGGCTTCGACGATCAATGTCTTTTCGCGAAAACGCGCGCCGAATCGCTCGCCAACCATCGTCGCATCTTCGATTTTGAACTGCCATTCATGACGGCCAACCTGCAAAGGCGGATTGGCGCCAGCGCTCAATTCGCGGCTGATCTCCGAGCAGATCACGTCGAGCGCGTTCCACAACCATTGCTTGCCGCGTTCGCGCAATTGGTCATTTGCGGCCTTCAGCGCCAGGTATTCGTCGGCCAACTCTTTGTTGTCCGGGTTGTTCATTCGTCAGATTTCGTGGCGGTTGGCGAGAGCCTTGTGCATCGTCACTTCGTCGGCGTATTCGAGATCGCTGCCGACGGGCAGCCCCATTGCGATGCGCGTGATGCGGAAGCCGAGCGGTTTGAGCAGGCGCGCCAGGTAATTCGCCGTAGCCTCGCCTTCGGTGTTCGGGTTTGTGGCGAGAATGATTTCCTTAACACTGCTTTCGCCGCTTTCGTTCGGGCGCAGGCGTTCAAGCAGGTTTTTGATCCGAAGCTCTTCGGGGCCAATGCCTCTGATCGGCGAAAGCGCGCCGTGCAGGACGTGGTAGAGGCCGTGATACTCGCGCGTCTTTTCAATCGCCACCAGATTGTAAGGCTCTTCGACGACACAGATGACCGACCGATCGCGCGAATGGCCGGAACAGTAACGGCAGGGATCAACGTCTGTCAGGTTGTTGCAGGTAGAACAAAAAACGATCTTCTCTTTGACTTCGCGGATAGCTTCAATCAGACGGTCGGTCTCTTCCTGAGGCGCCTTGAGCACATGAAACGCCAGCCGCTGCGCCGATTTGTGACCGATGCCGGGCAGCCGTTTAAATTCATCTATGAGTTTTGTTACAGGTTCTGCGTAATCGAGCATAGTGGAATGGGGAATGGGGAATGGGGAATGGGGAATGGGGATGGAATCTCAAGCTTATTCCGCATTCTGCATTCCGCATTCCCCATTCGGTTACATCAACCCCGGAATATTCAATCCGCCAAGAGCGCCGCCGAGTCTGTTGCTCGCGGTTTCGTCAACTTTACGGCCACATTCGTTGATCGCAGCCATGATCAAGTCCTGCAGCATTTCGATGTCGCTCGCGGCTTCAGGTTCGATTTTGACTGAAAGGACTTCTTTGAGGCCGTTCATTTCAACCCTGACAATGCCGCCTCCTGCCGTCGAATCAACGCGCAGGGTTTCCATCTCTTTCATCATCTGCTCTTGCATCTTCTGAGCCTGCTTCATCATTTGCTGCAGGTTCATTCCACCGGGAAGTTTCATAACACTCTCCTTGAATTTTGTTACCAAAGCTTTGCGAATCAGCGGCCCTCATCATAACACGCTGAGACCGAAGCGAAGAACCCACTTATCAGTTGTCAATTGTTGAAGGAATTAAGCTCATTTAGTATTCGGAGTGAGAACCTCTTTTTCCTTCACCCAGAGTAACTCCGCCTTAGTCTTCTCTACGATCAGACGCACGGCGGGATTTTGCATCGCGCGTTCACGCAAGCCTCGCCGTTTTAATTCGGCTTCGTCTATCCGTTCCTCGATCTGTCCGCTGATTTTCACTTCCAGAGTGACTGGCCGCCCAAAAAGGCGCGCGCCGATGTCGCGGAAAAGCTGTGCGCTGTCGCGCACCCGTTTGGCGAAAACATCGTCGTTGTTGAACGTGATGGCAAGCGTGCCATCACGGAAATCCAGAGCCTGGGCGTCTTCAAGCGCAGTTAGAACCAGACCTCGATTCATCTTTTGTACCTCTTTCAGGATAGCTTCGACTTCGCGCCCGGCGGGAATCGAAACGTCACTCGATTGTACTTGAGCTTGACGCGGCGCCGCTTGTCGAGGACGTTTGATAAATTCCGTCTGGTCAGGTTCGTAAGGCTCTGTCAGATCGAAATCCGGAAAATCGGGAGGCTCATCCATCCCGCCTGCCGGAGCTTTGGGAATTGATCCAATACTATTTCCCGGCAATTGCGATGTGGATTTGCCGGGTTGTTCTTTACTCACGGGGTTTTGATTATTAGTAACGGCGCCTTTTGTTACTGGTTGATTAGTAACTCCGCCGCCAGCGGAGCCATTTAACGTCGCCTCAAGGTACTCAAGCCTTTTTATCAGTTCATCAAGCGTCCTTAGCCTGACCGCATGAGTCAGCTTGACCAGTCCGATTTCGAGCTGAAAGCGTGGATGCGGTGAATCCTTTATTTCTTTTTCGGTTTCGGCCAGTAGATGAAAGAGCCTGACCAGGTCTTCTTCAGAAAAACTGGAAGCCAGTTGTTTCAACCGATCAACTTCTACGTCAGTAACACCAGGCAAGCCGTCACCACCTACAGATTTAATTACCAGCAGATGACGCAGGTATGCGGTCAACTCACGAGTAAAATTGCGCAGGTCGTAGCCCCGAACGAATACCTCTTCAACCAGATTGAGTATCTCCGGGGTGTTTTGGCTGGCGATAGCTTCCACGAAGTTTCCGAGCGTGGCGGCGCTGACCAGGCCCAGGGAGGTTGTAACGTCTTCTTCGGTAATCTGGTCTCCGCCGAAGGCTATAACCTGGTCGAACGCCGATTGCGCGTCGCGCAGGCTGCCCGCGCCAGCGCGAGCTATTTCGCGCAAGGCGGCGTCGCTTATTTTTACCCCTTCGCTGCCGGCTATTTCCCGCAGACGCTGAAATATCTTTTCGGTGGGAATCTGCCGGAATTCAAACTGCTGGCAACGCGAAAGTATAGTGTCGGGGACTTTGTGCAGTTCCGTCGTCGCCATAATGAAGACGACGTGCGCTGGCGGCTCTTCCAGAGTTTTGAGCAGGGCGTTGAACGCGCTCGTCGAAAGCATGTGGACTTCGTCAATGACGAACGCCTTGTAGCGATCCCGCGCGGGGGCGATTGCAATGTTGTTGATGATCACATCACGCACATTATCAACTCCGGTGTTCGACGCGGCGTCAATTTCAAGCACGTCGAGTGAGCCGCCCGCAGCGATTTCGATGCAGGAAGGACATTGCAGGCAGGGCCGGCTGGTAACGCCGGTATGGCAGTTGAGGCCTTTAGCCAGTATCCGCGCGGTGGTGGTCTTGCCTGTGCCTCGCACGCCGGAAAAAAGGTAGGCGTGATGAAGCCGCCGCTGGTCCAGCGCGTGTCCGAGCGTGCGTGAAATATGCTCCTGGCCTGTCAAATCGGTGAAGGTTTGAGGGCGGTATTTACGAGCAATGACCTGATAACTCACAATCTGTTCCTTTTGTTTGAACCTGAGTTTGAAAATGCCTGGATGTGATCCGTAGTGTTTGGCGAAATCGAAGAATAACGTAGTTACGCCAGGCGCTCAAGCCGCGCCCGGATTCGATAAATTGAAGCTGGCAAGTGAAAATCGAGAGATGATAAACCGCAGCCAAATACCGACATCAAGTTAATTCTTCTTGGCTTTTTACATAAAAGGTAGTTTAATACGGAGCAAGTTAGTCTCCTGATGTTACTGGTTAGCTCGAAGCTGAGAAGGTAAGATGGCTTCAAGGTGGAGTATTTGTTAGAGGCAGAGAGTAACATCGGAGCATTTTGAACTATCAACAAACTTAATTTTATGAGGAGAGTAGCGCATGCCTAGAAAATCAGGAAGCAGCAATCCCCAGGAACATATCAGAATGGCGATTGCGAGCATTGATCGCCAAATCAAGGATCTGACGGCGCAACGTGAACAACTCGCAAAGATAGTTCCAGGTATCGCCTCTGCAAGCGCGCGACGCCGGGGAAGACCTGTGGGCGCTGCGGCGACTGGCGATAAGCCAAAGCGAGTTGTTTCGGAAGCGACAAAGAAGAAACTCAGGGCCGCAGCCAAAGCGCGATGGGCCAAGGAAAGAGGGGAAGGTTAAGCAGGCGGGTAAATATTTTGTGACGTAGTCAGGGATCATATTTCATATCACATATGAAATATTGCATATGAAATATGGCTTCAACGCTGTTATCAGCGCCCCGAAAATGGGACAGGCTCCGGTTACTGCCGCGGCACATCCGAACAACGCTACCGTTGCTACCTTCCGGTCCTGGCGGGATTCACGCGTTCGGGATTGCACGGAGTCCGGAGCCTGAGATTAGGTCTCGATTTCAGATATGATATCGAGACCTTAAAAACTGGCGGAGAGAGCGGGACTCGAACCCGCACAGGCCTTTCGACCCGCCGCGCTTCCAACGCGGTGCCATACCATTAGGCGACCTCTCCGCATCTCGGATTTCAAATTTGGAATCCGGGATTCGAGATTTCCGACGGAGAGGGTGGGATTCGAACCCACGGTACCCGTAAGGGTACAACGGTTTTCGAGACCGCCCGATTCAGCCACTCTCGCACCTCTCCACATAAAAACTCACTCAATCCTGTTTTATTCATCGTCATCGGAAGCTACTTCCAGCCGCCTGCCACCTTCATCATTATTAGCAAGATTAGCAGAATCATCATCCGGCTTGTTTTTGCGTCGTTGTTTGAAGAAAGCCTGCATCAACCGCCGGCCATCTTCAGCCCGCGTTCCCGAAGTAACTTCCACTTGATGATTCAAAGAACCGTTTGTGCAAATCTGGAAAACGGTATCAACTCCGCCCGCGCGCAAATCCGCCGCGCCGTATACCAGACGCTTGATTCTGGCGTTGACTATCGCTCCGGCGCACATCGCGCACGGTTCAATGGTGACGTACAACGTCGCTTCGGTTAAACGATAGTTGCCGATTCGTCGCGCAGCTTCTCGCAACGCTATGATTTCGGCATGCGCGGTCGGATCGCTTGATCCAATCGGGTGGTTGTGTCCGCTCCCCACGATCTGATTATCAATTACGACGATGGCTCCAATGGGAACCTCGCCTGCGTCTCGCGCCAGCCGGGCTTCGCCGAGCGCAAAGCCCATGAAGAAGCTGTCATTTTCATCGGCGTCACGAAGATGGCCAGCAGCGGCGGCGCTGTTTGTTTCTTCGTTTGCCTCATTGCGCTGTGCCATTGTTCATCAGGCGCGCCAAAACGCGAAGGCGAATGGTACTGACGCTGATTGTTCCTGTCAAGCAAGGCTTCAGTCAGGTTTTGATGTAGAATCCCCGCGTGTCTTCTTCGTACCAGAAATTCATAAAACAGGTAGATGAACTCGCCGCGAAGCTACAGGCGCGTTACTCGAACCATCTGGTTTGCCGCGCGGGATGCAGCGGATGTTGCCACCATCATCTTTCCGTTTTCACCGTCGAAGCAGAAGCTGTTCGCGCGGCGATTGAAAATATGCCCGCTCAGGTTCGCGCTCGTGTGGAAGCGCAGGCTCGTGAAGTCATCGTACGCGAAGCTCAGGGCGAGACGGTAGCCTGTCCGCTGCTGCTTGACGACCGTTGTTCGATTTACGAATCGCGCCCGCTGATCTGTCGAACCCAGGGGCTGCCGTTGTTGATGGAGGCGGAGGACGGCGAACAGGAAATTGATTTCTGTCCGCTGAATTTCACCGAGGCCGGCGCGGTTGATGATCTGGATGAAAATCATCTTGCGCCGCTCGACCAGTTAAACTTGCGGCTGGCGCTGGTGAATTTGCAGCATTGCCGCGAAACGGGACTGGCGGATGGCGCGAGTGGCGAGCGCGTGAAGATGGCCGACATCGCGCTTGAATCTCAGACCTCAATCCCAAATCCCAAATCCCAAATTCAAGGCTGAATGATTGCCAACGGAGGGTCGCTTGAAACTCAGACTCGTTTTGATCTCGTTCTTGTCCTCGCTTTTTGCGTATCAGGTTTTCGCTCAATCGTCGCCAGCCGCATCCGCCGCGAGAGCTTACAGGCAAGCGCACGAACACGAAATCATCGAGGAATTCGTCAACCTGCTTTCGATCCCGAACGTCGCGTCGGACACGCCGAACATCCGCCGAAACGCGGAAGCGGTCTCGCGGATGCTCGAAAGACGCGGCGTCAAAACCCGCTTGCTCGAAAGCGCCGAAGCGCCGCCGGTAGTTTACGGCGAGATCAATGCGCCGGGCGCGATGCGCACGCTGATCTTTTACGCCCATTACGACGGTCAGCCAATCGAACCTGCCAAATGGACAGGCGGCGATCCGTTCAAACCCACGCTGCGTTCGGCGTCGCTCGAAGCCGGCGGCAAAGACATTCCATTTCCATCCAGAGGTCAGAAATTCGATCCGGAATGGCGGCTCTATGCGCGTTCGACGGGCGACGACAAAGCGCCGATCATCGCCATCTGCGCCGCGCTCGATGCGATGCGCGAAAAGGGCATCGCTCCCGCGTCGAACATCAAGTTTTTCTTCGAGGGAGAAGAGGAGGCCGGATCGCCGCATTTGGAGAAGATCGTCGAAAAATACCGTGACCTGTTGAAAGCGGACGCGTGGCTGATTTGCGACGGGCCGGTTGACCAGACGCGGCGGCCGCAAATCTATTTCGGCGCGCGCGGCGTGACGGGGCTTGAAATCACCGTGTACGGCCCGCGCCGCGAACTTCACAGCGGTCATTACGGCAACTGGGCGCCGAATCCCGCGATGATGCTGGCGAAACTGCTGGCTTCGATGAAGGACGATGACGGGCGCGTGTTGATCAAAGATTATTACGACGGCGTCGAAGCCCTGACCGAGACCGAAAAACGCGCCTTCGCCGAAGCGCCGGATAACGACGCCCTGCTCAAGCGCGAGCTTGGGCTGGGCTGGAGTGAAGGCGCTGGAAAGAAGCTGATCGAGTTGATCAACCTGCCCTCGCTCAACATTCGCGGCTTTTTGAGTTCGTCGGTCGGAGCTACCGCGCGCAACGTCGTTCCGTCAACCGCCACCGCTTCGATAGACATTCGCCTGGTCAAAGGCCTCGATCACGTCAAAGCTGTTGATCGCGTGATCGAGCACATCCGCGCGCAAGGCTATCACGTTGTTGAAACTGAACCGGACGAGGCGACGAGGCTGAAATATCCCAAGATTGCGAAAGTCATCCGTCAGGGAGGCTACAACGCTTCGAAGACGTCAATGGATTTGCCGATCTCGCGCGACATTGTCGCGGCTGTCGAAATCGCGCGAGGCAAAGTCATCAGGATGCCGACGCTGGGCGGCAGCGTTCCGCTTTACATCTTCACCGACAACCTGAAAACACCCTGCATCGGCATTCCCATAGCCAACCACGACAACAATCAACACAGCGCGAACGAAAACATCCGATTGCAGAATCTGTGGGACGGGATTGAAACGATGGCTGCGTTGTTGACGATGAAGTAATCAACAAAGCGACACGAAGGAGCGCGAAGAAGAGCAAAACGGTCTGAGCCTCTTTGTGCTTCTTTGCGCTCCCTCGTGGATGAAATTCAAACCGCGATCATCACGGATTCCTTCATCGTCGCTTCAACATCCTTGACCTCTTTCGGCGTCATTGCGGTCAACACCTCAAAACCGGTTTCAGTCACCAGCACGTCATCTTCGATGCGCACGCCGATGTTGAAATACTCTTCGGGGACGCCTTCGGTTCCTTCCGCGATGTAAATGCCAGGCTCGACGGTGAAGACCATTCCGGGTTCCAGCTTGCGCCAATCGTCCCCGACTTTGTAACGGCCAACGTCGTGAACATCCATCCCCAGCCAGTGGCCGGTGCGATGCATGAAGAATTTTTTGTAGCTCTCTTTTTCGACAACTTCTGCGCGCGAGCCTGCGACCAAACCAAGTCTGAGCAATTCTTCCGAGACCACCTCGACGGCCTTCTCGTGCAATTTCATGAAGCTCTCGCCGGGTTTGACCATCTTGATGACTTCTTTGTTCGCGTTGAGCACAGCCTCGTAGATCGCCTGCTGCGCGCGCGTGAATTTGCCGTTGGCGGGGAAGGCGCGCGTGATGTCGCCCGAAAACAGGTTGTATTCGGCGCCAGCGTCAATCAACACCAGGTCGCCGTCTTTGATCTGACACTGGTTGGTGTTGTAGTGCAGGATCGTCGAGTTGAAGCCCGACCCGACGATTGACGGATACCCAACGCCTGTCGCGCCATTCCTGCGAAAGACGTATTCGATAATCGCTTCAAGCTCGTATTCGTACATCCCCGGCTTGCAATGTTTCATCGCGGCGATGTGGCCTTCGGCGCTGATGGCGACGGCGCGGCGCAGACTGTTCAGATCGCCCTCGCTCTTGCGCAATCGCATCTCGTGCAGCAGCGTGCCGGGGTCAATGATGACGGTCGGAGCGTAAACGCCGCCGCGCACCTTCTCGCGGACGTGTTTGATGGACGCGATAATTTTTTGATCGAAGTGTTCATCATTGCCGAGCCGGTAGTAAAGCTTTTCGACGTTTTGAAGATATTTCGGCAGGACGTCGGAGAGCTTGTTGATCTCATAAGCGGCGTCGGCGCCGTGTTGCGAGATTGCGCCTTCGACGCCCGCGCGCGTGCCCGTCCAGATTTCTTCCTCGCGAATGCGCGGGCGGACGAAAAGAACGTATTTGTGTTCGGGATGCGATGGCGCCAGCACGGCAACGCAGTCCGGCTCGTTCAATCGGGTCAGGTAATAAAAATCGGTGTCCTGACGGAACTCGAAATCGGTGTCGTGGTTGCGCTTGATTTCGTGCGCGCCCGCAAAGACCGCGACGCTGTTCGGTTCCATCTTCTCCATAAATTCGACGACTCGTGTCGGCTTCATTTAATCGCTCCTTGGAAAGGGGTGTGATTGAAGAGCGCGTAGTATAACCAACTTGGGGCGCTGGCGCAGTACCGCGCGCGTAAAGCCGCCGTCCCCGCGCGCAACCGCTTGCTTACGCGCGCGGCGCTGTACCAATTTCGCCGCGCAAGCTAGAATGCGCCTTAAATCGTCATCATCAATTTCAATCGAAAAACCTATGACAACATCAGCAATCACTACTCAACCGGTCGCGGAACTCCTCGCCTGGATTGCGTGCCGCGACCATCTCGAACACGACGAATGGATGCAAGTGATCGAGGAAGCCGAGACCGAAGATTTGCGTTGCCTTGCGGATGATTTGCGGCGGGAACTGCATCCCGACAACGTTGTGACTTACGTCGTTGACCGCAACATCAACTACTCGAACGTCTGTTTCTCGGTCTGCAACTTCTGCGCGTTTTACCGTAAGCCGGGCCACGCCGAAGGCTACGTGCTGAGCTACGAGGAGATTTATCAAAAAGTCGAAGAGACGCTGGAAGTCGGCGGCAGCGGCATTCTGATGCAGGGCGGATTGCATCCTGATCTGCCGATGGATTGGTACACCGGCTTGCTGAGCGAATTGAAGCGGCGTTACGGCATTCATCTACACTGCTTCTCGCCGACGGAGATTTACGGAATGTCGAAGACCTTCGGGATGAGTTACGAGCAGGTTTTGCGTGAACTGCGCGACGCCGGACTCGACAGTATTCCGGGCGGCGGCGGAGAAATTCTGGTTGACGAGATTCGCCGCAAACGCCGCACCGAATGCAATTCGCAGCAGTGGCTCGACGCGATGGAGGCCGCGCATCAACTCGGCATCAAGACCACCGCCACGATGATGATCGGTTACGGCGAAACCGTCTCGCAGCGCATCCAGCATCTGGAAAAGCTGCGCCAGTTGCAGCAACGCTCGCTCGCGTCAGGCAAGCCCGGCTTCGTCTCGTTCATCCCGTGGACTTTCCAACCCGACAACACGCCCATCGGCAAAATCATCCCCGACCGGATGCCCGCCGAAGAGTATCTGCGCTGGCTCGCTCTTTCGCGTCTCTACCTGAACAACATTCCGAACCAGCAGGTGTCGTGGCTGACCGTTGGATTGAAAGACGGGCGGCGCGGTTTGCATTTCGGCGCGAACGACATCGGCTCGACGATGATCGAAGAGAACGTAATCTCGAAAGCAGGCGCGAACCACAAGGCGACCGAGCAGATGCTGGTCAACGTGATTATTGAGGAAGGATTCAAGCCAGTGAAGCGCAAGGCCGATTACACAAGGCTTTCGTGAATTGCAGAAAACAACCTTTGATCTTCAACATCGAGTTCAGGAGACCGCGAACAATGAACACGAAAACATCAACGCCTATCGCTCGTCAGATCAAATTCGCCCTGATCGCGCTCGTTTCGTTTTGCGCGATCTTTGTTCCCGCCAATCAAGCGCAGAAGAAAAGCCAGCCGGCGAAGCAGTCAGCAAAACAAATTGATGACAAGGCGCTCCGACAGGCCGATGCGCGCGCGGGCGATTGGATCGCCCACGGGCGCGATTACGCCGAAACACGCTACAGCCCGCTCAAGCAAATCAACGCAGGCAACGTCGGGAAGCTTGGCCTCGCCTGGTCGTTCGATACTCAGACGAATCGCGGGCTTGAAGCGACGCCGATTGTCGTTGACGGCGTGATGTACACGACCGGCAGTTGGAGTGTGGTTTATGCGCTCGACGCGAAGACGGGCCGGCAATTGTGGAAATACGATCCGCAGGTCGCGCGGTCTTATGGCGCGCGGGCTTGCTGCGACGTGGTCAATCGCGGCGTGGCGGTTTACAAAGGGAAAGTCTACGTCGGCGCGCTCGATGGGCGGTTGATCGCGCTCGACGCGGCGGATGGCAAGGTAGTCTGGCAGGTCACGACCGTTGATCAAAATCAGCCTTACACGATCACCGCCGCGCCGCGCGTCGTGAAAGGCAAGATCATCATCGGCAACGGCGGCGGCGAGTATGGCGTGCGCGGGTACGTTTCAGCTTACGACGCCGAGACGGGCAAGCTGGCGTGGCGGTTTTACACCGTGCCCGGCGATCCATCAAAGCCGTTTGAATCGTCCGCGCTCGAAAAAGCCGCGAAGACCTGGACGGGCGAATGGTGGAAGATGGGCGGAGGCGGCACAGTGTGGGATTCGGTCGCTTACGATCCCGAACTCGATCTGCTTTACATCGGCGTCGGCAATGGCTCGCCGTGGAATCAGCAGATTCGCAGCCCGCAGGGTGGCGACAATCTTTATCTGTCTTCAATCGTCGCGCTGCGTCCCGACACCGGCCAGTACGTCTGGCATTATCAAACAACGCCCGGCGACACGTGGGATTACACGGCGACGCAGCACATGATCCTCGCCGAACTGAACATCGGCGGTCGCGCGCGAAAAGTCCTGATGCAGGCGCCGAAGAACGGATTCTTTTACGTCATTGATCGCGCGACTGGCGAATTGATCTCAGCCGAGCCTTACGTCGGAATCACGTGGGCGAAAGGCGTTGATAAAAAAACCGGAAGGCCGATTGAAAATCCCGAAGCTCGTTACAAGACTTCGTACTCGGCTCAAAAGCCGGGGCCGCTCGGCGGGCACAATTGGATGCCGATGTCGTTCAACCCGCAGACCGGATTGGTCTACATTCCGGCGCAGGACGTGCAGGGCCTTTACGTCCCTGACGCGAAATTCAAATACAGACCTGGCGCGTGGAACACTGGCGTTGATTTCGGGCCGTTGAAAGACGCTCCGGCTGAATTGTCGCCTGGGCATCTGCTGGCCTGGGATCCGGTCGCGCAAAAAGAACGCTGGCGCGCGCCGTACAAAATGATGTGGAACGGCGGCACGCTCACCACCGCCGGCAATCTGGTTTTCCAGGGCACGTCCGACGGGCGCTTCGTTGCCTACAGCGCGGACAAAGGCGAGAAGCTTTGGGAGTCGCCGGTCGGCATCGGCGTCATCGGCTCGCCGATGACTTACGAGATTGGCGGCGTCCAGTATGTTTCGGTGATGGCTGGTTGGGGCGGCGCCTACGCGCTGGTCGGCGGCTACGCGTTGACGGACAACAACACGCAGAACGTCGGCAGAGTGTTGACCTTCGCGCTCGATGCGAAACAGCAACTCGCCGCATTGCCAAAACGTTCGATGGCCACATTGACTCCGATTGAATCGAAAGCGACAGCGGAGATGATTGATCGTGGGGGCGTGTTGTTCACGCAATGGTGCGCGGTCTGTCACGGCGTGGGCGCAATCGGAGGCGGAGGATTGGTCGCCGCGTTGCCGGCGTCGAAGCCGGAGGTCTTCAAAATGTACAAGGAGATTGTGCTCGATGGCGATTATTCGTCGCGCGGGATGCCCGCGTTCGGCAAATGGTTGACGGCGGATGAAGTCGAAGCGATCCGCGCTTACGTCATCAAACGCAGAAGCGATATGGCGGCGGGCAAGTGATTTCAGGGCGGCGGCGCAATCCGGGAATCGCGCGCTGCGCTACTCGCGGTTTGAGAAGTTGTGAATGAGATCGTGATTCGCAAATTAAATTTCGCCCTCGCCGGAAATTTTGAAGGCGCGCCGCCTCGCCCACGCCCCGAGCCGCAGGTACTTGAGAGCAAGCAAGACCGTGAGGTGAAGATCGCGCGCGTTCAGATTTTTCCCGGCGATATCACCATCGAAACGGGGCAGCAGGCAGTCTTCAACGCCGTCGCTTACGACAAAGACGGATCGTCAATCAGCGGGCTGGATGTGAGTTGGGATGGTTTGGACGAAGACAAGAACGCGCCGATCACCGTCTCGCAGCAGGCGACTTTCTCTTCCGGCAAGCCGGGCAAATTCAAACTCACTGCCGATGTCGCCGGGCGCAAGGCGCACGTCAAAGTGACCGTCGTTGGCGTCGAACGAAAGC